>DATKCX010000306.1:0-75800 GCA_035512975.1 Ilumatobacter sp.
GATCCAACGGCGCTGCAGGTGGCCGTCGCCGCGGCACAAGCCGTCGAACACGTGGGGCTGCCCGAGGCACAACTCAACCTTGCCCAAGCGGTCATCCACATGGCGACCGCCCCGAAGAGCAACAGCGCCACCCTGGCGATCGGATCGGCCCGGGAAGCCGTGCGCGACGGGGCGCTCGGCGAGGTACCGGCCCATCTCCGTGACGGTCACTATCAGGGTGCCGCGACCCTCGGGCACGGCAGCGGCTACGCGTATCCCCACGATCACGACGGAGGGTGGGTCAGCCAGCAGTACCTTCCCGACGGATTGACCGACCGGCAGTTCTACACACCGACGACACACGGCAGCGAAGCGGAGATCGTCGTGAAACAGCAGGACGAGCGTGCATGAATTCAGACCTGCGCAATGTTCATGATTCCCACCGGCACGACCTGCTGAGGCCGCTGCGCTGGCGAACGGCTGGGCTACCCTGACAGCATGTCCGCCGGAGATCTTGCCGTCACGCTTGCAGCGCTGCTGTGCGCCCTCGGGTTTGCAGCGCTCATCGTGGTGCTGGTGCGGGTTCTCGACGCGTTGGGTTCGTTGCGTTCCGAAGTCGATGCGCTTCGAAGCGAGACGCAGCCGCTACTCGCGGAACTGCGCCTGAGCACCGACGAGGCGCGTTCCGCAATGGCGACCGCCCGCAGCGACTTGGAGCGCTTCGATCGCGTGCTCGGTTCGGCCGAAGCGATCAGCGACGCGATGGAAGGCTCTGGCCGTGCCGCCCGCAGCCTGTTCTCGGCACCGGTGATCAAGATGGCGGGGATCGCGACGGGAACAAGTCGGGCCGTGCGCCGTTTGAAGGGCGTCGATACGGGCGCTGAAATCGTGCACGTGCAGCATGCCATCGATGTGAAGAACGGACGGCGCCGTTCCACGAGCCGAAAGCAGCAGCAAGCATGAAGCGTGTCACCTGGTTTGTCGGAGGTGTCGCCGCTGGTGTGACCGGCGCGAGCTACGCGAAGAAGAAGGTCAGCCGAACGGTTCACCGCACTGCCGAGACACTGTCGCCGAAGAACATCGCGAAATCTGCCTCGACGAAAGCTCGAGCCAAAGCCAACGTGGTCGTCGACGCCGTCCGCGAAGGCCGCGCGGCTGGGAAGGCGCGCGAGCACGAGCTGCGCACCCGGCGAGACCATGTGGCCGAGCCGATCGACGGCCGCCTCGGGCCCGACGATCAACTGCTCGTCGACGGGCAACCGGTCGACACCGGCCGGGTCATCGTGCTGAAGAAGAAGTAGGCGTGGGAGGTCCGGGCGCACCGGCTGCTCTGATCGACGGGCTCCGGCGGGCGCTTGCCCCCGATCGGGTGCGAGACGGCTCGACCGAACTCTCGTTGTATCGCAAGGATGCGTCGACGATGGAGGGTGGCACCTCGGTCGTGTGTTTGCCCGAGACCACCGCGGAGGTGCAGGCGTGCGTGTCGTTGTGCGCTCAACACAACGTGCCCTTTGTCGCACGCGGTTCCGGTACTGGCCTAGCGGGGGGAGCTGTGCCGCTCGACGGTGCCGTGGTGATCGTCACGTCGAAGATGAACCAGGTGTTGTCTGTCGATCCGATCAACCGACTGGCGTGGGTGCAGCCCGGTGTGCTCAACCTCGACCTGTCACGGCAGGTCGCCAAGCTCGCCTTGCATTTCGCGCCCGACCCGAGCAGCCAACAGACGTGCTCGATCGGCGGCAACGTTGCGAACAACGCGGGTGGCCCGCATTGTCTTGCAGACGGAGTCACGGCGGCTCACATCCTCGCGATCGAAGTGGTGCTGCCCGACGGCTCGCTCACGGTGTTCGGAGGCGAGGAGCCCGACCCGCCCGGTTATGACCTTCGTGGCGTCTTCGTCGGGAGCGAGGGAATGCTCGGAATCGCCACCAACATCTGCGTCAGGTTGACGCCAAATCCTCCAGATGTGCGGACCATGTTGTGCGACTTCGACACGGTGGAGGCAGGGGCACAAACAGTCTCGGGAATCATTGCCGCAGGCATCGTGCCGGCCGCAGTAGAGATGATGGACCAGCTGTGTCTACAGGCCGTCGAGGCCTACATTCACGCTGGGTTGCCCGTCGACGCCGCGGCTGCGCTGCTGGTGGAAGTGGTCGGACTTCCGGGTGGCGTGCTGCACGACACCGAGCGGATTCTGAAGATCGCGCATGACCACGGCGTCCGATCGATTCGGGTCGCGCGAGACGAGGACGAGCGGGCGCTGTTGTGGAAAGGTCGCAAATCAGCGTTCGGTGCGATCGCACGCATTCAACCCGACTACTACCTGCACGACACGGTGGTGCCCAGAGCCGCACTTCCTGCTGTTCTGGCCGAGGTGTACGCGATCGCATCGCGGCACGAACTCCAGGTACTCAACGTTTTCCACGCGGGCGACGGCAACCTGCATCCGCTGCTCATCTTCGATGCTCGGGTGCCCGGAACCATCGAGCGCGTTCATGCTGCCGGTGCCGAGATCGTGCGTGCATCGGTTGCCGCAGGCGGAGTACTCAGCGGCGAGCATGGCATCGGGTTGGAGAAGCGCGACTACATGCACTTGATGTTCTCGCCGGTCGACCTCGCCGCTCAACAGGCGCTGCGGGTGGCGTTCGACCCGCGGGAACTGTCGAATCCGGGCAAGGTGCTACCGAGCCCGGCCCGCTGCAGCGACATTCACGCGGTTCCGGATGGGGCGTGGATCTGACCGTGGTCGAGACGATGCAGGAACTGCACGAGTTCGCGGAGGAAGTGGGGCGGGAGGGCGAGGTCACCGTGGCCGGTATGGCAACTCGTGGTGGCCCCGTCGACGATGTACGCACCGTGATGGCTCCTGCGGGCATCTACGACGTGCAACCGGACGAAATGACAGTTCGCTGCGGTGCTGGCACGCCGGTGGAAATGATCGACGAGGCACTCGCACGGTTCGGCCAGAGTGTCGCGGTGCCGCCCGTTGGCACGATCGGTGGCGCGCTGGCCGTGGCCGACAGCGGTATTCGGCGGCTGCGGTACGGGCCGATTCGGGACACCGTGCTGCAGGTGCGCTACGTGAACGCGAGCGGCGAGTTGGTCAAGGCAGGTGGACCGACTGTGAAGAACGTCAGCGGTTTCGACTTGTGTCGCCTCATGGTGGGTGCGCACGGCACGCTCGGCTTCCTGGCAGAGGTGATTCTCCGCACCCGACCCCGGGCGTCGTTCGAACAATGGTTCGTCAGTCTCGAACCTCCCGACCGGCTGCAGGCGCTGTTGTACCGGCCGACGTCGATGTTGTGGGACGGCGAGTCGGTGTGGGTGTTGCTCGAAGGGCACCCGGACGACGTGCGCTCTCAGGCCGAGAACGCCAAGCTCGTGCCTGGAGATCCTCCCGAACTGCCTCGCGGCGGCAGGTGGTCGTTACCGCCGTCGGCGCTGGCCAACCTTGCCGGCACCGGTCGATTCGTCGCCGAGATCGGTGTTGGGGTCGTGCATCACGAAGAGTCCGCACCACCTCGCGTCGTCGACCCCGTCGTCGCCGATCTGCACCGGCGGATCAAACACGAATTCGATCCCAACGGGCGGTTCAACCCCGGCATCGACGTGCTGACGCTACGGTGAAGCTGGTGCTGGGGCTCGATGCTGACGAACTGAACGCATGCGTGGGTTGTGGGTTGTGTTTGCCGCACTGCCCGACGTTTCGGACCACGGGGGAGGAGGCGCTGTCGCCTCGCGGTCGAATCGACGCGATGCGCGCGGTGCAGCTGCGCAAGAGCCCCGTCGATCACGAGTTCGTGAGATTCATGTCCACGTGTGTGCAGTGTCGCGGGTGCGAGCCGGCCTGCCCGAGTGGAGTGCCGTACGGACGGCTCATCGAAGGCACCCGAACCCACCTTGCGACGAGCCGCAAGCTCACGCCGTGGTGGCAACGCATCGGCTTCTCGCTGTTGCCGCGGCACCGAACGCTCCTTGCTGGGTCGACTGCACTGGCGGTCGCCCAACGGATTCGAGTGGTTCCAGCGCGGCTTGGCCTCGGTCGGTTGCCAGTTCGGCGCGGCAGTGCGGTTGCGGCGACTGCCAGTCGTGACGCAGCTGACGCGTGGCTATTCACAGGATGCGTGATGGACGCCTGGATGCGCGACACCCATCGGTCGACGGCCAACGTGCTGACGGCGCTCGGTGTGGGCTTCGCCGTGCCAGGAAGCGGTGGAGGATGCTGCGGGGCACTACACGTTCATGCCGGGTTGCATGACGCGGCTGGGCGTCTGGCGGCGCAGGTGATGGCGTCGATGCCCGGCGATGCTCCGATCCTGGTGAACTCGGCGGGCTGCGGTGCGGCGATGAAGGAGTACGGCCATCTGCTGGGAACACCCGAATCTGCGAGGTTTGCTGCACGGGTGTTCGACATCCACGAATGGATCGCCCCGCGGCTCGGCGAGCTGCCGGCGTTGCGCCAACTCGACGAGGCAGTGATCGTTCAGGATCCGTGCCACCTGCGTCATGTGCAACGTGCACACCTGCCTGTCCGAGCCGTCGTGTCGGCCATCGCCGCGGTGGTGGAACTCGACGACGACGGGCTGTGTTGTGGTGCCGGGGGCGCATACTCGGCACTCGAGCCCGAGCTGGCGAGTTCGATTCGCGACCGTAAGCTTGCCGCCGTCGACCGGGCCACCGACCGATCATCGGACCTCCGTCCGGTGACCATCCTGGCGAGCGCCAACCCGGGCTGCAGCCTGCACCTCCAGCAGGCGTTGAGCGAGCGCGGCATCGAGGTACGACATCCCATCGACCTCTTGGCGGAAGCACTGCCATGAGCGCTGATCCGGCGATCGGGCGATTGGCCGAGCGGTTGGAATCCATTGTGGAGGATCTCGACGAGCTCGCATTCGATCGTCTCCGCGAGGCTGCGGCGGACGGAGCCACGGCACGACCACAGGCAGATCGGGAACTCACCAAGGCGCGGCGAGCGGTCGAAAAGGCCGCCAACGTTCTTCGGGCGCTCGAGAGTTGACGGTCGGTCGACCGAGGCGCATCGGTCCGCGTCCTCATGGGCCGGCGGTCATAATCTCACCGACTGTGGTCATATGTGTGTATCGGGTGGTCATGTAGCTCGGCAACGTGGTATTTCTTGAACGAAAACCAGAAATTTCTCGGGTCGCGCTACTGACAGAAGCGCTGTGAGTTCTTAGTGTGATGGCATGAACGGAACGGCGCGGCGAACAACAGTGGCGATCGCTGCGTTCGCGGTCGTCTGCGCGGCAAGCGTCGGAAGTGCAGCTGCCCAGGGCGATCCACCGGTTGATCCACCGGTTGATCCACCAGCGGTCACCGTCCCGCCCGTCACCGTCCCTGAGCCGACGACCCCCGAACCCACCGTTCCGATTGATGTGGCCCCGATTGAGGTCGGTGTGGTCGACGGGGTCGAAGTTGCGGTAGGGCTCGCACCGGTACCACCGGTCCCAGCACCTTCCGAGGTGGGGCTGATCGACGGGGTGGAGGTAGCGGTCGGTGTCGCTCCTATACCGCCCACGCCGCCCATTCCAGTCGTCGCGAGCGCTGCGAATGTTGCCCGCACTCCGGCAAGCACCGCTGTCGCCCGCCCGGCTGTGCAGGGTCTTGGCGCGGTGACGGCGGCGACACAGTTGATCGACTCGATGGAGACGATCAGCGTGCTCCTCGACGCCTGGAGTTGACGCTCGAACTATCCGACGGTATGTGCTGGCTCAGCGGCCGACGATGGCGGTGTACTCTCGCTCGTCGACGCCGGTGTACCACTGGCGCGGGCGCGAGATCTTCTGCTCGTTGTCGTTCAGCAGTTCCTGCCAGTGCGCCAACCATCCGGCGGTTCGAGGAATTGCGAACAACACCGTGAACATGTCGACGGGGAAGCCCATCGCCTGATAGATGAGACCTGAATAGAAGTCGACGTTCGGGTACAGCCTGCGATCCACGAAGTACGGGTCGGCGAGCGCGGTCTCTTCGAGCTTCAACGCGATGTCGAGCAGCGGGTTCTTGCCGGTGACTTCGAACACGTCGTAGGCGGTCTTCTTGATGATCGTGGCGCGTGGGTCGAAGTTCTTGTACACCCGGTGCCCGAAGCCCATCAGGCGACCTTCGCCACGCTTGACCGACTCGATGAACGCTGGCACATTCTCGACGGTGCCGATGTCGCCGAGCATACGAACGACGGCCTCGTTCGCTCCGCCATGGAGTGGACCGTACAGGGCGCTGGCAGCGGCGGCGGCCGAGGAGTACGGGTCGGCATGGCTGGAGCCGACGACTCGCATGGCGGTCGTGCCGCAGTTCTGCTCGTGGTCGGCGTGCAGGATGAACAAGATGTCCATTGCCCGCTCGAGTACCGGGTGGATCTCGTACTCCGGGCCGACCTTCCACATCATGTTGAGGAAGTTGGCGGGGTATGACAGTTCGTTGTTGGGGTAGTTGAATGGTTGGCCGACCGAGAAGCGGTAGCACATCGACGCGATGGTGGGCACCTTGGCGATGAGCCTGAGTATCTGCTTGTGGCGAGCACCGTCGTCGTCGATGTCTTTTGCGCCCTCGTAGAACGTGCCGAGCGCCGCAACAGCCGAAACGAACATGCCCATGGGATGAGCGTCGTAGTGGAACCCGTCGACGAACCGTTTGCGCATGTTCTCGTGGATGAACGTGTGGTGCGTCACATCGTGTTTCCACACGTCGAACTCCGCCACCGTGGGCAGTTCGCCGTACAGCAGCAGGTACGCGACTTCGAGAAAGGTCGACTTCTCGGCCAGCTGTTCGATCGGGTACCCGCGGTACCGCAACACCCCGTTGTCGCCATCGAGATACGTGATCGCCGATTTGCACGCCGCCGTCGACATGTAGGCCGGGTCGTAGCAGAACAACGACGGATCGAGTTCACGGATCGCTTTCGCCGAGAAGACGCCGCCCTCGATGGGAACGGTGACCGTCTTGCCGGTGCGGTCGTCGGTGATGGTGATGGTGTCGGGCACGTTGGCTTCCTTCGTGACGCTTGGACTGGACTCGGATCGGGCTTGCTCCCGCGGTGAGAGGGTACTCGCCGAGGGCCGAACCACTCGAATGAAACTCATGAACGCTCGATTGCGCGATTCTCGCCTGCGGGTTCGTCGGTGCGAGATCGGAGCCGAAAATCGAACGCTTCGCCGCCGGGGTGTATGCCACGCTGACGCCATGACGCGACACCCGTTCACCAGAGTTGCCGTTGCAGTGCTCGCCCTCGTTGGAACCATGGCCGCGTGCGGAGATGAGAACTCCGATGCGGTGGACGCGCCGGCGACCACGGCCGCCTCGACGACGAGCCCGAGCGCACCGTCTACGACTTCGCCCCCCACGACGGCCCCGCCGGTTGCGACCTCAGTCGCGGCCGCGACCACGGTGGTGAGCGCCCCTTCAACGGCTGCAACCACCGTGCCACCCACCGTGCCACCCATCACAGCGCCGGCAACGACGGCCGCGCCGACCACAGTTCCCACCGCGGCACCCACGTCTGGTGTCGCAGTGGTGTATTCGGGCGGAAGCGGTGACTTCCCATGGTCGCCGATCGGCGTCTGGACGGGAACGGAGTGGACCAACGCGTCTTGGGACGGCGACGGAATGCCGCTCGACGTGCCCGCGTCAGCGTCGCTGTCGGGCACCACGATCGGGCTCTCCGAATCGATCGCCGGTTTGTCGTTTGGCCCGCTCGACTACTTTTGCGTCGGCGACAACTTCGCGCCGCGGATCTCCATCCCGACCGGCGCTGCACCGGCAGCCACCGACGTGATTGCGGTCACATCCGACTGGAA
This sequence comes from Ilumatobacter sp., assembly GCA_035512975.1. GTDB lineage: Bacteria > Actinomycetota > Acidimicrobiia > Acidimicrobiales > Ilumatobacteraceae > Ilumatobacter. The sequence continues at coordinate 7,791 of DATKCX010000306.1, forward strand.
CATTCAGCCAAGGCCAGCATTGCCGTCAACGTTGGAACCGGGTGTCTTCGCGGAAGCCGCCCAAGCCTTGGTGGATCTCACGCAGGCCCCCGACCCGGCAGGCGTGGTGCGCGAGGTGATCGACGTTGACATCGACGGTGATGGCACTCTCGAGGCGTTGTACGTGTACGAGCGGCAGAGCGAGGACCTCGACGGATTCGGCAACCAAGGCGACTTCACGCTGCTGGTTGCCGTCTACACAGGCCCCGATGGCGTGACCCGTCACCACCTGCTGTTCGAGCTCCACGAGGACCCGGCGAACCAACCCGGCAACGTCGAAGCAGGCTTCAGCGCAGTTGCCGACCTGAACGGCGACGGTGTGATGGAGGTCGTCACCTGGTGGACCTATTGGGAGTCGTCGGTGATCGAGATCTACTCACTCGACGACGGCGAACTCCTCGCCGTGACCGGCGGCGGTTGCAGCCTCTGACCGGCCTGCCTGCAGGGGCTAGAGAGGGGAGTTGCCGTGTTTACGGCGGGGCATCTGCTCGCGCTTGTTCTCCAGCATCGCCAATGCCGACGCAACTTCCCGTCGGGTGTCTGCCGGATCGATCACCATGTCGACGTAGCCGCGTTCGGCCGCGACGTACGGGTTCAGCAGGCGCTGGCTGTAGTCGGCCTCGAATTCGGCTCGTTCCTCTGGCGTCGCTCGCCGTTGCAGAATGGCAGCCGCCTGGCCGGCTCCCATCACTGCCAGCTCGGCCCAGGGCCACGCGATGCACACATCGTTGCCCATCTCCTTGGAGTCCATCACGATGTACGCCCCGCCGTAACTCTTGCGGAGGATCACGCAGATCCGCGGCACGGTGGCGCGTCCGTATGCGTACACCAGCTGGGCGCCGTGACGAATCATGCCGCGCCACTCCAGATCCTTGCCGGGGTAGAAGCCAGGCGTGTCGACGAGGGTGAGGATCGGCAGGTTGAATGCGTCGCAGCCCGCAACGAATCGGGCGGCCTTCTGCGACGCGGGGATGTCGAGCGTGCCCGCCAGGTTCATCGGTTGATTGGCGACGATGCCCACCGGTCGCCCGGCGATCGTGGCGAACGCAGTGACCACGTTGCCGGCCCAGCCACCTCGAACCTCGAGGAATGAGTCGGTGTCGACGATCGCGGCGGCGACAGCACGCACGTCATAGCTGCCGGTGGACGTCTCAGGTATCAGCTCGCCCGCTTCGGGACACGACCGATCGGCAGGGTCGTCGAGTGGCCACCGCGGAGGCTCGTCGTCACAGCTGTCGGGGAGGTAGGCCAGGAGGCCTTCGACGAATTCAGCTGCTGCGTCGCGATCGGACACGAGGGCAGCGGGGAGACCGACATGGCGCGAGAGTACCCCTGGGCTCCCGAGTTCGTCGGTGCTGATGTCGATGCCCGTGAACTGGCGCACCATGGCTGGGCCGTTCACGAATGCGTAGCTGCGGTCGGTCATGATCGTGAAGTCGATCAGGCCGAGCAGAAGTGCAGGGCCGGACACAGCCGGTCCGTCGACGATGGCGAACGTCGGCACGACTCCCGAGCAGCGCGTGAGCGCTCGCGCCACCCGCCCCCAGCCGTCGAGCGGAGCGATCCCTTCGCGAATGTCCGCACCGGTACTGCTGATCACGGCAACGAACGGAATCCGCTCCTCCCACGCAGTTCGGGCAGCGAGCTCCATGGTGTACGCCTGCTGTTGGGTGAGAGGCGACGCTGCGTCGCCGGTCGAGAACTCCACCCACGAGACTCTCCGGTCGCCGAGCAGTTTCACTCGGGTGCTGACCCCGCCGGGTATGTGCGCGCCGATTTCGAGTTCGTCGATGGACATCGACGCGCACCTTAGCCGTGAACCACCGAGTGGTTGCGGGGATGTGTCAGCCGTTGCGATGGAGTGGAAAGGCTGCGGTGCCCAAGTGCACGCCCGGTTGCTCGATGGCGTGCTCGTGGATGACGTCGTGCAAGATCGCGGCGACGGCGTTGGTTGCTGCGCTGGGGCCGGGGCGGCGACGGCGGATCCAGGCCACGACTCGCCGGGGGAGTTCCGGCACCGCCACCCGGTGGAAGTCACCTTCGGTCTGACGCGGAGCAGCGGTAGCGGGAACGATGGCGGCGCCGTATCCGTCGAACGCGAGCGACGCGAGGAGCCGCACACCGTCGATTTCGGCCTGTGCTCGAAGGGTGACATCAGCGCTGCCGGCGGCACGATCGAGTACGCGTCGCAGCGCGGCACCTTTGGGCGGCAGCAGCAGTGGCACGTCGGCCAGTTCGCGCAGTGCCATGGACTCGCGGTCGGCGAGTGGGTGCCCACTCGGCACCAACAAGAACAGGTCTTCGGCGAACAGGGGCTCGACCACGAGTTCTGGGTCGTCGATGGGGAGGTGGACGATGGCGGCATTGAGCTGCCCGGACAACACACCAGGCACGATCGTGGTCGTGCTGCCCTCGGAAACGATGGGATGTACCCGCGGGTGCTGTTCGGCGATGGCGGTGAGGAACTGCGGCATCAGCCAGCGGGCTGTGGTACCGATCACTCCGATCCGGGCGTCGCCGGATACGTCGTCGTCGAGCGATGCGATGTCGGCGGTGATGTCGTCGATCTCGTGGAGCACTCGTCGTGCCCGTTCGACGACGCGTTCGCCCTCGTCGGTGAGACCGCCGTTGATGCGGTCGACCAACGTGACGTTGAGCTCGCGTTCGAGCTTGGAGACGTGCCCGGAGACGTTTGATTGCACGGTGTACAACGCTCGCGCCGCTGCCGAGAAGGTGCCGTGGTCGGCTACCGCGACGATGGCTGCAAGTTGTCTGACGTCCACGCCGACGATCCTATACGGCTATCTGGAAAACAGATAAGGACTATCGTGGAGTTCTACTTGCAAGATGGAATTGCGCATGTGCATACTTTCACAAGAGTTACATATCGACGCGAGAACACCCCCCATGTTCCGCTCGGGGAGAGTCCATAGAATCGGTCCCCCACCGAAGGACTTTCCAGGTTGAGACGCCCCGATCCCCCATCGGGGCGTCTCCCGTTTTCCGATGCCGACAATCTCTCGCCCGACACTCTTTGATGCCGACACTGTGTTGGTGGGTGGCCCGGTTGATCTAGTCTGCCCCAGTGACCAACGTTGACGGGCAGACTTCCTCGGCGGCGGGGGCCGCATTCTTCGATCTCGACCGAACGTTGCTACGCGGGTCGAGTGGCGAGGTGTTCTCGACAGCGTTGCGCACTGCCGGCTTGGTGAATCGGAACATCCCCGGCGAAAAGTTGATGTACAGCCTGTTCAACGTCGTTGGCGAGACGCTGCCATCGATGGCGCTCGCGCGTCAGGCCGTGAGGGTGGCGAAAGGCCATTCACGTTCAGCTGTCGTGGGCGCTGCAGAAGGAGTTGCCGAACAGCTCGTCGCGCGGGTCCAGCCGTTGGCGCACTCGGTCTTCGAGATGCACCGGGAGGAGGGCCGGCCGATCATTCTTGCGACCACGTCACCGTATGACCTCGTGAAGCCGTTCGCCGACCTGCTCGGTCTCGATGATGTCATCGCCACACGGTACGGAGTGCTCGACGACGGAGACACCTACGACGGGTCGCTCGTGGGCCCATTCACCTGGGCCAACGGGAAGGTTGACGCTGTGCGCACGTACGCAGCCGAGCACGGTATCGATTTGGCAGCGAGCTTTGCCTATTCCGACAGCGTCTACGACACGCCGTTGTTGTCGGCGGTGGGTCATCCGGTCGTTGTCAATCCCGATCCTCGGATGCGGGTCATGGCCTCTGCACGACGTTGGCCGATTCTCAGTCTTGCCGGCGCAGCGAACTCCGGCGGTGCGGTCGAGTCGCTGGGCATGGGAATCCAAAAGCTCGTGCTCACCTTCAGCCGGCCATCGCTGGTTCCCTACGCCGACATCGACATTCACGGAGCAGAGCTGATCCCCAAGACCGGGCCGGTCATTCTGGTCGGCAACCATCGTTCGTACTTCGATCCGGTCGTGATGGGCATGGTGGTCGCACAGACCGGTCGCACCATGCACGGGCTGGGCAAGAAGGAAGTGTTCGACCTCCCGTTGCTCGGCACGTTCGCTTCGGCGCTCGGCGGCATTCGGGTCGATCGTGCATCTGGCAGCGAGGAACCGCTGCAGGCTGCGGCAGACGTCCTGCAGAACGGCGGGCTCATCGTGATCATGCCGCAAGGCACTATCCCTCGGGGCCCGGCCTTTTTTGACCCTGAGTTGCGGGGTCGGTGGGGTACCGCGCGCCTCGCCCAGATGACCGGCGCACCCGTGGTCCCTGTCGGGCTGTGGGGTACCGAGAAGGTGTGGCCGCGATCGTCGCGTCTGCCGAAGATGTTCAATATCGCCGACGCCCCGTCGGTCACCGCCACTGTGGGAGAGCCGCTGCGGTTGAAAGGTAAGGATCTCGACGCCGACACCAAGAAGGTCATGAAGGCGATCGCCGCGCTCCTGCCAGCGGCATCACGGAAGAAGTACCAGCCGACGGCCGAGGAGTTGGCCCGCACGTACCCGCCCGGCTACGCCGGCGATCCGAACGCTGAGAGCGACCGCCGACCCGGCACCGACGCGTAAACGCAACCCGAACGAACATTTCGCGGCGAATTTCCGGTGTACGCCGGAATATCCCTTCATGTCGAAGTGGTTACGGGAGTAGTCTCAACCGAGGCAATGTTTTCCGCGGGAGCGCATCATGGCACAGTTGACGACACACGGCGATGATCGCCGTTGGGTCGCGTCATGGTGGCGGGGCCGCTATGGCTCTCACATGGCGGTTGAGCTGGCATTGTGTGGCGGTTTGTTCATTCTGTACCGATCCATCCGGGGCTTTACGAAAGCTGATCTCGGCGACGCGTTCGCGAACGCTCGTGGTGTCGTGAACTTCGAAACAATGTTGGGGTTACCGTTCGAAGACAACCTGCAAGGTTGGTTGATCGATCATCCGTCGATCATCAAGATGCTGAATCACTACTATCTGTGGTTCCACTTTCCCACGGTGATCGGGCTGCTCGTGTGGTTGTATCTTCGCCACCCGCGCAATTACCAGCCGTTCCGCAACTTGCTGGCAGCCGTCACGTTCTCGGCGCTCGTCATCCACTTGGTGTACCCGCTGGCCCCGCCCCGCATGATGTACGGATTCGTCGACACGTTGCGTGTGTACGGCCCGAGCATCTATCCCGCCAACGCGCTCGACGGAGCTGCGAATCAGATTGCGGCGATGCCCTCTTTGCACTTCGGCTGGGCACTCATCGAAGCGATTGCGGTGATAGTGGTGCTCACATCGGGTTGGCGTTGGCTGGTGGTCATCCACCCGACGTTGATGGCATTGGCCATCATCGCGACCGCCAACCATTGGTGGATGGACGCTGCGGCTTCCGCGCTCATCGTTGTCGCTTCGATCCTGGTGTGGCGGGTGTCGAGCGCGTGGGTGGGCGATCGTCGGTGGTCGTGGGCGCTGTTCCGGTTCGAAACCGAAGCTGGCATCGAGGAACTCGAGTCGTTCGCGAACTCAGCCGAACTGGTCGCCGCCGAACCCATCGATTGACGCGAATTTCACAACCGGGTCGCGGGAAAGCTTCGTCGGTTGGTGCACCGGGTAACCGAGACACAGCATCGCCACGATCGCGTGGTGCTCGGGCAAATCGAGCAACACGCCTGCCTCGGGTTCAGAGCGGCTGAGGAACGTCGTCAGCACGCCGCCCAGGCCGTGCGACCTAGCGGCCAACAGCAGGTTCCAGCAGAACGGGTAGATGGACGCGCCGGGTACCACCGCGACGCGATCGAGGTTGCCGTCCGCGGCGACGATGAGTCGCAGATCGGCGGCAACCACCAGCACGACCGGAATCGTGTCGAGCGCGTCGAGTAGTGGGTTCGGGTGAGCAGCGATATCGGCCGGCGTGACGTAGTCGACAGCATTGAAAGGCGTCTGTCCCTCAGCCGACGCGGTGCGGTATTCGTTCCACGTCGGCTGCATCAGGGTGCCGAGTTGCCGCCGCAATTCGCGGTCGTTGACCACGGTGACCTTCCACGGCTGTCGATTGCCGCCGGACGGCGCGAATCGTGCGGTGTCGAGCACGTCGACCAGCACCTCGTTTGCGACCGGCCGATCGGTGAACGACCTGACCGCCCCGGTGGTTCGTAACGCTTCGCGAAGGTCCATCCGAGCGACAGTACTCAGCGTCACTCGGCGGCGGCTGCGACCTTTTGACGGACGATGTTCAACGCCGACCCGGCTTCGAACCACTCCACTTGTTCGGGGCTGAACGTGTGCACGCCTTCGAAGTCGATCGTGGTGCCGTCGGGCTTGACGATCTGGCACCGCACGGGCTTGCCGGGAACCGGTGGCAAGTCGAGCACGCTGATGCGGTCGTCTTCTTCGATGAGGTCGTAGGTGTCTGGGTCGGCGAACGTCAGCGGCACCATGCCCTGCTTCTTCAGGTTGGTCTCGTGAATGCGGGCGAACGAGCGGGCGATGGCGACGAGCCCCAGACGGAAGCGCGGCTCCATGGCGGCGTGCTCGCGGCTGGAGCCTTCACCCATGTTGCGGTCGCCGATCACCACCCACGGTTGGCCAGCCTCGTGGTAGGCCTTGGCCATGTCGGGGAAGCTCTGGCGCTCACCGGTGAGGACGTTCTTACCCATGCCGACGATGCCTTCGTTGTAGGCCGACACCGCACCGAGGTACAGATTGCCAGAGATGTTCTCGAGGTGGCCTCGGTACTTCAGCCACGAACCCGCCATCGAGATGTGGTCGGTGGTGAACTTGCCCTGCGCCTTCACCAGCACCGGCAGCCCGATGTAGTCGTTGCCGTCCCACGCCGGGAACGGTTCGAGCAGTTGCAAACGGTCACTGCTCGGCGACACCGCGACCATGACACCCGAGCCGTCGGCTGGGGGAGCGGTGAACGTGTTCTCGCCGGGGTCGTATCCGGCGTCGGGCAGGACCTGCCCGACGGGTCCGTCGAGCCACACTTCGGTGCCGTCTGGCGCAATGAGGGGCTCGGTGATGGGGTCGAAGTCGAGACGACCCGAGAGCGCGATGGCCATGACCGTGTCGGGCGAGGTCACGAATGCCAGTGTTTGGGCCGAACCGTCGTTGCGCTTCGGGAAGTTGCGGTTGAACGACGTGACGATCGTGTTGGGCACGCTGGTGATCGATTCGGGGCGGCTCCACTGACCGATGCATGGGCCGCAGGCGTTGGCGAGCACCGTTGCGCCGACCGCTTCCAAGTCGGCCAACAAACCGTCGCGCTCGATGGTGGCGCGGGTCTGCTCGGACCCTGGTGTGATGAGCAACGGCACCTTGGCGGTGAGCCCCGCCGCGGCAGCCTGGCGAGCGATCGAAGCGGCGCGGGTGATGTCTTCGTAGGACGAGTTGGTGCAGGAACCGATCAGTGTCGACGACACGTCGATGGGCCAGCCGTTTTCGCTGGCAGCGGCACCGACGCCGTCTTTGCCGATCTTGTGAGCCAGGTCGGGGGTGTGTGGCCCGTTGATCAGCGGCTTGAGCGTGTTGAGGTCGATCTCGATGAGCTCGTCGTACAGTGCGCCGTCGTCTGGTCGCAGGTCGGCCGCGACCTGGTCGGCGGCATCGGCGATGGCTTCGCGGCCGGTGGCCTTCAGGTACATGGCCATGTTCTGGTCGTAGCCGAAGACCGACGTGGTGGCTCCGATCTCGGCACCCATGTTGCAGATCGTGGCTTTGCCGGTGGCCGAGATGGAGTCGGCACCGGTGCCGAAGTACTCGATGATGGCACCGGTGCCACCGGCGACGGTGAGCTGACGGGCCACCTCCAAGATGACATCTTTCGGGCTCGACCAGCCAGACAGCGTGCCGGTGAGCTTGACGCCGATGACCTTGGGCCAACGGACGTTCCACGGGAAGCCGGTCATGACGTCGACGGCGTCAGCTCCACCGACACCAACAGCGACCATGCCGAGTCCGCCGGCGTTCGGGGTGTGGCTGTCGGTGCCGATCATCATCCCGCCTGGGAAGGCGTAGTTCTCGAGGACGACCTGGTGGATGATGCCAGAACCCGGTCCCCAGAAGCCGATGCCGTACTTCGCCGACACGGTCATCAGGAAGTCGTAGACCTCTTTGTTGGTGTCGATTGCCACGCCGAGATCTATGGACGCACCGACTTTGGCCTGGATGAGGTGGTCACAATGCACGGTCGACGGCACCAGCGCTTCTGGGAGGCCGGCGGTCATGAACTGCAGCAACGCCATCTGGGCGGTGGCGTCTTGCATGGCAACCCGGTCGGGGTTGAAGTCGTTGTACGTGCCGCCGCGTTCGATGTCGGCGGAGGGGTCGGCGAGGTGGTTGATGAGGATTTTCTCGGCCAGGGTGAGCGGGCGACCGAGTCGCTCGCGGCCCGCCTGGACGTTGCTGGGGAGCTTGGCGTACACGGCTTCGACGAGAGCGATCGGTGTGGTGGCAGTGACAGTCGGCATGTAGACAACTATAATACAAGTCTATGGTGATTGGAAACTCTGCTGACGAAGTGCCCCCGACAGGCCCGTTCGCGTCGGCAGACGCGCCGTGACACGCCGAATTCGCTATCAGGAGATTGCTGACTCGCTGCGCGAACGCGCCCGCGCGGCCGCACCAGGCAGCCTGCTACCCAGCGAGTCGGAGTTGTCGGTGGAGTTCGACGCGAGCAGGGTCACGGTGCGTCGTGCCCTCGACATCGTGCGTGACGATGGCTTCATCGCCGCTCGACAGGGGTTCGGCTGGTTCGTGGCCACCGAGCCGGTACGTCAGCGACTCGAACGTTTGGGAACGATCGAGGGGCATTTGTTGGAGAGCGGCCGAACGACAGCGCGGCAGGTGATCGAGTTCGCGTTCGTTCCCAGCCCGCCCCATGTCAGCGACGTGCTGGGTGTGCCGCAGGTGCTGCGTGTCAAGCGCGTCAGCCTGGCCGACGGCGAGCCGTTTGCAGTGGTCACGGTGTGGTGCCCGGCCGAGTTGGGTGGCAAGTTGTCGCGCGACGACGTCGAACGGCGACCGTTCTACGAACTCCTCGATGTCGAGTTTCGCGGTGCCTCCCAAACCATCGGTGCCGAAGCAGCAGGTGAGGCCGATGCCGAGCTGCTCGCCGTTCCGGTCGGTGCTCCGTTGCTCACGTGTCGGCGAATCACCACCGATGCGTCGGGGAGCGCTGTATTGCTGAGCGAGCATCGCTTCCCTGGCCACCGCACCGAGTTCGTCGTTGATCTCCCACACGACGAGCCGAGCATCACACCCAGCGGTCTTCGACTCGTCGAGTGAGATGTGCCCGCTGAGATGTGCCCGCTGAGATGTGCCCGGTGACATGTGCCCGGTGACCGAAACTCGGAGCGGACCCGCAGTAGATTCGCTCCGGTGGCCAACCGACGGGCGAGGACGCCGAGCGCTCAACTGATCGTGGTCGCGCTCGTTGTGCTGGCTGGATGTAGCCGAACGGTGGAATCGGCAATCGTCGACACCGTCCCGTCGAACTCCGGGCCGCTCGTCACGCTCGTCACCACCACCACCGACGCTGCGACAGTGGTGACGGCGACAACGGCTGCGGTCTCCACGACCGCCACACCGACCGCCACCGCCGTACCGAACAGCTCGCCGGAGACGACGACCACGACGATGCCGACGCCGAGCACCACGGCAACCACCACGGTGACCACCACGACGACCACCACGACGACCACCACGACGACCACCACGACGACGGTGCCGCCGCTCGACGTGTTCGAACCCACCTGTGTCGTCGAGGTGCAACCAAACGGTTCGCTGCTCGCCATCATCGACGAGTTCGACGACGATTCTGTCGACGTGGAAACGGTGATGGCCGAGAACGGGCTCGAGAGCGACGTACTCGTGCCACGGCAGCTGCTGGACATGTGCGTCGACAACGGAATCGACGACATCACGGGCGAGGCGCGCGGCCAACGCAACTCAGCGATCGTTGCGCGTGCTGTCAGGATCCAACAGACGAAGTTGAATGAGCTGTTCGCCGGGTACGGCATCAACGAACTGCTGGTCGACGGCATCTCCGGCCCGGTCACGCGGCAGCGACTCTGCGCGTATCGGCTGGCCGTCGGGCTGCCGGTCAGCACCGACGACATGTCTCCAGGAAGTGCCGAAGAGTCCCAGCTGATGAACACGGCGGTGCTTCCGATTCCATTCAACCCGGCGATTCTGGCTGAGCGGTGGATCATCATCGACAAGACGTGTCAGATCATGTTCGTCGGAGAAGGAACCAGCGCTCTGAAGTTCGTGTTCCCCACGTCGACCGGCGTGGCCGAGTTCGAAACCAGGCTGCAGGAACGCAGCCGGGTCTTCAAGTTCAACCCCGCCGTCGAGAACGGCGGCTGGCACGACAGCCTCACGTACCCGGCGGCAGAAGACAATCCTTTGAACGGCAACATGTACAAGCCGCTCTACTTCGACAACGGCCAGGCAATTCACGGCGCGAACAACGTGCCGACCACGCCGGCGAGCAAGGGCTGTGCCCGTCTGCGCGTGGAACACATGGATCAGCTGATCGCGTGGCTCGGGCTCGCCGACGCCACCGGTGTCACGCACGATCGCAACCGCATCAACGTGGCGGTGAACGTCGTGGGTGTGTTCGTGCCGCGTTAGCAGCTACGGCGAGCGGTGCTGGAAGGTGCCGCCGTCGAGCGTTGGCACCACGGTGCTGATGTCGAGTCGAGCGGCTTCGCGCACGTCATCTCCGTGGCCCCGTTCCCAGAGTTCGCGACCCGATGCGGTGGCCGTGAGCAGATCGAGCAGCAGCGGTTCCGCGTCGATGAACGCGGCCCGCGCGGCGCGAGCAGCAGGGGAGCAGCACGGTTCGGTGAGGGATCCACCAGGATCGAGCGCCCGAAGGACGGCACCGGCCCCGATGAGATCCTCTTCGGCTGGGCGGAGCGATCCGTCCGGCCAACGTTCACCTGCCGCGATGACGCCGATCGGCCCGCCGTTCGCTACAGCGGCCGCTGCATTCGCGGCCGCCGACGCATTGCGCAGGCTGGCGGCGATGACCGTCGCACCGGTGGCTGCGGCGGTGAGCGACACCTGCGCTCCATTCAGCGACCAGAGCTCGAGGTGCCCGCCGGAGTGGGAGCGGATCGTCGCCGGGCTGAGAGCGGCGAGCGAGCCGCTCGACCCGGTTGCCGCTGGTGTGACAGTGATCCCGCGCTCGGCGGCCACGGTGACGGCGGTGGTGAAACGAAGCACGTCGACGATCATCAGTACCACGCAATCGGCGAGAGCTGCCACGCCCGACGGGGCCCAGTCGAACCGAAACGAAAACCCGTCTTGAGCGTGCCAGGCCGTGGGTTCGAGCGTGCCCATGGGTGCTGCGCTTCGTGCTCTACCAGGTGTCCCAGTGGCTCACTTCGGTGGCCGGCAGACGACTGGCGACCTTGAAATCGGTGCCCATGGTGTAGGCGATGGGGAAGAGGCCCGCCTGGCTGTAACGTTCGAACGGGATGCCCAACAGCTCGGCCGCCTGCTCTTCGCCGCCGCCGATGAGGTGCAGCGTGGTCCACGAGGAACCGATACCCCGCTCGCGTAGCGCCAACATGAAGCTCCACACCGCAGGCAGCAGCGACCCCCAGAACGAGGCACCCATGCCGCCCACCCCGTCGACGGGGCGCCCTTCCAAACAGGGCACCAGCAGCACGGGAGCACGATGCATGTTCTCGGCGAGGTAGGTCGCCGAGTCGGCCACCTTGTCTGCTGCGGCTGCACGCGGGTCGTCACCGTCGTATTTGGGGCGCGGCTGGCTGGAGTACCAGGTGAAGTTCTTCAAATAGATTTCCTGGAGCGCCAACTTCTTCGCTTCGTCGGTGACGAACACCCATTGCCAACCCTGACGGTTCGACCCGGTTGGTGCCTGCAGTGCGAGTTCGAGACATTCCATGATGATGTCGTGCTCGACGGGACGGTCGAAGTCGAGCCGCTTGCGGACGGATCGAGTGGTGGCAAGTACTTCATCGGCAGACAGGTCGAGGCGCATCGCCCGAGTCTGTCAGGAAGTCCCTCTCGTGCAGAAGGTGAGTGCACGCATGGGTACATGCACTGGCTACATGCATGAGCACTCATGCTCGACTCGCCGGTATCGTCTGAGGTCCGCGATACGAAGGATCACTCATGGCCCCGCAACCAAAACTCACTCCGCTGCAAGAGCAAGAAGCTCGCCGCCGTGCTCAGATGGAGGCGAAAGCGTCGAAGACGCCCCGTAACATCTCCGACGAGGAGAAGGCACTTCGGAAAGAGCGCGTTGCGGCTGCCAAAGAGGCGCTCAAGACATCCGTCGGTCTCAAGGGTGATCATGTCGCTGCCGCTCGCACGGCGCTGAAGACGTACCTGCAGCGTTTGAACGAGAAGAACCAGCCCGACGACGCGCGCTTCGCCGAGTTGGTCGAGGCACCGTTCAAGTCGCCACCAAAGCGCAACACCAACGACCGTCGCTTCTGACGTTTCGGGAATCAGCGAATAGGTCGTTTCGCTCCCATTGAATCCACCGGTCATTCCGCGAGATCGGCTCGCGGACCACTCGTCTGCGAGACTCGTTGCCATGTCTGATCGCGTCCTGGTGTCCCTGTCCGACGGCGTCGCAGAGGTGCGCTTCAATCGCGCCGACAAGCGCAATGCTCTCGACGGCGACCAGTTTTTGGCCATTGCCGACGCCGGTGAACAGGTGAAATCGATGGGCGGCGTGCGCGCGGTCGTGCTCTGCGGCGATGGAGCCTCGTTCTGTGCCGGTCTTGATTTCTCGGTGTTCGCCGGTATGGCTGGCGGCGAAGCAGGCGCAGAGTCAAGTAGTCGGCCGTCGGGCAACCCGGCTGCCATGGTCGAGGGCAAGATCACGCAGCTCGCGCAGCAGGTGTGTTGGGTGTGGCAGGAGATCGAAGCCCCCGTCATCGCTGCCGTGCAGGGGCATGCCCTCGGCGGTGGCTGCCAGATCGCGCTGGGGGCCGATATCCGGTTCTCGCGACCCGACACCAAGTGGTCGGTGCGGGAAGTCCATTGGGGATTGATTCCCGACATGACCGGCACGTTCATGTTGTCGCGCTTGGTGCGCAGCGACATCGCGCGTGAACTGGTGTACACGGCCAAGGTGATCGACGGCAACGAAGCACACGCCATCGGCCTCACCACCCATCTCGCCGACGACCCATACGCCGCCGCTCACGCGCTGGCCGGCGAGATTGCCGGTCGCAGCCCACAGGCCGTGCGCGGGGCGAAGGAGCTGTTCAACCGCATGTTCGTGCAGGACGCTGCCGAACAGTTCGAAGCAGAGCGTCAGGTCATTCGCACGCTGATCGGTACTCCCAACCAGGTGGAAGCCATCACCGCCAACCTGGAAAATCGACCGGCGAACTTCACCGACTGACTCACATGTCTATGCGGTGACGTCGTGGGCGGTGTCGTGGGTGGTGGCGTGCTTGTTCTTGGTGAACTGATGCATCACGGCTACCACGATCGCTCCGACGATGATGCCGATCACTGCCGAGACGAACGTGTTGAAGACCCATGCCAGCGCGCCGCCGATGCCGCCGACCGACTCGCGGATGTCTTCTTCGAGATGGTGGACCTCGTCGTACGGGGCGTGCCAACCGAGTTCGTCGGCACCGACCAACAAGATGTGGCCACCCACCCACAACATCGCTGCGGTGCCGATGGTGGACAGGCCGGCAAGGAGCTTGGGCATCCCGTGTACGAGCGCAGTACCGATCTTCTGAGATCGACTCGAGTCGCTCTCAGCCAGTCGGAGGCCGAAGTCGTCCATCTTGACGATGAGGGCAACGACGCCGTACACGATCAACGTGATGAGCAGGGCGACGATCACCAGGATCGCGGCCTTGGCGGCGAGACCTTCATCGATGACTTCTTTCAGCGAGATCACCATGATCTCCGCAGACAAGATGAAGTCGGTGCGGATCGCACCGCTGACCATTGCCTCTTCGTGTTCTGGCCCCACGGCCGCGGCAGGGAGTTCCTTCGCATGTTCGTGGTGGCTGAACTTCTCGTAGATCTTCTCTGCGCCCTCGAAGCACAAGTAGGTACCGCCGACCATCAGGATCACTTCGACCAACTTCGGCGATATCTCGCTCAGCAGCAGGGCGGCCGGAAGAATGAACAACAGCTTGTTGCGCAGCGAACCCTTGGCGATGCGCATGATCATCGGGAGTTCCCGATCGGCGGTGAAGCCGTGGACGTAGCTGGGGGTCACCGCGGTGTCGTCCACCACGACACCAGCGGCTTTGGCGCTCGCCTTCCCGGCGGCGGCTCCGACGTCGTCGATGGAAGCTGCTGCCAACTTGGCGAGTGCGGCGATGTCGTCGAGCAGTCCGACAAGCCCCGCGCTCATCGTTCCATCTCCGGAACTGACGTGGCTACCCGAGTTCGCATCAGCGAGAGGCTAACGATTCGCGACCGATGTCTGATCACGCAATCGTTTGCATCGAGGCAGGTATCGCGAGTACCACCGGTCGGGCGAACGTTTTTCATCGGATCAGGCGTGACGCCGTATGCTGTGATTTCCCTCGGGCCAATGTCGTCCCGAACTCCACAAGCCAAACCCCGACTTTCGTGGAAGTGATCGTGATGACGCCTTCTCAGACTTCAGTGCCTCAGCTGCATGCCCCCGTGGCCACAGGGTTGTACGACCCTCGATTCGAACACGATGCATGCGGCGTGGCGTTCGTCGCCCACATGAAGGGTATTCGCTCCCACGAGCTCGTGCAGACCGGCCTGATGGCACTCACGAACCTCGAGCACCGTGGTGCCACGGGTGCGGAACCTGATACCGGCGATGGTGCGGGCATCTTGCTGCAGATTCCTGACCGACTGCTCCGAGACGCGGTGAACTTCGAATTGCCTGCTGAGGGTGCGTACGCGGCTGGTATCGCATTCCTACCTCTTGGCGACCATCTCGCGTCGAAAGTGCGTTTGCGCATCGAGGCGATCATGGCGGAGGAGGGCCTCACGGTGCTGGGGTGGCGTGACGTGCCGGTGAACCCCGATTGTCTGGGCAAGACGGCGCGGGCGACGATGCCCAGATTCCAGCAGGTCTTCGTGTCGTCACCGGGCGGTGAAACCGGGGTTGACCTCGACCGCCGAACGTACGTCGCCCGCAAGCGGATCGAGCACGAGCACGCCGTTGGTGACACCGAGATGTACTTCGCGTCGCTGTCGGCACGAACCATCGTCTACAAGGGGATGCTCACCACGCCTCAGTTGGGCGAGTTCTTCGCCGACCTCACCGACCCACGCATCGAGAGTGCGTTGCTGCTGGTGCACTCGCGCTTCTCCACCAACACGTTCCCGTCGTGGCCGCTCGCGCACCCATACCGCTACGTGGCGCACAACGGTGAGATCAACACGGTGCAGGGCAACCAGAACTGGATGCAGGCCCGCGAGGCCATGGCTGCCAGCCCGCTCCTTGGCGATCTCGAACCGGCGTTCCCGATCTGCACGCCTGGTGCTTCCGATACTGCCCGCTTCGACGAAGCGTTGGAGTTGCTGCACCTCGGCGGACGTCCGTTGCATCACGCGGTGCTGATGATGATCCCCGAGGCATGGGAGAACAATGACGAGATGGATGCCGACCGGCGCGCGTTCTACCGGTTCCACTCCAGCCTGATGGAACCGTGGGACGGCCCGGCCAGCGTCACGTTCACCGACGGAACGGTGATCGGTGCGGTGCTCGACCGGAATGGTTTGCGCCCCAGCCGTTACTGGGTCACCGACGACGACCTGGTGGTCATGGCGTCGGAGGTCGGCGTGATCGAGATGCTGCCGTCGAAGGTCGTCAGCAAGGGTCGCTTGCAGCCAGGCCGCATGTTCCTCATCGACACCCGAGAGGGTCGCATCATCGACGACGAGGAGATCAAGAAGCAACTGGCGTCGGAACATCCCTACGCCGAATGGGTTGCCGACGGCATTGTCGAACTCGACGATCTGCCGGCCCGCGAGCATGTCGTGTTCAGCCACGACAGCGTGCTGCGTCGCCAGCAGATGTTCGGCTACACCCACGAAGAGTTGAAGATCATCATCGCTCCGATGGCGCGCGACGCGGCCGAACCGCTCGGCTCCATGGGAACCGACACGCCACTTGCGGTGCTGTCGTCTCGCCCGCGTTTGCTGTTCGACTACTTCGCGCAGCTGTTCGCGCAGGTGACGAACCCGCCGCTCGACGCGATCCGTGAAGAGGTGGTCACCTCGGTCGCGTCCACCATCGGCCCTGAAGCGAACCTGCTGCAACCCGGCCCGGAAAGCTGCCGACAGCTGGCGTTGCCATTCCCGATTCTCGACAACGACGAGCTGGCTCGAATCATTCACGCCAACGACGACGGAAAGTTCCCCGGCTTCGCGTCGCACGTGGTGAAGGGGCTGTTCCGTGTGGCAGGCGGAGGAGCTGCGCTCGGCACTGCGCTCGACCGAATTTTCGACGAGGTGTCTGGGGCGATCGATCGCGGTGCGCGCGTGATCGTGCTGAGCGATCGCAACGCCGACTCGGTCGACGCGCCGATTCCATCGCTGCTGCTCACCTCGGCCGTGCACCACCATCTCGTGCGCACCAAGCAACGCACCAAGGTGGGCCTGGTCGTGGAATGCGGTGATGCGCGCGAAGTGCACCACATGGCGCTGCTCATCGGGTACGGCGCGGGGGCGATCAACCCGTACCTGGCGTTCGAATCGATCGAAGATCTCATCGCCGAAGGCATGCATGGCTTGGCGGGTATGGACCCGCAGAAAGCGATCAAGAACTACATCAAGGCATCCGGCAAGGGCGTGCTGAAAGTGATGTCGAAGATGGGCGTGTCGACCGTTGCGTCATACACCGGTGCCCAGATCTTCGAAGCGGTTGGTCTCGGCCCCGAACTCGTCGACAAGTACTTCACCGGCACGGTGAGCCGCATCGGAGGGATCGGTCTCGACGTGGTGGCCAAAGCGATCGCCATGCGCCATTCGGTTGCCAACCCGAAACGGCCCGAAGAACGTGCCCACCGCAAGCTTGAACTCGGCGGCGAGTACCAGTGGCGTCGAGAGGGCGAGCACCATCTGTTCAACCCGGAGACGGTGTTCAAGTTGCAGCACGCCACGCGAGCGAAGCGGTACGACATCTTCAAGCAGTACACCGCGCTGGTGAACGACCAGTCGACCCAACTCGCCACCTTGCGTGGGTTGTTCAAGTTTGCCGACGCCGACACGTCGGGTCGTCAGTCGATCTCGATCGACGACGTGGAGTCGGTCCCCGACATCGTGAAGCGGTTCTCCACGGGTGCCATGTCGTATGGGTCGATCTCGGCCGAGGCACACGAGACGCTTGCCATCGCGATGAACTCGATCGGTGCCAAGTCGAACACCGGCGAAGGAGGCGAAGACGCCGAACGGCTTTACGACCCCGAACGCCGCTCGTCGATCAAGCAGGTGGCATCTGGTCGTTTCGGCGTCACCGCTGAATACCTCACGAACGCCGACGACATCCAGATCAAGATGGCGCAGGGAGCGAAGCCCGGCGAGGGCGGTCAGCTGCCCGGCCACAAGGTGTATCCATGGATCGCGAAGACGCGCCACTCCACGCCTGGCGTTGGCCTCATCAGCCCCCCGCCGCACCACGACATCTATTCGATCGAAGACCTCAAGCAGCTCATTCATGACTTGAAGAACGCCAACCCAGTGGCCCGGGTACACGTGAAACTCGTCGCCGAGATGGGTGTGGGCACCGTGGCAGCGGGCGTCGCCAAGGCGAAAGCTGACGTGGTGTTGATCTCAGGTCACGACGGCGGCACCGGTGCCTCGCCGCTCACCTCGTTGAAGCACGCGGGCGGCCCGTGGGAGCTCGGCCTCGCTGAGACACAGCAGACGCTGATCCTCAACGGCCTCCGCGACCGCATCGTGGTGCAGGCCGACGGTCAGCTGAAGACCGGCCGAGACGTGGTGGTGGCGGCGCTGCTGGGTGCCGAAGAGTTTGGTTTCGCCACCGCTCCACTCGTGGTGTCGGGTTGCGTGATGATGCGTGTCTGCCACCTCGATACCTGCCCCGTGGGCGTCGCCACGCAGAACCCCGAACTGCGCACGCGGTTCAGTGGCAAGCCCGAGTTCGTGGTGAACTTCTTCGAGTACATCGCCGAAGAGGTTCGCGAAATCATGGCCCAGTTGGGTTTCCGCACCGTCGAGGAGATGGTCGGCCAGGTTCGTTCGCTCGACGTTCAACCGGCTGTCGACCATTGGAAAGCGAGCGGGCTCGACATCAGCCCGATCCTCAAGGTGGTCGAGAACCCCTACCAACAGACGTTCTTCTGCTCCAGCAGTCAGGACCATGGGCTCGACGAGGCGCTCGATCAGGAACTCATCGCTGCCGCTCGCGATGCCATCGCCGAAGCGATTCCGGTACAGATCAATGTGCCCATTCGAAACGTCCACCGAACCGTTGGCACGCTGCTCGGCCACGAGATCACCAAGGTGTGGAAGGGCGACGGTCTGCCAGACGGCACGATCGACATCACATTCACCGGCTCGGCCGGACAGAGCTTCGGTGCATTCGTACCGCCGGGTGTCACCATGACACTCATCGGAGACGCCAACGACTACGTGGGCAAGGGCTTGTCCGGCGGGCGCATCGTCGTGCGCCCCTCAGACGACGCGACCTTCGTTGCCCAAGATCAGGTGATCGCCGGCAACGTCATCGGCTACGGAGCCACCGGCGGCGAGATCTTCTTGCGCGGTGTCGTTGGCGAGCGGTTCTGCGTTCGCAACTCCGGAGCGACAGCGGTGGTAGAGGGTGTGGGCGACCATGCGTGCGAGTACATGACCGGCGGCCGCGTCGTGGTGCTCGGCGACACGGGTCGTAACTTCGGTGCCGGAATGTCGGGCGGCATCGCGTATGTGTACGACCGCGACGGCAGCTTTGATCGCCGGGTGAACGTGGGGATGGTGCAGGTGGAGACGCTCGACGACGACGATCGCACGTTCCTGCGCGACACCGTCGAGGCGCACCTCGAACGAACCGGGTCGGCGGTCGCGTCGCGCATGTTGGCATCGTGGTCGGTGGAGGTCAGCCGGTTCCGCAAGGTCATGCCCACCGACTACAAGCGGGTCCTCACCGTTATTGCCGATTCGCAAGCAGCCGGCTTGAACGAAGAGCAAACCGTTGAAAAGATCATGGAGGCCGCCCGTGTCTGAAGGGATAGTGCCAGGCACTATCCCTTCGCGCGGTACGGCGATACAACGAGTTGAAGGGATAGCACTATCTCTTCGGGAGGGCACTGATGGGTGAGACGACTGGGTTTCTGAAGTGGGATCGTGAACTTCCGCAGTACCGGCCCGTGCCGGTTCGGCTGCGCGACTGGAACGAGGTCTACGAACCGTTCGCAGAGGACAAACTGCAAACGCAGGCCGGCCGCTGCATGGATTGCGGCATTCCGTTCTGCAACAACGGTTGCCCGTTGGGCAACTTGATTCCCGACTGGAACGACATGGTGTACCGGTCGCATTGGGAGCAGGCAATCGACCGTCTGCACGCCACCAACAACTTCCCGGAGTTCACCGGCAGATTGTGCCCGGCTCCGTGTGAGTCCGCCTGCGTGCTCGGCATCAATCAGCCGCCTGTCGCGATCAAGCAGGTGGAGGTGGAGATCATCGACAAGGCCTTCGCTGAAGGCTGGGTCATCCCGCACGTGCCGTCGGTGATGACCGGCAAACGGGTGGCGGTCATCGGGTCCGGGCCCGCCGGCCTGGCAGCTGCTCAGCAGCTCACTCGCGCGGGCCATGACGTCGTGGTGTTGGAGCGCGCTGACCGCATTGGCGGCCTGTTGCGGTACGGCATCCCTGAGTTCAAGATGGAAAAGCGCCACATCGACCGTCGGCTGGAACAGATGTCGGCGGAGGGCACCGAGTTCCGCACCAACGCGGTGGTGGGGGAGAACGTCGACATCACCGTGCTCCAAGCGTCGTACGACGCGCTCGTGCTCGCCTGTGGTGCCACTCAGTGGCGCGACCTGCCGGTTCCCGGTCGCGAGCTTGCGAACATCCATCAGGCGATGGAGTATCTGCCGCTTGCGAATCGGGTGCAGATGGGCGACATGGAGTCGTCACCCATCGACGTGCACGGCAAGCACGTCGTCATCATCGGCGGCGGCGACACCGGTGCCGACTGTCTGGGCACCGCTCACCGTCAGGGTGCCGCGACTGTCACGCAGCTCGAGATCATGCCGCGACCTCCCGAGGAACGTGCCGTCACCAATCCGTGGCCGCAGTTCGCATTCACCTACAAGGTCACCTCAGCCCACGCCGAAGGTGGCGAGCGGGTGTACTCGGTCAACACCGAGCGCTTCGTCGACGACGGCAATGGCAACGTGCGGGCGTTGGTGCTCCATGAGGTGGAGATGATCGATGGCAAGTTCGAGAAGGTCGAAGGTAGCGACCGCGAGATCCCCGCCGACTACGTATTCCTCGCAATGGGCTTCACGGGCCCCGAGAAGGGCTCGTGGCTGGACACTTTGGGCGTCGAGTTCGACGCGCGGGGCAACCTGGCTCGTGACAACAACTACGCGTCGAACGTTCCCGGTGTGTTCGTCGCAGGAGACATGGGTCGCGGTCAGAGCTTGATCGTGTGGGCCATCGCAGAAGGCCGATCAGCGGCGGCCGGTGTCGATCGGTACCTCATGGGCGAAACGAAACTCCCCGAGCCGATCCCGCCGACCGCGCGTCCGTTGATGTGACCAGTGTCCGGCCCAGTGTCCGGCCCAGTGTCCGGGCGCGGTGGTGCCACCATCTTCCTGGCTCTTGGCTCTACGCTGGCCGCATGAATCGGTCTGCGCGTTCCGCCTTCGCACTGGTGCTCGGTGTCGTCCCGTTCCTGGTTCTCGCTGGCTGCGGCACCGCCGAGGAGGGCACTGCCAACGCGGCGCTGACCCCGATCCAGAACACCAGTTACGTCACGATCGAGCCAGCAACCACCACGAGCACGTTGCCAGCATCCGCCACCACGCAACCTGGTGCGGGCTCGATCTCGGCCGACCAGCAGTCGTACACGGTGGTGGCAGGCGACACGATGTACGGCATCGCCTCGAAGCACGGCATCACGCTCGACCAGCTGGTCGAGTACAACCAGATCACGGTCGAGCCGTCACAGTTCCTGATCATTCCCGGCGTCACGGTGCTCGCTATCCCGCCGGGCTCCAAGGTACCCGGCACCGAGATCGCCGCCAGCACCGACCCCGCAGTCGATCCGGCCACACTGGAAGGCAGCGTCGATCCGGCCACCGCGACCACGCTCGGCGTCGGTTGCACCTACGTCATCGTCGCCGGTGACAACCCCAGCAAGGTCTCTTCGAAGTTCGGCATCAACATCGACGCGTTGCAGGGCGCGAACGCTGACTCGAATGTGGTACAGACCTTCATCGTCGGTGAGACGCTGAAGATTCCCGCCGGTGCCGACTGCTCGGCTGCCGGGTAAGAACTAGTTCCCGAGGTCCGGCCAGCGGCGTTGCTGTCGACGGCGCAAGCCGGCAGCGCCGAGTTTGCGGTGCTCGCCGAGCTCCCATTGCCTGCGCCATCCGTTGTACTCGGGGCCAGTCAATGCAGGGTTTGCGCCCCTGGCGGCCCGCTGCGTGGCAGTCCAATAATCGGTGAGGGCTTCATCGCCCAGTCGGGTGACGGCCGCTTCGATCCGGGCATTGAATCGACGTGTGTTCTCTCCCTCCTCGGCCATGAGCGGTGCGCCGAAGACGACGTTGGTGCGGCCTGGCTTTGGGCGTTTCATGCCCTTGCCGAAAATGGCACCGGTGCCGTCGATGAACACGGGGATGACCGCCGCGCCGGTGCGAGCGGACAGGTACGCCGCACCACCTTTGAACTCTTGCCCCCAGCCATCGGGTGAGCGACCCCCCTCTGGGTAGATCAACAGGCTGTGCCCGTCGGCGAGCAGGTCACGGAACATGTCGGACGACTTCCGCCCGGTGATCTCACGGTCGATCGGAATGGCGTTCAGCGCCAGCGCCGACATGGCCGCCTTCCACCGCTGATCGAAGAAGTAGTCGGCCGCGGCTGCAACGACGAGGTCATGGCGCCAACAGGCCGGGATCGCTCGAATCATCAACCCGGTGTCGACATGGCTGTGGTGATTCGGTGCGAAGATCACCGCCGGAGGCGTGTCGAGGCGGGTGAGGTGGTCGAGGCGATCGAGCCCGGCGACGTCGGGGTTGGCAATGCCACGCACCATGGCCCTGAGTGGGCCCTCGGTGATGGCGATGCGGGCAGCCCTGGCCAGCGGTTGGCGCGCCCAGGCAGTGTCGTAGTTGGCCCCGAGCATCGACACTTCCGTGGGAACGCTGACGCCTTTGGGCACCGTGGGTGAGCGATACGGAAAGCCGTAGTTCCGGAGTGGTTTGGCGATGGCGCGCACCGCAGACTCAGCCTTCCCCGCAGCTCGACTGCCAGCCCGCAGATACCGGTTCATCGCCCCACCCCGCACTGACACGCCTGGTGCCTGGCACCAGGCGTGATCGCGGTCATTCGACGTCGGCGACCAGGACGCCGGGGACGTGGAGGTGGGTGATGCTCGGGGAGCGGCCGACAACATCGGACGCGATCTCGAACGCGTCGTCCATCGTGGAAGCAGGCGTGAAACCCAAACGACGCACGGTGGGTGGGTCGCCGCCGACGATGATGACCTTGCCGGCGTGCTGTTGCCCGTGAGCGCCCCAGTACCACGCGTAGAAGGGGTGCACACCGTGGTAGGCGTTGCCGGTGCGGTACAGATGGCGGTACCACTCGTCCTCCGCGTACTTCTTCTCCCACTTCTGGCTCATCACCGCAGGGTCGGTGGTGTCGGCCAACACTTCGTCGTAGAAGTCGATGTAGCTCGGATGGTGAACCGGGTTGAACTCTTTGTAGGTGGGGTGGGTCATGATCACGACGCCTCCCTCCTTCACGAGCGGTTTGCCGCGGTACATGTTGAACAGGTAGCCGAGCCCCATGCACATCACGAGGATCGGGTTCATCACGCCCTCGGGGTTGTACGGGCAGATGAACGGAATGCCCATGGTGAGGATGTCGGTCTGGCCGGCGACGGGCACGAGGTGCTGTTTGTACACGTGCTCGAGGGTGATCTCGTGTACCGAGGGCGTGAACCCGGCCTGCACGCTGGTGACTTCGTACGGCGATTCGATCGAGTGGAAGATCTTGCGCTTGGCGCTGTTCGGCAGCCGGTTGAGCGACTTCGTCGTCGCCAAGTACGTCGCTCGGTCGCGTGCGTTCCATTCCCACTCGCGCTTGGCCAGGAAGCCGAACGACGACGGAAACGCCTGCGTGTTGATGGTCGTCTCGACTTGGAAGATCTTCGGGCCGTGGTCGCGCAGCACCTTGCCCATGCGCCAGATCGACTTGTGCAACGCCGAGTGATCACGGTCGCCCATGAGGCTTCGCGTGTTCTGCAGGGACTCAGGGTTGTGGTGATGGCTGAGGCAGCGGTAGCTCGCGAGCCCAGTGGTGATCGATTTCCAGCCGCCGTCCATCGCCACCTGATTGAGGTTGGCGTAGACGATGAGATCGCTGTCGGCAGCGCGCTTGTTGATCTCGAGGATCTCACCGTGGTCGGTGGTGCCGATGACGGCGAGGTTGTCGGGGTCTTCGGCGTCGTGCTGATAGAGCAGCCCGCGCGGATGGAACGCGTCAAAAATTCGGTCGCCCAGCACGTGACGCAACTCGTAGTCGTGCATGCGTCGATGCAGCCCGAGCGCGGCGATGATGTGGATGTCGTCCACTCCCGCTGCGGCAGCGAGGTCGAGCACCGCTTCGATGATTCGCTGCCGGTTGTCGGGTCGGCGCATCTTGGGCAGCGACAAGCTCGCATCGTCGAACACGATGGTGAGCTTCATGTTCGGCACGAGGAGCGCCGGCAACGGCTCCATGTCGTGGGGGTTGAGGAGTGCGTTGCGAATCGCCCCATCGACGTCGGGGATACCCGGCAACGGTTCTGGCGGGTAGATCACCCGGCTGCGGTCGGCTGGCAGCTTCTCGAGACTGAAACCCTCACCACGCCAGAAGAGAATCGGCGGGGTGGAACGGTCGACGTCGAGGACAAATCCAGGGCGAGGCATCAGTTGTGCTCTTTCGTTTCGCGCATATCAAAGGCGATCTTGACGGCACCCCGGCGACCAGCGGACGAGGCGTGGGCAATGGCATCGACGTGTTCGCCGAGCCGGTAGGTGGCCGAGAGCAATCGCTCGGCCTCGTAGAAGTTGGCAGTGTCGGCGGCCAAGTCGAAGGTGCGAGCCGTAGTGCCGTCTGCCATCGTCTCGGTGCCGTAGGTGTAGGCACCTTTGAGTTCGGTTTCGCGGTGCCAGAGGCCAGTGAGATCGAGCTTCACGTCTGCGGGCATACCCACCAGCACGACCCGCCCGCGCGGTCGGGTGATCCGGATGGCGTCGGCGATCGAGTCGCTGGAACCGACCGCGTCGATCGTGGCATGCGCGCCCGACGACAGGTACTGGCCGCCGGCCGGTGAGTCCCCGATGATGTGGCAACCGACCTCGCGACGTACCGCAAGGTCGAGTTTGCTCGACGGAACGACGATGTCGGCACCGACTGCTTTGGCCAGCGCCAACTGATGGGGGTAGCGACCGCCCACCACGATGCGAACTCCTGGCACGTACCGCTTCAGGCCGGCGATGACCGCGAGGCCGACGGTGCCGGCACCGATCACGGCGACGACAGGATCTTGCGTGTCGCGGAGTACCGCGCCAGCGGTGAGGGCTGCGTGAATGCCGCCGGCGAGCGGTTCGATCAGGACAGCCCGCTCGTCGGGGACGTCGTCGGGAATGGCGTGGAGCTGAGACTCGTGGGCCCAGAACCATGGCCCCCAACCTCCTCCGGTGGAACAACAGAACCCGGTCTGCAGCCCAGCTTCCACGCCCGTGCGCGACGTGGTGGCGAGATGCGCGTAGTCGTCGCCATCTGCGGGGCAGGCACCATCGAACGGCAGCGCGACGCCGCGGGCGGCATGCCCGAGCACCGGTTCCAACACCACGCGAGATCCGTCATCGAGGTGGCCGACGACCTCGTGGCCGGGCACGAACGGGAACGACACGAAGTCGTCGAAATAGGTCGACGCATGGCCTTCCACGAGCGACAGGTCGGACCCGCAGATGCCCGCAAGGCGGGTGGTGACGCGATGCCAACCGTCGCCGGGGGAGGACGGGTCGTCGACCGATCGATACTCCAGCGGCCCGATTCGAGCTGCGGTGGCCGGCGCAACAGCCGACGCGATGCGAGCCATCCCGAACCGAGCCGGAGCCCGCTTCACCTGCAACGCCTTCATCGTCCACCCACCAACATGGCGTGGATGGTGTCTGACACAAACCACGCCTTCATCGGAAGGTCCTCCGGCGTTCGCGTTCTACCATCATTTCGCCGATGGGCAACAACGGCACGGAGGCACCTTTCGACTTCGACCAGTTCTCCACCAACCAGCCACGCTTGCGGGCGATGGCGGCCAACCGGGTCTCGGGGTTCACTGCAACGGGGAAACCGACCGCCTCGAACAGCGGCAGGTCCGACGACGAGTCGGCGTAGGCGACGCACTCGTCGAGCCGAAACCCTTCGGCCGAGCAGTAGTCGGCCAAGATCTGGGCGCGGGCCTCGCCGGTGGGCGGCACGGTCATCATTTCTCCGGAGTAGGTGCCGTCGGCCTTCACACTCATCTCGGCCGACACGATCTCGTCGAACAAGGGCTTGAGACCGGCGACGTTGAACGACAACGCGCCGGTGATCAACACCGTGCGGTGGCCGGCAGCACGATGCTCACGCACTCGCCGCAAGCCCTCTGGGAAGCTCTTCGCCATGATGAGGTGGGTCATCATCTCCCGCGCATCTTCCTCGATCTGCTCGATCGGCGCGTTCTCGTAGCGGCGGTAGAAGTGGCGCAGGAAGTCGGTGCGGTCGCGGCTGTCGAGTTTCAACAGGCGCGGCGCCTCCGACATCGTGCGCATGACATAGCGCATGCGCTCGGGCCCGTTCAGGCGGCGGGTGGCGAGGAACGAGTAGCTCTCGACGACGTTCGAGGCGATGAGCGTGTTCTCGAGGTCGAACGCGGCGACGTGACGCTTCGGGTCGAGCACCTGCTTGCGGAGACGGGTGGCGCGGTCTGGGGTTTGCGACTTGCCCGGATTGGACTTCACGCGAGCGTGCTGCACGATCGACGGCAGGTGGATGCCGGTGACGTAGTGCTCCCAGTCGACCGACGCCGGGTTGAAGTTGAACGCGGCTTGGTCGGCCTCGTCGAGCGAGTTCCACAGCGCCATCAGGTTGTCGACCTGGTAGATCGCTTCGCATTCGGTGTACAGGCCGTAGAGCTCGACGTACTGGAGTGCGGTGTCGATCTCGGTTCGCTTCGCTTCCAACGTGGCCGCGAACTCAGCTCGCTCACCACGCAGTGGCAGAGCCTGCAACGTCTTTTCGGCGACGTTCAACACCTTCTTGGCACGGTCGAGCTGCTGCTGTACTCGGCCACGACCGAGGAAATTCCATTCGGGCACGAGAATCGGCTGACCCTCGTTGTCGTAGAGCGGGTGCTCGGTGAACCAACCAGAGATGTAGTTGATCATCGCCCGGTACTTGAGCGGGTTGATGCCACCCGACGCGACGTGCGTGATCGCCGGCGCATCTTCAGGGCCAGCGGCTGCCACAGCAATGATCGCGGCCACGACGATGTCGACCGGAATCACGTCGACGGTGCCTTCCGGCACGCCTGGGAACTCTTTCAGCAGACCTCGGGCGTAGCTGATGATGACCGGTTCGGCCATGCGGAACCCACGAATCCAGCCCGGCTTCGGTTCGGCCCAGGCCGACTCGATGATCGAGGGGCGCACGATCGACACGGGCACGTTGCCTTTGGAGTCGGTGAGCGCCTGCTCGCCGAGCGCTTTGGTGAACGCGTAGGCGTCTGGCCAACCGACGCTGGCGGCGCGAGAGCGCCCAGCTTCGACCAACTGATCCTTGACCCAGCGCTCACGGAGCTGCTCGGTCTTGGCGGCGAGCGCCGGGGCACCGGCAGCGCCGAGCTCGTTGCGGGCCTCTTTGCGGTATCGCACCAACCGCTCCGGTTGGCGGCTGAGCGACTCGGTGTCGCCCCATAACCGACGTGAAGCGGCAACCTCGGACTTCCACGACAGGCCGATGTCGAACGGCCCAGCGCTGACCAGTTCTTCTGGGGCGTTGCCGCGCCGGTTGCCGGCGACATAACACGTACTCACCGCAACGAGGTGCGGGGTGATGCCGAGCTTCTGGCAGAGCTCGACGATGCGAACCGGCCCGAGCAGGTTGATCTCCACCGCTCGGTCGAGTGGCGAGTCGAACGACACCGTCGCCGCCGAGTGGATGATGGTGTGAGCGGTGGCCCACAGCGCCGTGTCGGCTTCGTTCAAACCGAGACCGTCACGCGACACGTCGCCTGCGACGGTGGTGATGCGGCGCGCCACCATCTCGTCGAAGGTTTCCGGCGAACCTGGCGCATTGAACTGCTCGCGCAGTCGATCGAACGCATCGTTCTTGAGGAGCTCTTTGCGGGTACGTTCCGACGCCGTGGTGCGGCGCCCGTCGCGTACGAGCAGGATGAGCTCACAGTCGGGTACGCCGCGCAACAGCCGTTCTACGAGTGCGGTGCCGACGAAGCCGGTTCCCCCCGTGACGGCGATGCGCTTGCCAGCGAGCGATGCTGCGATCACGGAACACTGTCTACCATCTGGTAGAGAGACCTGCAATACTGAAGACAATGTCATCTCCGACAGTTCGCGAAACGAGCACGCGCCAGCGGATCCTCGACGCCGCGCTCGACTTGTTCGGATCGCGCGGGGTCGACGCCGTCTCACTCGACGAAATCGCCCGCGAAGTGGGCGTTCGAAAGCAGACCGTGCTGTATTGGTTCGCGTCGAAAGATGAACTGCTCGACGCGGTGCTCGAAGAGGTGGCCGCAGAACTGATCGTGGTGATCGACGCTGCCGTGCGGTCAGCGGAACCAGATCCGCTCCAGCGCATCGACGCGGTGGTGCGCGCCGTGTTTCGGCCTGCGGTCCGTCGCCCGGCGATGTTGGGGTTGGTACGTGAACTCACGCGGTTGCCCGAAGCTCACGCGGATCGGCTCCGGGTGCGCGTGCAGCCCCTGGTCGACCGATGCGTCGAGTACCTCGAGCAAGAGATGGACAAGGGGCACCTTCGTCGGGCCGATGCGCGCCTGGTGGTCGGTCTGGCCTACGCCACCGTGACAGGAATCGCCACCGATCGCGAGGTCTTGCGAGCGGTCGGTTGGCAACCGACCACCTCGGGTCTGCGCCACCTGCGGGACGAGTTGCGAGCATTCCTGCGGGCCGCCCTCGCACCGCCCGCGCCCATCTGACGACCGACCGAGGCCTGCCTGGTCACTTCGTCGTTCGTCCTCACACGGGAACGGTCGCCGCTCCTGCAGAGGGGGCACAGATCCACACCGCCGCCGTGAGTCCGTCGAACTGGTAACGGTCGATCACGGAGCGACCGAACGCTTCGGTGTGTTCCGACGAGACCAGCGCAACCGCGCAACCAGCGAATCCGCCGCCGGTCATGCGGGCCCCGAGACACCCCGGAGCGTCGAGAGCAATCTCGACGATGTGGTCGAGAGCCGGGGCCGACACCTCGAAGTCGTCGCGCAAGCTGATGTGACTCTCGCTCATGAGCCGCCCGAACTCGGAGACGTCGTGTCGCTTCAAGGCGTCGACGGCTCGGAGAGTACGAGCGTTGTCGGTGACCACGTGGCGCGCCCGCCGACGATCGACCGGGTCGGTCACCTGGCTGAGCTGCTCCACGGTGACATCACGGAGGGCCACGACTCCGAGCTCGGCTACGGCCCGCTCGCACGACGCACGGCGGTCTCCGTACGCTGCCTCGGCCAGCACTCGTCGAGTTCGAGTGTCCATGATGGCCACCGCCGCACCACTCGGCAGCGGAATCGGCTGCAGTGTCGTGGCCCGACAATCCATCAAGCTTGCATGCCCGGCGACTGCGCCGGCCGAGATGAATTGGTCCATGATGCCGCTCCCGAGGCCGACGATCTCGTTCTCCACCCGCTGGCTGAGGCGGGCGACTTCGATCGGCGACCAGCTCACGTCGGCACGCGCCAGCAGACCGGTGACCAGTGCCACTTCGAGCGCTGCCGACGACGACAGGCTGGCACCGACGGGGATGTCGGTGGCGATCGCCGCCCGCCAGCCGCCGGTACGAATGCCGTGTTCGCGCAGGAGTGTGACGACCCCTGCGATGTGTCGGGCCCACGGCACGACGGATCGCGGATCGCCGGCCGGGTCGATCTCGAGGTCGCCGAACCCGTCGGATGAGACGATCACGGTTCCCGAATCGGGGTCGCCATGGTCGCTCCACGCGATGGCAGTGTCGAACGGCAACGCCATCGGCAGGGCAAACCCCTCGTTGTAGTCGGTGTGTTCACCGATCAGATTCACCCGCCCCGGTGCCCGCGAGAGGAATCGGGGCGGCCCCCACCGGTGGGCGTGGTCGGTCTTCGCTTGTTCGATGGCTCGATGGTTCATGATCGGAGGTGGATCAGCACGGCGGTGTCGGGGTCGACGGCGGGCAACTGAAGGCCGACCGTGGCCAGGGCCGCACCGGTGGCGATCACGCCGCCCGGTCGACACCATGCAGGCAGCGTGTGCCCCGGCTGTCGGTGTTCGACGCCGGGAACGTTCAGACGTTCCACTCGATAGGCCCGAGCGGGCTCGAGGTCGGGCAGGAGCAGCGGGGGAGGTGTGAGACTGAATGCGGTGGCGATCAGCGCGAACGACACGATGGCCTCGCTCCGGTCGGGCGCATAGACGCCGTGCGCCACGTACGCTGCCTCGGTGTCGAACCTGACGGGGTCGCCCCCGTGGAGCAGCGTGCGAAAGCGACGATGCAATGCGACGACGTCGGCGAGCTGTTCGAGTTCGTCGTCCGACAGCGCGAGCAGGTTGGATTCGATGCCGAGGTGGCCGAACAACGCCGTCGCAGCTCGAAACCCGAGGTCGTGCCGGCGGCCTGTGGTGTGGGATCTACGGTCGCCGACGTGGGCACCCATCAGCTCGGGTGGGATCAGCATCGACAGGCCACGCTGGATCGTTTGACGTTCCACGGGGTCGTTGCAGTCGCTCGCCCACACGCGTTCGGCACGTCGGAGTATTTCGTGGTCGATTCGCGCGCCGCCCGACGCACACGATTCGATCTCGACGTGCGGGTGCCTGGCCCGCAGCTCGTCGAGCAGTCGATAGACGGCCCGAGTCTGAGCGTGCGTGCCTGCGGCACCGGTGGTGCCGGACGCGGCGATGTGGTCCCGGTTCATGTCCCACTTCAAGAAGGCGATGTCGTGATCGCGGAGCAGCGCGTCGATCTGACCGAACACGTGTCGATACGCGTCGTGGTGGGTGAGGTCGAGCATGAGCTGATGCCGCGACAGCACCGGTTCGTAGCCGTCGGTGGTGAGGGTCCACTCCGGATGCGCCCGGTACAGATCGCTGTCGGGGCTCACCATCTCGGGCTCGACCCACAGACCGAACTCCATGCCGAGCCCGCGCACGTGATCGATCAGTGGCGTCAATCCATCCGGAAAGACGTCGGCGGCGACGACCCAGTCTCCGAGGCCGGCACGATCGTTGCGTCGAGCACCGAACCAACCGTCGTCGAGCACGAACCGTTCGGCACCCACTCGGGCGGCGCGATCAGCGAGCGCCAGCAGCGAGGGCAGTTGCTGCTCGAAGTAGACGGCCTCCCAAGTGTTCACGATGACGGGTCGTGGGGTCGTCGGGTGGGTCGATCTGGCGCGCAGATGCCGATGGAACTGTTGCGTCGCGGCGGTCAGACCGTGATCCGAATGCACGCCGATCACCTCCGGTGTGCGGTACGACTCGCCGGGAGCCAAGGCGATCTCGCCCGGGTGCAGCAGTTCCCCGAGCTGCAGCATTCGCTGACCGTCGGGGAGCCGTTCGGCGAGGATGGTGTGATTGCCGCTCCACGCCAGATGTGCGCCCCACACCGAACCGTCCCACTCTCGATACGCGGGTGTACCGGCGAACACGAGCGGCGGATGCTCGTGAGACGTGCGTCCGGTGCGATTCTCGAACGAGTGAGCTCCGTGCGGCCACGCAGTTCGTGTCGGATGCATCTCGCGCGTCCAGCGACCGCCGAACGTGCCGAGTTCGCCGACGTGCTGGGGGACCGGCAACGTGATGGTCAACGCACCGAGCAGGTAAGGCGCGCGGCCCACGTTGGTGACCTCGGCCCACACCACCAGTGCTTCGCGCAGTTCGATCGTGACCGCGATGGTCAATCCGGCGATGTCGTCGCGGGCCCGCACCACGACGCGCGCGCCATCGGGGTCGAGTTCGTGACCGTCGGGTTCGAACCGGGGAGCCCATGCCGAGCCGCCGGGACGGTGGCCGATCAATCCGGGCCGTCCGCTGAATCCGGACGCATGTTCTGGCACCACGGCCACGGGTGCCACCACGTCTGCCGCTCCACTGACCAGCGGTCGATCGAGCATCGCTGCATCGAAGCCATCGGGGAGGTGGGCTCCCCAGTGCACGATGATCGGCACGCCGGCTGAGACGTCGACGAAGACGTCGCTCGCGTGCCCGTGCAGATGGAGCAGATTCATCGTGACCGAGAGTCTGCCCGGTGTTCGGCGTGCAGTGCGAGCGGCACCAGGAATCCATGGAGATCGAACTCGTAGTCGTCGACCTCCGTCGGTTGGTTCGCCGTGCTCGTCGGGGTGCCGGTCGGGGTGCCAGTCGGGGTGCCGGCCGTGTCAGGGGACTCGAACACTTTGTTCATCTTTCGAAAACTAGCGGTTCATCTTGACAGCAAACAGCGATTTGTGAAAGTATTCGAAAGTAATGGAACGTCTAGGGGGGCTTCCGGACACCCATCTCCTGCTGGAGGTGCGGTTGGTCCTGATCCAGCAACTGCTGGAACAACGTGGGTTCGTCCGCGTCCGAGATCTCGCCGAGCGGTTCGGCGTGTCCACCGTGACGGTACGCACCGACTTGCAACTCCTGGAGGAACGCCAACTCGCGTTCCGTGTGCACGGTGGCGCGATGCCGTTCAACGGCGCACGCGGCGAGCGCACCTTCGAGGAGGTCGCCGAGCGCCAGGCGTCCGAGAAGATGTCCATCGCGTCGGCCGCCGCAGCACTGGTCGCCAACGGCGAGACCATCGTCATCGATGTCGGCACCACCGCCGCCGCGTTCGCTCAGGCCATCGTCGATCGTCTCGATCTGCAAGATCTCACCGTGCTCACGAACGGTCTCAAGATCGCGTTGTTGCTCGAGGCGGCGCACCCGCGCTTCACCATCGTGGTGACGGGCGGAACCTTGCGCCCGAAGCAGCACTCTCTTGTCGAACCGCAAGCGACCGACATGTTCCGGTCGTTGCGGGTCGACTCAGTGTTCCTCGGCTGCAACGGTGTGTCCACCGACGGCGGCGTCACGAACATCAACCTCCCCGAGGCCATCGTGAAGCGAGCCATGATCGCCTCCGCCGCTCGGTGCGTGGTGATGGCCGACAGCACCAAGCTCGGCGTTCGCACGCTCGCGCCGGTGTGTGACCTCGAGCAGATCGATGTGCTGGTCACCGACGGCGGTGCCGATGCCGGCGACCTCGAGGTCATCAGGGCGCACGGAGTCGACGTCGTCGTCGCCGAGCAGCCCGCAGTACGCGATCGCCGCGTCGAACGCGGCATCGACCAACGATCGTCCGGGTCCTGACCTGGGGGTACCTGGCTCACACGCGTGGGCAGGGGGAGCAAGCGGTGGCGGCGAAGCCGTCACCACGACACACAAGGAGCAGCACATCGTGCACAAGCGCAGATTGACCGCCGCTGTGGTGGCCATCACGTTCGTCATCGCCGCATGCGGCGACGACGACGACACCACCGCAGACACCACCGCAGACACGACCGCAGACACGACCGCAGACACAGCGGCCGAGACAGAAGAAACGGCAGAAGAAACCGCGACCACCGCTGGCTCAGCGGCAACCGATGGGGAATCGGCTGACGGAGCAGTAGAGGTTCGTTGGCGCACGCGTCCCGACAACGACGCCGAGGCGGCCGTGTACGCCGGCATCAGCGATTCCATCGACGAGGCCAACGGCGACGCGTTCAGCCTCGCCTACGAGCCGGGCAACAACGAGGGCTCGCCCTATCAGGACCAACTCGTCACCGAGATCGCCAACGGCACGGCACCCGACGTGTTCTGGATTCCCGGTACCGACATCGCCCGGTTCCAGAGCGAGGGCCTGATCCTCGACCTGGCACCGCTCGCCGCCGAAGACGAGTTCGACACGTCGGAGTTCTACCCGGAGACGATGTACCACCTCACGTACGATCCCGAGGCCGGCGCGCCGGGCGACAAGTTGTGGGGTCTGCCCCGCGACGTGTCGACCTTTGCGCTGTACATCAACAACGACCTCATCGCCGAGGCCGGCGCCGACGACCCGCGCGCCCTCGCCGAAGCAGACGAGTGGAACTGGGAGACCTTCGCAGAGGTGGCCACGCAAGTGACCGAGCTCGGTGGCGCGAACAAGGGCTTCGCCATGAACAGTTGGTGGGCGAACTACGGCTACTTCTTGAACGCCGCTGGTGGTGGCTTCTTCAACGAAGATCGCACGGAGTGCGCGCTCGACACCCCCGAGAGCATCGCCGGTTTGACCCAGATGCAGTCGCTGTACGAGGGTGGACTCACCGTCGCCTGGGGCGAAGACGGAGAAGCGCCGTGGAAGGCCGGGACGGTCGGCATGTTCATCAACGGTCGTTGGGCAACTCCCGGCGCACGCGCCGACGCCGGATTCAACTGGGACGTCGTCGAGCTGCCCACCGGACCCGGAGGAACGCAGGGCAACTTCCTGTTCTGGGGTGCCTACGTGGTGAACGCTCAGACCGAACATCCGGAAGAGGCATTCGAACTGGTGAAGGAACTCACCAGTTCCGAGACGCAAGCGTCGATCAGCGAACTCGGTGCCAACATCCCGAGCCGCCAGAGTGACGCCGCCATCGACGCGTTCCTCGGCTTCGCGCCGCCCGAGAACAACCAGGCGTTCATCAGTGCCCTGCAGGATTCGCCGACTGCCGAGGGTCCGCTGTGGGCGGGTGACTGGCCGAAGTACGACGAGGTCATGGGTGCCGCGATCACCGCAGTTGTGAACGGGGAGCGGACAATCGAGGACTTCGAAGCCAACATCTGTTCCGAAACTGCCGTCGCCTTCGAGGGCTGATTCAACCTCGCATCGGGGTCGGCGACCAGCTCGTCGATCATGGTCGTCGACCCCGATGCTCGATCTTTCGAATATTTCGCTGACCGGGGGAGGCAATGTGAAACCGAGCACGACATTGATTGATGTCACGAGTGACGTGATGGCACCCTTACCACGGGCCGTACAACCGACCGCCGAGTCGTTCGCCAAGCTGGCGCGGATCCTCTCGATCTGGCATGCGATCGGTGCCGTCACGTGCGTGATCGGGCTGTTGCTCGCCAGCCGAGGTGGCGACGACCAGTTGCCGTGGATGCCGCGATTCGCACTCCAGGGTTTCTTCGTCCTTGCCACGTTGGCGAACGTCGCCTCGGCGTACGGCATCGTCACCACGAAACAGTGGGCTCGTTCGGCGTCGCTCGTGGTGAACTACCTCCTCGCGGTCGTCGCCGGCGTCGCCACGTTGCACCAGATCAACGCATTCCGCGCCCTCGGCAACCTGGGCGACGGGCTGTACAAGGCGTTCGTGCCATTCCTGTTCGTGCTGCTCGGCCTCATCGTGGTGCTGGTCGCTCTGCAGCTCCTCGCCGATCGCCCGACCGCACCGACCCTGCTGCGGGTGAAGCGCGCCGGATGGATCTTCACTGCGGCGGCGGGCGTCTGGTTCGTGGTGAAGGCCGACCCGACCGGCATGCTCAGCAAGCTCGGGGACAGCGTCATGAAACCGTTGACGCTGGGTTGCTTGGCCATCACCCTGGGCGCCGCATTCGCTTGTAGAGCGATGTGGTCGCGATCGGCGGCGCGGTACTTCGGCACGTCGCGCGCCGCCGAGGAAGCGTTGAGCGGGCTGGCGTTCTTGTCGCCGAACCTGCTCGGATTCTCGGTGTTCTTCGCGTTCCCCCTGCTGTTCTCGTTGTGGGTGAGCCTCTTCGACTGGAAGACCACGAACACCGGCAAGGACTTCATCGGGCTCGACAACTACGCACGGGCGTTGTCGCTCGACATCTCCGGTGCCAGCACGGCTGGTGCCGGCACCGAGGTCCTCAAACCCGGGTACCAGGTGCTGATGCACCTCGACTGGTTCGGGAACAACTGGGTGCTCGGTGCCCGCGACGTCGAGTTCTGGCTGTCACTTCGGAACATCACGGTGTTCCTCGTGCTGGCGGTGCCGCTGTCGGTCATCCCCGCATTGGTGCTGTCGAGCATCCTCGCATCACGCCTGCCGGGCATGAAGGTGTTCAGGACGATCTATTTCATCCCGTCGGTCGCCGGGGTGATCGGTGTGGCGATCATCTGGGGTCAGATGTTCGACGCCACGATCGGCTGGATCAACTATCTGCTCGACCTCGTCGGATTGTCGGAACCTGGGCAAGGCCACGGGTGGCTGTCTCAGCGCAGCACGGCGCTGTACGCGATGGTGGTCGTGTTCGCCTGGATGAACTTCGGTTTCAACACCGTGTTGTACTTGGCGGGCCATCAGGGAATCCCGAAAGAGTTGTACGAAGCCGCCGAGATCGATGGTGCCAACGTGTGGCAGGTGTTCAAGAGGATCACGGTGCCGCAGCTCCGCAACACCACGTTCTACGTGCTGGTCACCACGTCGATTCTCGCCCTGCAGTTGTTCGACGTGGTCTGGATCCTGTCGCGTCCCGAACCCGGCGGGCCCAACAACGCCACGACGACGCCGGTGCTGGCGCTGTACGAGGAGGCGTTCACGAACAACAGTCAGGGCTACGCGTCGGCCCTGGCATGGATCTTGTTCCTCATCATCTTCGGGTTCACGTTCTTCCAGTTCCGACAGCAGCGCGATGAAGCCACCAGTGGAGGTGTGTCATGAGTGTGAAGCGCAAAGGGCCCAAGGCGACCGCCATCCGGGCGCTCACATACGTCGTGCTCGTGATGGTGGCGCTCGTCGTGATCTTTCCGTTCGCGGTTGCGCTGACCACGTCGTTCAAGAACAACGACGACATCTTCCGATACCCACCCACGCTGATTCCGCGCGAAGCGGCCACCATCGCCGCCGATCAGGTCGGTGCCGAGGGCGAAGCGTTGCCGCTGTACACCCTGCCCGACGCGCCGGGCAGCTTCGCGCTGATCGATCCCGACGTGTCGGTGGCCGAGTTCCGGCCGCTCGACGATCTCGACCGCGTGCTCACCCTCGATGCATCGGCCGGTGAACGCACCGGTGCCACCGTGACGATCGACGGCGACGAAGAAGACGTGTTCCTCATCGAAGCCGACGGCGGAGTGATCGAGGCCTATCGATCTCGGCTGACGTCGGGAGGTCTGTTCCAGAACGTCGACGACCCCGCCGACACCGAACTCGGGCTGGTCAATTTCGCTGAGCCCGTCGAGCAGTTCGGTGCGCGAACCGAGAACTTCAGCGACGTGTGGACCGACAAGGAACTCGGCCGGTCGTTGAGCAACACGGTCCTCGTGACCTTCGCGGTGGTGATCGGCCAGATCGTCACGTCGATCCTCGGTGGCTACGCGTTCGCGCGCATCGACTTCAAGGGTCGCAACGGGCTGTTCATGCTCTATCTCGGCTCCGTCATGGTGCCGTTCGTCGTGCTGATCATCCCGCTGTTCCAGCTGATGTTGCAGTTCGGTTGGCTCGACAACCTGTCGGCCCTGATCATCCCGTTCGCCTTCACCGCCTACGGCACCTTCCTGATGCGGCAGTTCTTCGTGGGCATCCCGAAGGAGATCGAGGAAGCCGCCCTGCTCGACAACGCGTCGCGTTCGAAGATCCTGTGGAGGATCATGGTGCCACTGGCCCGACCGGCGATCGCCACGTTGGCGACCTTCGGCTTCCTGTACGCGTGGAACTCGTTCTTCTGGCCGCTCGTCATCATCAACTCGGGTAACCCGGAGGGTCGCGTGTTGTCGCTCACGCTGTCGACGTTGGGCGGCAGGTCGAGCACCGACATCAACCTGGTGTTCGCCGGCGCAGTGATCGCGATGACACCACCGATCCTGGTCTTTCTGTTCGCACAGCGCTATTTCGTCGAGAACTCCGCGTCGAGCGGACTCAAGTAAGGAATCACCATGGCTGCAGTCACGTTCACCACGGTCACCAAGGAATACAAGGGTGATGGCCCGCGGGCGGTCGACTCGCTCGACCTCGAGATCGACGACGGCGAGTTCATGGTGCTCGTCGGACCGTCGGGGTGCGGCAAGTCCACGGCGCTGCGCATGATCGCCGGGCTGGAGGAGGTCAGCGCAGGCGAGTTGCGCATCGGCGACCGCGTCGTCAACGACGTGCCTCCGGGCGATCGCGACATCGCCATGGTGTTCCAGAACTACGCCTTGTATCCGCACATGACGGTGCGCGCCAACATCGGCTTCGCACTCGAAGTGGCCAAGGTGCCCAAGGCCGAGATCAAGAAGCGGACCGAGCAAGCAGCAGAGATGCTGGGCCTCGGTGAGTACCTCGATCGCCTTCCCAAAGCGTTGTCGGGCGGTCAACGCCAACGTGTGGCGATGGGCCGCGCCATCGTGCGGAGCCCGCAGGTCTTCCTCATGGACGAGCCGCTGTCGAACCTCGACGCCAAGCTGCGCGTACAGATGCGCTCGGAGATCATCCGATTGCAGAAGCAGCTCGGCACCACCATGGTGTACGTCACCCACGACCAGGTGGAGGCAATGACCATGGGACATCGGGTGGCCGTGATGCGCAAGGGCGTGCTGCAACAGGTGGCACCCCCGCAGGAGCTGTATCAGCGTCCGGCCAATCTCTTCGTCGCCGCGTTCATCGGTAGCCCGGCCATGAACCTCATTCGTGGTCAACTCGGCGGCACCGCCGATCGGCCGATCGTCACCTTCGCGCAGCACTCGCTGGCCATCGACGAGCGGGCGATCGAGCGATACCCGCGCATCCGCGAACGGCTCGGATCCAACGTCATCCTGGGCACGCGTCCCGAGCACTTCGCAATGGACGGCGACATCGACGTGCCCGACGACCAGAAGATCACCCTCCACATCGACCTCGCAGAAGCGATGGGCGCGGAGGTGCATTTGCACGCCACCCTCGACGTGCCCCCGGTCGAAGTGGAGGGGGCGCAGAATGACGACGAGGCCGATGACATCACACAGGGAGCGACCAAGGTGATCGCACGCGTGGAAGGCGTGCACGTCGTCGACACCGGCGACCAGGTCACATTGGCAGTGAAGACCCACCTCGCGCACTTCTTCGACCCGGCCACGGGCGATCCCTTGCGCTGAGTTCCTCCCGACACATCCGAGCACCACGCACTTCCAGGACACCATGGACCGACAGCCAGAAGCCAGAACAGACCCCGTGCTCGGCACCGTCGTACACGTCGTCGGCACTCGCCAAGCCCGCCCCAACCTCCCGGCGTCCGGTTGCCCGTTCTGTGTCGGCGGGCGCGAGGCACCAGACCCCTACGACGTTCGATGGTTCACCAACCGTTGGCCGGCGATGGAGGGTGGGCGATGCGAGGTGGTGCTGTATTCGCCCATTCACGACGCCACCTTGCCGACACTCGGCGTCGAGGGCGTCCGGAAGGTCATCGATCTCTGGGCCGACCGCACCGAGCAGCTCGGGCGTCGCGACGACGTCGACTACGTGCTCGTGTTCGAGAATCGTGGTGCTGAGGTCGGAGCGACCATCGCCCATCCGCATGGTCAGATCTATGCGTACGACCACGTGCCCGTGCGTCAGGCCCGCCGCCTGGCCGCAGGCTGGGCTCCCGACAAGGCCCCCGACGACCGGCTGGTGAGCGACGGAGATGGCTGGCGCGCGTGGGTGCCGTATGCGCCGACGTTTCCCGTCTCGGTCGAGATTGCACCGACCGATCGCGTGCCCGACCTGACCGTGCTCGACGATGCAGGACGTGACGGTTTCGCCGCCATGCTCACCGACGTCCTCGCACGTCTCGATCGGCTGCACGGGCAGCCGTTGCCGTACATGATGTGGCTCAATCAACGTCCCACCACCGGGTCGGCCACGCTGGCCGGCTACGACGAAGCGTGGTTCAACGTCGAGATCGTCTCGCCTTGGCGGAGCGCTGGCGTGCAGCGATTCATCGCCGCAGCCGAGGTTGCGAGCGAGGAGTTCTTCAACCCTGTCGTGCCGGAAGACGTGGCGACCCGGTTGCGTTCCACGTGATCCCGGTCATCGGCGAGCTGCGCCCGTGGCTCGATCCGACACAACTCGAGATGCATCGTCTCCCGATGCGATCGTCATTGCCGGCGGGCGACGGTCTCCGTCGTTCGCTCGACGGCAACTGGCTTCTCAGGCTGTTCGACCACCCTGACTTGGTGCCGGCGGGTGCCGTCCGTGGTGCCACGCCGGAGCCGAATCGTCAGTGGCAGGCGGTTGCCGTGCCCGGTAACTGGACGCTGCAAGTCGACGGCGACGCGCCGCACTACACCAACGTCCAGATGCCGTTTCCCGGGCCGCCACCGGTGCTGCCGGAGCGCAACCCCACCGGGGTGTACCGGCGCTCGTTCACCGTGCCGCACGGCTGGTCCGGACGACGCGTCGTCGTGCACGTGGGCGGTGCCGAGAGCGTCCACGCCGTGTACGTGAACGACCGATTCGTGGGCTACGGCACCGACAGTCGGCTGCCGAGCGAGTACGACATCACCGACGTGGTGCAGACCGGCGCGAATCACATCGCCGTGGTGGTGATGCGCTACAGCGCCCACAGCTACATCGAGGACCAGGAC
This sequence comes from Ilumatobacter sp., assembly GCA_035512975.1. Lineage (GTDB taxonomy): Bacteria > Actinomycetota > Acidimicrobiia > Acidimicrobiales > Ilumatobacteraceae > Ilumatobacter. The sequence goes on from DATKCX010000306.1 coordinate 47,756, forward strand.
CAGTGGTGGATGGCGGGTCTCCATCGCCACGTCTTCATCGAAGCCCGCGCCGAGGTGGATGTCGCCGACGTCGCGATCGTGGCCGACTACGACCCGGCGGCACGCACGGGCGTGCTCACGGCGCTGACGACGGTCTCGTTCGGCACCGCTCCTGCTCCCGGATACACCGTTCGAACTCGCGTGGAGACGCTGGGTGGGCGACGGGTGGGGGTGGGCGCGCATCAACAGGTGCCGCACGAGCACGCCGCACCGTACGTGTTCCAGGGGCATCGCGTGGTGGCGTCGTGGCCGGCGCTGCGCGTGGAACCGTGGAGCGCCGAGTCGCCCACGTTGTACCGAGTGGTGATCGAGTTGCTCGGTCCGGACGACCAAGTGATCGACCACACAGATCAACGCATCGGCTTCCGACGCGTCGAGGTTCGCGACCGCCAGCTCCTCGTCAACGACCAGCCGATCTGGGTGTTCGGCGTCAATCGTCACGACCATCATCCCGACCGCGGCAAAGCGGTCACCGTGGACGACATGCGGGCGGATCTCGTCGCGATGCGCGCGCACAACATCACGGCGATCCGGACGTCGCACTATCCGAACGATCCGGCGTTCCTCGACTTGTGCGACGAGTTGGGTTTCTACGTCGTCGCGGAAGCCAACATCGAGAGCCACGGCTACAACGACTCGTTGTGCAACGACGCTCGGTACCGAGCAGCCTGGCTCGATCGTGGCGCGCGAATGGTCACACGCGACCGCAACCATCCGTCGGTGATCATCTGGAGCCTGGGCAACGAGAGCGGCTACGGCGTGAATCACGACGCGCTCGCCGGCTGGATCCGCAAGGCCGACCCGACGCGACCGGTGCAGTACGAAGACGCCACCCGGGTGGAGGGTTGGCTCGACGGTGGCCGAGCTGCGACCGACATCGTCTGCCCGATGTACCCGTCGATCGCGGCCATCGCGGAGTACGCCCTCAACCCGCTGGCTGACCGTCCGTTGATCATGTGCGAGTACAGCCACGCGATGGGCAACTCCAATGGTTCGCTGGCCGACTACTGGCACACGATCACGACGACGCCTGGCCTGCAGGGTGGGTTCCTGTGGGAATGGAAGGATCACACACTCCGCCGTCGCGGGCCCGACGGAGTTTCCCGCCTCGCGTACGGCGGCCAGTTCGGCGACACACCGCACGACTGCAATTTCGTCGCCGACGGCATGATGTCGGCCGATCTCGAACCTCGACCGGCGCTGCGTGAAGTGGCGTGGGTGTACCGACCGGTGACCGTCACGGCCGTCGGTGACGAGTTGCAGATCGAAAATCGGCAGTCGTTTCTCGGGCTCGGTTGGTTGAGGGCGCGCTGGGAGCATCTCGTCGACGGATCGCCGGTGGCGTCGGGACGACTCGACCTGCCGGACATCGCTCCGCGCACCTCTGCCAGGGTGCCCATGCCGAGCTTCGGTGCGGGGTGCGAAGGTGATTCGGAACGTTCGCTCGTGGTGCGGTGGGAACTGCAGCGTCGGGCGTGGTGGGCACCGGCAGGGCACGTCGTGGCGTGGGATGAGGTGACGCTCGGTGGCGAACGCTCGGCACCCGTTCCCGTTCGCGTTCCCGTTCGTGTTTCCGGGGGCGAGCCGATCGGCATGCTGTTGACGTCGGGACCCGAGCTCAACCTGTGGCGGGCAGCCACCGACAACGACGGATTCAAGCTGATGCCCGACCTGGCCGTGCGGCTGCGCATCGGGGGGCAAGCGCTTCGGCGGTGGCAGGAGGCGGGTGTCGACCGACTCGATCCAGCCGATCTCGTCCACCACCGTTCGCAGGTGCACGACGACGAGCACGGCACCACGTACCGGCACGTCGTCGAGGTGCCAGAGGATCTGGCGGATCTGGCGCGAGTGGGAGTGATGTTCACCGTGTCGGGTCGGTTCGATCGAATGCGGTGGTTCGGGCGCGGACCACACGAGAACTACCCGGATCGTCGTAGCTCAGCGATGCTCGCTGTGTGGGAGGCCGACATCGACGCATGCCCCTACCTGATTCCGCAGGAGTTCGGCCTGCGGACCGACTGTCGGTGGCTGGAGCTGATCGATCGGGTCTCGGGGCAACGGGTGCGCGTCGATGCCCAATCGGATGCACTCCACATGTCGGTCACCCGACACCTGCCGGCCGATCTGTTCGCCGCCGCGCATGTCGACGACCTGAGGTCACGCGACGACGTGGTCGTGTGCATCGATGTGGCGCACCGGGGCGTGGGCACTGCCAGTTGCGGCCCCGATGTGCTGGAGCCGTATCGCATCCCGGCCGGCCGTCACGAGTTCGCGTACCGACTGTCCGCGAGCCGGGGCTAGTTGCCAGGTTGGGCTCGTTGCCAGGTTGGGCTAGTTGACGGCGCGATCCGTGCCTTCCCAGAACGGGGCTCTGAGCTCGCGTTTGAGGATCTTGCCAGGCCCAGATTTGGGGAGCGGGTCGGTCTGGAACGACACCGACTTGGGCACCTTGTACGAGGCGATGAGTTCGCGGCAGTGGGCGATGAGTTCCACCTCGGTCAGATCGTGTTCATCGCGGAGCACCACCACAGCGTGAACCGCTTCGCCCCATCGCTCGTCGGGCACACCGATCACCGTGGCTTCCAGCACCGACGGATGTTGGTAGATGGCGTCTTCCACCTCGGTGCAGTACACGTTCTCGCCACCCGACACGATCATGTCTTTGGCGCGATCGACCAGGTACAGGTAGCCATCTTCGTCGAGATATCCCACATCACCGGTGCGATACCAGCCGTCTGCACTGAGCGCGGCGGCAGTCTGTTCGGGTTTGTTCCAGTAGCCCGCCATCACGTTCGGCCCGCGCACTGCCACCTCCCCAATTCCTGTAACCGGCCCAATTCCTGTAACCGGCCCAACTCCTGCAACCGGGTCGACGATGGCGACTTCGATGCCGGGGTACGCCCGGCCGCAACTGCGACCACGGTCGGTGCCGAGGTACGTCTCTTCGTGGCGATTGATCGTGGTCAGTGGCGACAACTCTGTCGCTCCGTACAGGTGAATCAGCTCGCAGCCGACGAGTTCGCTCGTACGGCGCAGCACCTTCTGGGTGACAGGGGAGGCGCCGTGCGACAGCCATCGCAGGGAGGACACGTCGGTTGGCTGGTTCGTCAACGCTTCGCACACTGCCGACATCATCGTGGGCACGAGAAGTACACCGGTGACCCGTTCAGAGGCAATGACGTCGAGGGTCTGGTGAGGTTCGAACGCAGGCAGGATGATGTTCGCCGCGCCAGCCCACGCGATCGCATACACGTACGCAACGCCTGCGGCGTGGAACATCGGTGCCACCGTGAGATAGCGGTCGTCGTGCTCGAACGGCTGCACCAGTTGCGAGTGCACGGCGTTGGCCATCAGGTTGCGATGACTCAGCATGACTCCCTTCGAGGTGCCCGTGGTTCCTCCGGTGTAGAACAAACCAGCGATCGAATCCGGCGTGAGTTCCGGTGGTGTGAACTCGGCTGGATCGGCGGCGGCGATGCGCTCGCCATAGTCGTTGCGACCATCCACCGTGTCGAGTCGAATCACTTGATCCACGAGGTCGGCCAGACCGCCGGGGTCGCGGTCACAGATCAACACGCTGGCACCGGCATCGGCGGTGGCGTAGGCGAGTTCGGGCTCCGCCCACCGTGTGTTGTGGGGAACGATCACCCTGCCGGCGGACGGGACGCCGATGAACAACTCGAGGTACCGGTCGGAGTTGTTGGCCCACAACGCGATGCGGTCACCAGGCTCGCTGAGCGAAGACAGGAGTGCACCCACCCGATCGACGCGATCGGCGAGCTCTCGATAGGTCTGGGTACGACCCCCACACACCGTTGCCGTGCGACCTGGATGCTGTGCCAACGCATGTCGCATCGGCTCACGAACGGTGTACATCAGCCACCTGAGGAAGACGGATCGATGCGGGCTTGCAGCACCACTTCGTCAGACCGTTCGGCAACGCCCTCGTTCTGAACGGTGATCAGCAGCGTTGGGTAGTCGTCGGTGGTGACGCCGGCCCACAAGATGATCTGGCCGTCGCCTCCGCGCATGTGGAACGTTCCGGCGCTCACGTTGCTTCCGGATTGCCGGTTCATCCACGCCTCGTAGTACGTGCCCGGCTCGGCGGGCGGTAAGCCGACGACGTCGAGACGAATCCACGTGCCGAGCGCCAAGTCGCTCACCTCCGCGGTGGCGGTGGAACTCGGTGCACCCGCTGGAGGTGTCATCGCCACCACGAAGTCGCCGGTGATGGTGCCGGGAATGGTGCCGGGGATTGCTTCGGTGGCGGGTGAGTCGCCATCGTCGATGATGGAGTAGGACGCGATCGCGATCGCGGCTGCGGCGACCCCGAGGGCAATCGGCTCCAGCCGGCGACGCAGCGCGCCAGCGCGCTGCCGGGAACGTGTTGGCGGCCTGCGATCCATGAGTAGTCGTTCATCTGCTTGCGATTCGCGACGAATGGCCGCGACGATCTCGTCGGCAGTGGGCAACGACCCGGCTGGTTCGTCGGAGTCCCACACCGCATCAAGCCGCAGCAAGTGCGCGATCGAGCCGCCGTCGAGCGCGTTCGCACCATCATTCATCTGGGCATCCATCTGGGCATCGATCTGGGCATCCATCTGGGCATCCATCTGGGCATCGATGTCGTCGTCTCGAGGATCAAGCGGGTGGGTCATTGCTGGTGCTCCGTGTTGTGTTCACTCATCACTACGGTCTGACTCTCGGATTGGTTCGCCGGAGCCATGTGGGCGAGTGCGGCAGCGAGTTGCCGATGCGCACGGTGAGATCGAGACTTCACCGTGCCCACGGGAATGCCGAGCCGCTCGGCGATCTGCTCGTGGGGGAGCCCTTCGTGATGGCTCATGCGGATCACGTCGCGCAGTTCCGCCGGCAACTCGTCGACGGCGCGCCGCACTTCGAACGCTTCCCAGGTTCGCTCGAGACCCACAGGCATCACGGGGACGTCGACTTCAGGGGCGTGATCACGGTGCGCCGGGCGGTGCTCCCGGCGGGCAATGTCGATCGCGGCGTGCCGGGCGATCGAGTACAGCCACGGCCCCATGCCGCGTTCCGGGTCGCGTTGATCGGCATCGTCGCGCACGGTCGCCGCGGCACGCCACGCTTTGAGCATGGTGTCTTGCACCGCCTCGGCGACGAGTTCCGAATCACCCAGAATCGAACGGGCTACGGCACCGATCGCTCCGCCGTACCGCTCATAGACCAGGCGTACAGCGGCCTCGTCGCCGTCGCGAAATCGGGCGGTGAGATCGTCGATGCCGTGCGCCCACATGGGTGCTCATCCTGGCGCACGGAAGAAACATCGGCAAGGCGCGAACCAAACCGGCGATCGGTGCGTATGGAGGGGTATGAATCGTTCATCGCTCTCTCCACACCAATTCCGTCTGTCCTCCTCGTTGCGCTCCGTCATCGCCGCGGGCGCGTTGCTCGCGATCTCGGCCTGCGGCGGTGACGACGAGTCGACCGCCACCACAGCGGACGCAGTCGTCGCGACAACCGGGGCCGCAGCCACGACCGAAGCGGTGAGTGCTGACGCCGCACCCACGGTGGCGCTTGCCACCACATCGTTGGGTGACGTCTTGGTCGACGCCGACGGCTTCACGTTGTACGGGTTCACGCCAGACAGCGGCGGTGTCCCCACCTGCTACGACGTCTGCGCCGCCGACTGGCCGCCCACGATTGTCGAATCGGTCGACGCCGTCACCATCGGCGACGGCCTCGATGCCTCCATGTTCACCACGGTCGAACGCGACGACGGCGCACTGCAGATCGCTGTCGACGGTTGGCCGCTGTACTCGTTCGCTGGCGACCAAGGTCCTGGCGATGTCAACGGTCAAGGCGTCGGTGGCATCTGGTACGTCGTCAACGCAGACGGAGCGATGCTCGTACCCGACAGCGAGGCATCGGCCACCACGGCGGTCGCGAGTCTCGATGACCTGTACAACCAGGGCGACGCGTCTGCGAGCGACGATGACAGTGCCGCAGATGACAGTGCCGCAGATGACGGTGCCGCAAATGACGGTGCCGCAGTCGTGGGCGTCGCGACCACGCCGGTGGGCGAGGTGTTGGTCAACCCGGCCGGTTTCACCATCTACGGCTTTGTGCCCGACGAAGGCGGCGTTCCCACGTGCTACGACCAGTGCGCAGCAAACTGGCCGCCCGTGATCGTGGACACAGCCACGATCGACGCTGGTGACGAGTTCGACCCGGCGATGTTCGACACGGTGGAGCGCACCGATGGTGCGCGGCAACTCACCGTGGGTGGATGGCCGGTCTACTTGTTCGTCGGTGACGTAGGTCCCGGCGACGCCAGCGGACATGGCGCGGGTGGCACCTGGTTCGCCGTGAACAGCGATGGTGTCCCCGTCGACATGTGAGACATGTGCGACATGTGAAGAGTCGCGGCGAAACGGCTAATGCAGCAGCTTCTTCTGCACCTTGCCCATGGCATTGCGTGGGAGTTCGCTCACGATGCGAATCTCGCGAGGTCGTTTGTGGACCGACAACAAACTGGCCACATGGCTGATCAGCGTGGCCGAATCACAACCTGCGCCAACAACCACCGCAACCACACGTTCCCCGAGGTCGTCGTCCGGCACGCCGATGACGGCGGCCTCGGTAACGGAAGCGTGGGTCAACAGCGCCGCCTCGACTTCGCCCGCTCCGACCTTGTAGCCGCCGGTCTTGATGATGTCGATCGACGATCGCCCAACCACCCGGTGAAAGCCGTCCCCGTCGATGACGACCGAATCGCCGGTGATGAACCATCCGTCGGCGGTGGTGGATTCCGCCGTTGCGTCTGGTCGATTGAGGTAGCCGGTGCACAACGTCGGCCCAGTGACCTCCAACCCGCCGATCGTTTCGCCGTCGTGTGGCAGGGCGTTGCCGTCGTCGTCCCGAAGCCGCGTCTGTATTCGGGCGAGTGGTGTGCCCACGCATCCGGGGCGGCGTTCGCCGTCGGCTCGGGTGCTCAGCGTGATCAGCGTTTCGGTCATGCCGTAACGCTCGACCGGTACCTGCCCGATCGTTGCCTGCATCTGTTCGAACACCGCAACGGGCAGCGGGGCGCTGCCCGACACGAGCAACCGACTCGGAGCCAGCGCAGCAGCCGCCGATGAGTCGGCAACCACCCGTGACCACACGGTCGGAACGCCGAAGAACATGGTGGCACCGAGGTTGTGTGCCGCCTCGGCGTAGCGCTCGGGGGTGGGTTTGCCGGTGTGGACCACACGTGAGCCCACCCGCAGAGCGCCGAGGATGCCGAGGATCAGTCCGTGCACGTGGAACAACGGCAGCCCGTGGGCGAGCGTGTCGTCGGGGGTCCACGCCCAGGCTGCTGCGAGCGCGTCGAGGTCGGCTGCAATCGCGCGGTGGGAGATCATCACACCCTTCGGCAGACCGGTGGTGCCCGACGTGTACATGATGATCGCCGTGTCGGCGACATCCACGACGGGTGCCACATGCGAAACGGATCGCATCGCGTTGGTAGGGACGGTCAGCCGGTGGAGTGCGGCTTCTGGCCAATCGGGACTTCCCAGGACCACGGTTGCACCCGAGTCGCGCAGGATGTGCTCGCGTTCCATCGGGCCGGCGTCGTCAGGCACCGGCACGATGGGGATCCCCCAGCGCATGCATGCCGCGACCGCGATGATCGTGTCGAGCTTGGCGGTACCGGGCACCGCGACTGCCGGAGCGCCGAGCAGTTGCGCGCCGAGTGCGTCGGCGCGAGCGGCGAGGTGTTCCCACGATGTGGCCTCGCCCCCGACGATCACCGACCGGTCGGAGTCGGCACGCAGGCCGTGCCCGTTGAGTGCGGTGAGGATGCTCATCGCAGTTCAGGGTAGAGAACGCCGCGCCATCAGGGTAAGCCGGGTGCGTAGGTTGCTAGTCGGCCAACAACTTTCCAAGACTGATCGCGACTGGCAGACTCGTCGCATGCCGGTCCCCACGCGTCAAGCGGAACGCACCGAGCGTTCGACGGAAGCGCTGCTCGACGCTGCCGCCGAACTCATCGCAGAAGGTGGACTGGCGTCGATGACCTTCGCCGCGATCGGCGAACGGGCCGGTTACAGCAGAGGTTTGGTGACCGCCCGGTTCGGTTCACGCGCTGGTCTGGTGAACGCCCTCGTGAGCCGAACCTGGGGACAGTTCCACGTGCGCCGTGCCGCGATCACGCAGGCTGGCCAACCCGCCTTCGCTCGCTTGATGTCACTCGTCACCGCGATCCGTCAGTACGCACAGGAAGATCCACGGAACGTGCGGGCGCTGTTCGCCTTGATGTTCGAGGCGCTCGGACCCGACGAAGCGTTGCGTGAACGAATGGCACAGTTCCACCAGGCGATGCGCGACGACATCGCAGCGCTCGTCGAGGCAGGGCGCGCCGACGGGTCGATCAGCCCATCGATCGATCCACAGGCGACAGCTTTGATCCTCGTGGCACTGCTGCGCGGTCTCGCGTACCAATGGATGCTCGACCCCGTGTCGGTCGACCTCGCCGCCGCATACGACGTGATCCACGAACAAGTGGGCAATGCGCTCGCCGCCCCCGACCGTTCGAAGTCGTCGTGACGTCAGTGCTTGATGTTGCGTCGCCGGCGCGCGTGCCGCTCGAGTGCCAGTTCGACCAGTCGGTCGATGATCTGCGGGTACGTCCAACCGCTCGCGATCAGCAGTTTCGGGTACATCGAGATGGGGGTGAACCCGGGCATCGTGTTCACCTCGTTGCACAGGAATCCACGCCCCGGTGAGCCGTCGGCGGCGCGTTCTTCGAGGAAGAAGTCGCATCGGGCAAGACCTTCGCAGCGCAGCGCCCGGTACACACGCAACGCCAGTTCCTGCACCTCGGCGGTCTGGTCGGTGGTGAGCGCAGCAGGGATCACGCCGCTCGACACATCGTTGATGTACTTGTCGTCGTAGCTGTAGAACTCGTCACCGGGGATGATCTCACCGGGCACCGACACCTCAAGGTCGTGGTTGCCGATCACCGCCAGTTCGATCTCGCGGCCGACGATGCCTTCTTCGACCACGATCCACTCGTCGTAGGTGAGCGCATGATCGATTGCCGCACCCAACTCGTCGACCGTGTGCGCTTTGGTGACTCCCACCGACGATCCCATGTTGGCCGGCTTGACGAAACACGGCAGCCCGAGGTCTTCCGCCAGCTGGGCCGGAAGGCTGGGCGTGATCTGGTGCTCGGCAAAGGCACGAAACCGTGCCTGTGGGATGTTGTTGGCGAGCAATACTTGCTTTGCCATTGCTTTGTCCATGCCCACCGCAGAGCCGAGCACGCCGGCACCGGCGTACGCGACGTTGGCGAGCTCGAGCAGACCTTGCACCGTGCCGTCTTCGCCCATGGGGCCGTGCAGGAGGGGCAGCACCACGGTCTGCTCGACGCTGTCGGTGATCGTGTCGACCATGTTCGACGTGGAGAGCGAATCGCCCTCCGGGTTCAAGCGGCCCGGCAGCGCCGATGGGCCAGCGGAGAGGGCCGCGGCTGCCTCGGTGGCGAGCGACCATTGCCCCGACGTGGAGATGCCAACCGGAGTGATCCGGTAACGGCTGGGGTCGGCAGCTGCCAACACGTGTGCCGCGGTTGTGCAACTCACGTCGTGTTCGGCCGATTGCCCGCCGAACAGCACCACCAGATGAATGCGCTCGTCGCTCACGTGCGCGACGGTACCGTTCCTTGCTATGCGAATGCTGGCATCCCAAGTGGCCGAAGCAGCCGGCGGAGCGGTCGTCGGCCCAGACGTCGTCATCGAAGGTGCCTCGTTCGATTCGCGCACGATCGTTGCCGGCCAGCTGTTCGTGCCACTCATCGCAGAGCGCGACGGCCATGAGTTCATTTCGCGAGCCGTCGAAGGCGGGGCCGTGGCGTATCTGACCAGTCGGGGCCGGACCGCTTCGTTGGGTGCGACGGCGATCTTGGTGGACGACACCGCCGACGCGCTCATGCGGTTGGCGGCTTGGGGGCGTCAGCGCCTGCCCGGCCCGGTGGTCGCCGTCACCGGCAGCGTCGGAAAGACGAGCACGAAGGATCTCGTGCGCGCCGCGTTGGCACCGACGTTTCGAGTCGCCGCCAACGAACGCAGCTACAACAACGAGCAGGGCCTACCGGTCACCGTGCTCGGAGCTCCCGACGACACCGAGGTGTTGGTGGTGGAGATGGGAATGCGCGGGTTCGGCGAGATCACCCGCCTCTGTGACGTTGCCCGACCGAGCATCGGCGTCGTCACCGCCGTCGCTGGTGCCCACACCGAGCGCGTCGGCGGCATCGAGGGTGTCGCCGTGGCAAAACGCGAACTCGTGGAGGCGTTGCCGGCAGGCGGCGTGGCAGTGCTCAATGGTGACGATGCACGCGTGGCCGCGATGGCCGCGTACACCGATGCCACGGTCGTCATGTACGGCCGGTTGAGCCATCGCACCGTCGACGAGGTCATCGTTGTCGTGGCCGACCTCGAGCTCGACGCCTTCGCCCGGCCACGCTTCACTGTGCAGACACCATGGGGGAGTGAACGAGTCGAGTTGTCGGTCAGTGGTGAACACATGGCGTTCAACGCTGCTGCCGCGATCGCCGTCGCCGGCGTACTGCACGGGTCGATCGAAGCGGCGGTGGCCGCGCTTGAACACGCGAAGGTGTCAGCGCACCGGATGCAGGTGGGTCGCGCGTTGTCGGGCGCGACAATCGTCGACGATGCCTACAACGCGAACCCCGACTCCATGCGAGCTGCATTGAACGCGCTGGCGGCCATGTCTGCCAGGCGTCGCGTCGCTGTGCTCGGCCGGATGGCCGAACTCGACGATCCCGAAGCCGGACACCGGCAGGTTGCCGCCGACGCCGCCGAGCGCCGTATCGAGCTGATCGCAGTGGGCACAGACCTGTACGGCGTCGAGCCGGCAGCCGACACCGCGAGCGCAGTTGCGGCCGTCGGCGAACTCAACGACGGCGACGCCGTGTTGGTCAAAGCCAGCAACAGCGCCGAACTCTGGCACGTGGCCGAAGCGCTCCTCGGGTGAGGTCAGTTCACCGTTGACGGGAGCCCGAACGGGCCAACCGGCCTGAACTGTTCGCCGCCCATGTCGACGGGCAGGAAGTCGTTTGCGGTGAGTTTGTCGAGACCGATCCATCCTGCCAACGCGAGCGCGAACCCGGCACCGACGAGCAGCACCGCCGTTGCTCCGTAGGCGTCCATGATCGGCCCGGCGATGACCAGCCCGACGGGCACGCTGCCGCCGAACGACATGAACCACACGGGCATGGTGGCAGCGCGCTCGTTGTCGGCCAAGTTCTGTTGGACGAGCGAGGCAAGCGACGTGGCGACGACGAAGTACGAGAAACCCAACACCGCGCCCACCGGGTAGGCCCAGTCCACGCTGGGAACGAGCGCGAACGTCGCCAGCGACACGGAAAAGGCGACGAAGCCCAGCTGAACCAGGCGTCGCTTGTCGATCGCTCGGAAGATCGAGCCGACCGAGAGCGCGCCGGCGAACGCTCCCAGGCCCCACACGATGTACACCGCCTTGTAGGTGCCGCTCGTGGCAGCAACGTCCCAGTTCATCCGAGCGATCGACGGGAACAGCCCCACGTACGGCAACGAGATGATGGAGAACAGCGACATCGCGATCATCGAGCGGCGCAACACTGCTCGACGGCGGGCGATGCCGAGGCCGGTGACGAGTGCTCGAAACGGAGACCGATCTTGAGTCACCGAGGTGGTGCGCGGCAGATCGACCACGAGCAGTGGGAAGATCAGAAACAAGAACGTGCCAGCGTTGACCAACAACAAGCCGGCCACTCCGAAACCCCACCAGGCCAGCAGTGCCGCGAGTGCCGGCCCGAGGATGCGGCTGCCGTTCAACATGGCGGAGTTGAGGCTGATCGCGCCAGGCAGATCGGCCCGGCCGACCAGCATCGGCATTGCCGACGAGAGCGCCGGGCTGTTCACGGTGTTGGCGATGCCGATCAGTGCCTGCAACACGAACAGCGTCCACAAGGGCAGGTCGCGCCACACCGCAAACGCGATCACCACCGACAGTGCGAGCATGGTGAGCTGCATGGCGATCATCAACCGTCGCCGGTCCACCCGGTCAGCGAGCACACCGGCAGGCAGCGACAACAGCAGTTGGGGTCCCAACTGCATGAAGAACAGCAGTCCCACGAGACCGGCCGATCCGGTTCGATCGTCGACGTAGGCAGGCAAGGTGAACGACTGCATCCAACTCCCCACAGCCGACAAGCCCGTTCCCATGAAGAACAGCCGGAATGCTGGGTAGGACCAGGCCGCACGAATGGAACCAGGTCGATGCTGGTGCGGCGAGTGTGTGATGGTCGTCATCTGGTCGTGGGGGGTCTGGGGGTCCGATTGGGTTGACCCGTCGGTCAAGTTACCGAATTGGGCACCTGAATCGCGCGACACTTCTCGGATGGTCAGCGCTGACGGTCCGAGAACCACCGGGTCCACCACTGGGTCCACGTCTGGGTCCACCTCTAGGTCGGGAGCGCTCGCAGGGATTCCTCGGATCGACCGTGCGCCGACGTGTCGCACGATCATGGGAACGTACGCCGAGTGCCCACTGTGTGGCAGCGACCTGTTTCCCGAACATGCTCATTTCCGCTGCCCTGGGTGCGGATGGCGTGACAGCTGCTGCGACTGACGCGAGGCTGGCGTGATGGACCACACCAAGGTTTCGGCTCCACAGTTCGACTCCATGACGGGGCTCGACGATTGGCGTTACGAGTTGGGAGCGATCCACGCTTCGTTTCGAGCTGGCTCGTTTCCGGATGCCGCCAAGTTGGCAGCTGCGATTGCCGACGCGGCCGAAGCCCATCAGCACCACCCCGACATCGACATCCGTTATCCCGATCGCGTGATCGTGCGCTTCATCACGCACGCTGTCGAGAACCTCACGCAGCTCGATGTCGACCTCGCGCGTGTCGTGGCAGAGCTCGCGGTGGGAGCGGGGGCTACGTCGGAACCGACCTTGATCACCACGCTCGAACTGGCCATCGACGCCATCGACATCGACGCCATCCGCCCGTTCTGGACGGCGGTGTTGGGCTACCGGCAAGACACCTACGGCAATCTCGTCGACCCGCTCGGTCGTGGTCCGGCACTGTGGTTCCAACAGATGGATGAGCCGCGGCCGCAGCGCAACCGCATCCACTTCGACATCAGCGTTCCCCACGACGTTGCCGACGATCGAATCGCAGCGGCCTTGGCCGCAGGTGGCACGATGGTCAGCGACCGCCATGCCCGTGCGTTCTGGGTGCTCGCAGATGCGGAAGGCAACGAAATCTGCGTCTGCACCTGGCAAGACCGCAGCTAGCCGAGCACCAGGTCGGCGAGCACTGGGAGGAGGCCGGCGGGGCCGCCCACGAGCAGCGTGGTCAGGCACGTCTCTTCCCACCGCGCGAGGTCGTCTCGGATCTTGTCGGGCGGCCCGATGATCGCGACGTCCTCGACCATTTCGAGAGGGATGATCGCCGCAGCTTCCTGCTTCTTGCCTTGCAGGTACAGCTCTTGCACCTGCAGGGCGATGTGTTCCCATCCCATTCGGGCGAACACGTCGAAATGGAAGTTCACCTCACGTGCCCCCATGCCGCCTGCGTACAACGCGACGAACGGGCGAATCATGTCGGCGCACGCTTCGATGTCGTCGCCCGGGATGATCGTCACGGGCGCAGCGATCTCGAATCGCTCTGCCTTCTCGACCTCGCCGCTCGCTTCGAACCCCGACTGGAGTCGGTCGCGGTACCACGCGTCCTCCTTCGGCGAAAAGAACAAGGGCAACCAGCCGTCGCAGATCTCCGCCGCGAGCGACACGTTTTTCGGGCCTTCAGCTCCGAGGAAGATCGGGATGTCGTTGCGCAGCGGATGAACCGTGGACTTGAGTGCCTTGCCGATCCCGAGCCCGTCGTCGCCCGAGTACGGCATGTCGTAGTGCTTGCCATGGAACTCGACAGGCCGGTCGCGACGCATGATCGAGCGCACGATCTCGACGTACTCGCGGGTGCGTTCGAGTGGACGCGGATACGGCTCCCCGTACCACCCTTCCACGACCTGCGGGCCCGACGCACCGATTCCCAGAATGAACCGGCCGCCCGATAGGTGGTCGAGTGTGAGGGCTGCCATCGCCGTTGCCGCAGGCGTGCGTGCCGACATTTGCACGATTGCGGTGCCGAGCTTCACCCGCTCCGTTGAGGCACCCCACCACGCGAGCGGCGTCAGAGCATCGGACCCGTACGCCTCGGCCGACCACACCGAGTCGAATCCGAGCGAGTCAGCTGCCTGGATGGCTTCCACCGCCCCAGCAGGCGGACCTGACGACCAGTATCCGGCGGTGTAGCCGAGTTTGAGCGATGTCATGGGCAGATCGTGCCAGATGGACGCTCCTCTTCGAAAGGCGATGGTAAGGTGGCTGAACAGTGTCACGTCGTGGCGATCGCGGTATGTGGTCCCGACGATTCGCCGTGAAGCGATGTTTCACTACGTGGTCGAAGGATGCGCCGACTGGCAGTGTCCTTCGGCCACGACTGTTTCTCGACCGTAGGCTCACGGCATCAGTTCGTATTACGAGATCCTCGGCGTGCCGGAGACCGCAACCCCCGACGACGTTCGCGTCGCGTACCGCCGACTGATGCGAACCATTCACCCTGACGTGGCGGCCACCCATGTCAGCAGCTACGCCCACTCGGCGTCGGCAGTCAACGAGGCATATCGGGTGTTGGTGGACCCGTCGAGGCGGTTTGAGTATGACCGTGCACTCCGCTCGACCGGCAGCGCTGCTCCCTTCAATTCATCCGGCAATTCATCCGGCAATTCATCCGGCAATTCTTCGGCGAGCTACTCGGCGACGCCGGGTGATCCGCTCGACTGGGATTCGTTCGTGCCGCCGCGCCCCGCCGCCGACACCCGGCGCGCGCCATGGCGAGCCGTGATCGCAGTGTTGGTAGCGGCGGCAGCCGGGGTCGTGGTGTTGTCGGCCATCACCAAACCGTCGGTACCGCGTCCGCCAGATGGCGTGTTGCAGGCCGGGTCCTGCGTCACGATCGAATCGAACGGAGACGCGAAAGAGACGACCTGCACTGGGTCGGACGACATCGTGATGCGGGTGTTGGTGGCGCTCGACGAGATGTGTCCGCAAGGCACCATCGGACACCGTGATCGCCAGGGGATGGGCATGGCGTGTATCGAGATCGACTCGTGAGCGGCGGCGGCCGGGGTTCGATGGCCACCATCGTCGGGCTGGTGCTCGTCGCGCTCGCCGCGCTCGCGGTGATGATCGCGATCGCTGTTGTGGTGTCGGGCCAATCGACATCGGTGTTCGATCTGCAAACGGGAGACTGCTTCGTGTTGCCCATCGACGGAGACGACACGTCGTTCGACCAGGTGGAACCGGTCGCGTGTAGCGAACCGCACGACGCAGAAGTGTTTGCCACCGGGCAACTCAACCCCGACCAAGATCGCGACTATCCCACCGATGAGATGTTGTTCGGCGAACTCGACGCTCGGTGCGCCGTTGGCTCCGTCCCAGCTCAGTTCGGTCGGTTGCCCGTCGGCCCCAACGAGGCGTCATGGGACCCGCTGGGCGGTCGCTTCATCTGTGTCGCGGTGCCATTCGGCGGGGATCTGGTGTCGGCTCCGATCGCTGAGTTCTGAGCGGCAGCCGGGTCACGGCAACCGAGTCGGGTGACGACGTGAATCGCTCAGCGCGCTGATAACGTTGCCAGCCTCATGGGCGGTTAGCTCAGTTGGTTAGAGCACTGCCTTCACACGGCAGGGGTCGGGGGTTCGAGTCCCTTATCGCCCACCAACAAAACCCCAGGTCAGAGGCTGAGCCTCTCGTGGCCTGGGGTTTTCGAATGCCCATCGTTCGGGCAGGGGCGTACTGCGGTTAGATTCGCGGTGTGTCCAAACTCTGCGAACGCCCCGGCTGTTCCGAGCCTGGCGCTGCCGTTTACGGCATGGTTCCAGAGGACTTGTTGTTCTGGATCGTCGCCACCGACACCGACACGCCCTTCGATGCGAAGCTGCTGTGCCGTCGGCACGCCGACGCGATGGTGGTGCCTCGCGGCTGGACGCTCGACGATCGCCGGCAGCCGACACCGAGCCTGTTCCAGACCCGCCGATACGAGACGAGAGCGTCAGCACAAACGCAGGCCCAGATGCAGGCACCTCCCAGGGTCGCAGCGACGATGGAGACATCGATTCCCCCGTCCACTCGGCGGCAGGTTCGACAGGCGGCAGCTCACGCTGTCGAGCAGCTGCAGATCGATGGCACAGGCCCAATTGCCCGGCCATCGGCCGACGTGATCGCGGCGATCGACGAACCAGATCACACCGAAAGCCTTGCCGAACGAACAGAGGAAGTCGCTCTGGAAACAGCGGTCCACGAGGCGGCTACGCCAGATTCAGATGCCACGAACTTCAGCGAGTGGCGACCCGAGTTCGACACCGACGACGACCTCGACGGGCTGCTCGAGACCAAGAGCCCCCTGTTGTCACGCGCGTTCCGCGGCGTCGCGCGTCAGCGTTGACGCCGCGATCGACGTGCGTTCCAGCCAGTCAGTCACGGTCAACGCACCGCCGCATGTGGTGTTTCCATTCGTGGATTCGCTCGATCGGTATCCGGCTTGGCTGCCGCTCGTCCACAACGTCGAGGTGACCGAATCGGCCCAGGGCGAAGTGGGGCCGGCATGGATGGTCGAGATTCGTGCCCGAGTGGGGCCGTTCGCTCGGTCGAAGCGGTTGCGAATGCTCCGCACCGCCCATGTCGATGGTCGCGTCGCGGAGTTCGAGCGCGCCGAACTCGACGGCCGTGAGCACGCACGGTGGGCCATGCTGGCCGAGTTGACCGAGACCGGCGACGGATCGACCACCCTCACCATGCACCTCGCATACGACGGTGCCCTGTGGGGAGGCGCGCTGCTGGAGCGAGTGCTCGACGAGGAGATCAAACGCGGCCGCACCGGTCTTGCCTCGCTCGTCCGCGACTCGCCTATCCGCTGAGCCTCCAGGCAGTGAGTCGACCGTCGCCGCGACGCTCGAGCTGAAGCGGCATGCGGAAGCAGTCGCTGAGGGTGTCGCTCGTGAGGGTCTGAGCGATCGGACCCTGCGCCAGCGCCGATCCATCGCGAAGCAGCAACGCATGTGTCACGCCAGCCGGCACCTCGTCGACATGGTGGGTGACGAGCACGAAGGGTGCCGCCTGGGTTGCCAGCACGTCGAGCGCGGCGACGAGCTGTTCGCGGCCGCCGAGGTCGAGCCGGGCAGACGGTTCGTCGAGCAAGATGACATCGGGATCGTTCATGAGCGTGCGCGCCAGAAACACGCGCTGTTGTTCGCCCGACGACAACGTGGCGATCGAACGGTCGCGGTACGCGCCAACTTCCATACGATCCAGACAGTCGACCGCGCGGGCGCGGTCTTCGGCGTTGTACCGGTGCCACCACGGTTCCAACGCCGCGTACTTCGCGGTCATCACCACGTCGGTCGCGGTGAGATCAGTTCGAAATTGCGCGGCGAGTGCGGCAGATGCGTATCCCACGCGGCGTCGCAGCACTCGCACGTCGGTGCGTCCCAACTGCTCGCCGAGCACGTGCACGGTGCCCGTTGACGGGTGTTCGTACATCGAAGCGATTCGCAACAAGGTCGTCTTACCGCTGCCGTTCGCGCCGAGCACCAACCAATGTTCGCCGGGATGCACCCGGAACGTCACGTCATCGAGGATGCGTCGCTCGTTTCGAACGAACGAGATGTGTTCCAGTCGGAGCACCGCATCCAGCTGATCGTCATGCACGGCTGCCGAACCTACCGAAACAACGCTCCGATCACCTCGTCGTCGGTCTCTCACCCGTTACGCTCGCGGCACATGAAGACGCACGCACGTCGCTCCGGCCGCAGGTTGCGCGGCGCTGGCGTGGCCGCGGTGTTGCTGATGTGGGTCACCGTACCCGTCCACGCGCAAACCAGCGACGAAGCCGCCCAGCAGGCGGCAGCTGAGATCGCCGCGGCGCGTGATCGAGCAAATGCTGCAGCAGAGGCGTACTTCGAGGCCGAATCGCAGCTGGGTTTTCTCGAACTCGACCGGCAGCAGCTCGCCACCGATGTCTCGAACCTGGAAACGGCGGTCGAGGAACTCGAGGCAGCTGTCGCCCAAGTGGCCGTGGAGCGCTTCGTCAGCAGTGGGTCGACCGGGATCCCGTTGCTCACAGATGTGCGGGCACCCACCGCGCAAATGCACGGCGACGTGCTGGCAGCAGTCGCTGCCGAGTCGAGTGCGGTCACGGTCGATGATTACGACGCGGCGCTCGATGCGTTGGCCGACAAACGTGCTGAGTTGGTCGATGCGGAGGCCGCACTCGAACAACACAAACTCGACCTTCTCGACCTGCAGAAAGATGCTGAGGCCGAAGTGGAGCGGCTGCGCGACATCGAAGACGAACGTCTCGCCGACGAAGCAGTTCAGGCCGCGCTTGCCGCGATGCAGCTGGAACAGGCGCGTCAGTACGAAGAATTGCAGCGGCGCCAAGCCGAAGCAGCACGTACGAACGATGCGGTCACCGCGGTCGCGTCGGACGGAAACCCTGCCGTGATGACCGGGCTGGTCCAGGGGATCACCACCGGCAATCAAGGAGCGAGCGGTGGGGCCGCGGGTGGCCGCACCGGAGGGGGAGGTTTCGGGAACGACCCGCGCCTCGGTGGCAATGGGTTCACCGATTCCATCATCTGCCCCGTGGTCGGCAGTTCGGCGTACGGCGACACGTGGGGAGCACCGCGCAGCGGCGGTCGCCGCCACCAAGGAGTCGACATGCTCGCACCGACCGGCACGCCACTACAGGCCGTGGTGTCGGGATCGGTCACACAGGGCAGTAATCGTCTCGGGGGAGTCACGCTGTCGTTGTTTGGCGACAACGGCAACCGCTACTACTACGCACACTTGGCGGCATACGAAGGTTTGAGCGGCCGGGTCGAGCAAGCACAAGTGATCGGCTACGTCGGCGACTCCGGAAATGCCATCGGAACGCCACACCTGCACTTCGAGATTCGTCCCGGCGGCGGGGTGCCGGTGAACCCTTACCCGTCGGTGCTCGCTGCCGGTTGCTGACGACTCAGCTTGACCGAAACCGGCTGCCCTGCAGCCAGCTGCCCGCACGCGGCGTCGATGTCGGTGCCTCGGTTCTGTCGCACCGTAGCGTTCGCTCCCAACGCCTCGAGCTGATCGCGAAACTGATGCACCCGTTTCAACGACGAGCCCCGCGTGGGGTACCCGGGGGTGGGGTTGAGCGGAATCAGGTTGACGTGGGCGTGGGGTCGTAGCCGTCGGCAGAGAGCGGCCAGTTCGGTGGCATCGCTGTCGCGGTCGTTCACGCCGTCGATCATCGCCCACTCGAAGCTGACCCGGCGGTGGCGTGCGACGAGGTAGTCGTTGCACGCCTTCATCAGATCCTCGATGGGATAGCGCTTGTTGATCGGCACCAGTTCGTCGCGCAAGCGATCGTTCGCGGCGTGCAGCGACACCGCCAGGTTCACCGGTAGCGGTCGCTCAGCGAGCTTGCGGATCCCTGGAATGATTCCCACCGTGCTGATGGTGATGTGGCGAGCCGACAATCCGATGTCGGCGTGCAGCCGTTCCACAGATGACCACACCGTTGCCTCGTTGGCCATTGGCTCGCCCATGCCCATGTACACCACGTTGGACACGCGCCGGTCGAGCGCGCGGGCTCGTCGGCTGGCTCGCACAACCTGCTCGACGATCTCACCAGTGGTGAGATGCCGCGTGAAGCCGGCTTGCCCGGTGGCACAGAATCCGCATGCCATCGCGCACCCGGCTTGACTGGAGATGCACACCGTCGCTCGGTCGCGGTACAACATCAGCACGGTCTCGACTCGGCTCCCACCTTCGAGTTCCCACAGGAACTTGATGGTGTCGCCGCGATCGTTCACCGACTCGGTCACTGGCGTCAACGCACTGGGCAAAACCACTGCGAGCTCCGCACGCAGTGGTTTGGGGAGGTTCGTCCACTCGTCTGGCTCGGTGTAGTGCTCGTACAGCCCGCTCCACACTTGGTCGAGCCGATACCGGGGGGTGCCGGCCAGCATCTCTCCGAGTTGTGCGCGATCGACGTCGTATCGGGTTGGCGCAGCGCTGGCGGACATCGAAGGGTTCAGAACAGTTCGGCGGCGAGGGTCTCGTACTGGGCGATCCGGTCACGAACGACGTCGGCGCTGGCGTGCCAGAACGCCGCGTCGGTCACGTCGAGATCGAATGCCCGGCCGAGTTCCTCGGCGGTGTCCATGCCGGCACGCGACAGCAGGTCGGAATATCCGGAGCGGAATTTCTCGGGGTCGTCGACGTATCGCGAGTAGAGGCCGAGCCCGAAGAGCATGCCGTACGTGTATGGCCAGTTGTAGAAATGCGAGGCGTAGTAGTGCGACTTCAACAGCCACATGTACGGGTGCCTGGTGCTGAGATCGATGCCGTCTCCGTACGCCCGCTGTTGGCTGTCCAGCATCAACTCGTTGAGCTCGCTGACACCGAGTGACCGCCGCTGACGGCGCGCGAACAGCTCGGTCTCGAACAGCACCCGAGACTGGATGTCGACGACGACTTGGTTGGTTCCGGCGAGGTCGACGTCGAGCAGCGCGAGTCGATCGGCACCCTGAAGACGAGCCAGCCCAGACTCCACGGCGAGCGTCTCGCAGAAGATGCTCGCCGTCTCGGCCAAGGCCATGGGCAGCCGGCGTTGCAGAGCGGTGCGGCCCGCGAGCGTGGTGTTGTGGTAGGCGTGGCCGAGTTCGTGGGCGGTGGTTTGCGCCGACTCGACCGATCCCGACCAGTTCAGCAGCACCAGCGAACGGTCGTCGAAGAACGACATGCAGAACGCTCCGCCGACCTTGCCTTCACGCGGCGAGGCATCGATCCATTGCTCGTGCAGCGCACGGTCGACCAAGCCCCCGAGCTCGGCGCTGTAGTCGGTGAACGCGCTGCGTACCCAATCGAGGCCCTCAGCCCACGAGATCGACGAGGCGATGTCGGGAAGCGGCGCGATGAGATCGCTCCAGGGCAAGCCACCCGCGTGACCGTGCACTCGAGCCTTGGTGCGCATCCATTGCTGGAGGTCGGGGAGCAACGCGTTGATCGCCTCGTTCATTGCGTCGAACGTCGGGCGGCTGACGCTGTTCGCATACAACGACGCGTCCAGCGGCGACGACCAGTGACGGCGGGTGTTGACCGTGTTCGCTTCGCCTTTGATTGCGTTGAGCGCTGCGGCGACCGAGGTGGCGATCTGCGGCCACGCGACCATCTCGGCGTCGTAGGCCGCTTGGCGGACCCTGGCGTCGGGGTCGGTGGCCAGACCGCGCACTGCAGGCATGGGGAGCGTCTGCTGGGTGCCGTCGGGAAACGTGACCGACGCCGACAGTTGTGACGTGAGGTCACCTTGCAGCCGCGACCAAGCTGACGAGCCGGTGGTGGACAGCGCTGCGTAGAGACCTTCCTCCGGCTCGCTCATCTGGTGTGCGGCGCGTTCGGCGAGGCGGGTGAGCGGACCGAGATGTTCGCCGACCTGTGTGCTGACCGTTGCGAGCTCGTCGACCCCGAGCGCATGCACCCAGTCGGCCAATCGGGCGAAGAGCGGCGTGAGGTCCGACTCGGTGACTTCGAGTTGGCCCAGCAGCGATTGCGCTTGCTCGTTGCGCGAATCGGTGGTGACCGACGCATACACGGTGGCGGCAGTGGTGTTGAGGTCGTCGGACACCCGGTTGAGATCGGCGATCGCGGCATCGGCGGCGACCCCGTCAGCCGCGGTGACCGCACGTGGTTCGATGGCCCGAATGTTGTGTTCGTCGAACGTGGCGACCAATCGAGTGGTCTCGGAGCCGGATCGTTCCATCGCGTCTCGGAAACTCTGCGCATCGAGCGACTCGTGCATGTCGGTGACGCTCCAACGCGGCAGATGATCGGTATCCGTGGTGCCGGTGTTCGTCGCATCAAGGCCGGTGTTCTTCGCATCAAGGTTGGTCATGTGTGCTCCCGATGAGTGAGGTGACAGTGCCTCCGTAGGCCCGCCTGGTGCGGTGGACCGTGAAGCCGAGTGAACGGTACAGGGACAGCGCTGGCGCGTTGTCGTCATCGACATAGAGAGTCGCTGCACTGATGCCGCGCGCTGCGATCGAGTCGAGCCCGGCGAGTGTGAGCTGTTTGCCGAGGCCACGCCCGTGAAAGTCTGGGTGTACGGCGATGACGTAGATCTCGCCGTGTCGTTGATCGGCGGGGAGGTCGAGGCCGTGGATCTTCGTCCAGCAGAACGCGGCCATGCGGCCGTCGATCTCATGCACTCGGAACCCGGTTGGGTCGAACCATGGTTCGGCTTGACGGAGTGCCAACGTGGCGACGGTCCAACCGCCTTGTTCCCCGTGCTCGGCGAACGCCGAGTTGTTGACGCGTACCCAAGCTGCATCGTCGTCCCCGACCACGAAGTCCCGCGTGGTGACGATGGCGTGTTGGTCGAGTGGCAACGCCGCGTGCATCTCGTGTAGTTGGCGCCGAAGCACGAGACCTCGCTCGGTACACACGTCGGCGAGCGCTTGCCCGATGGGATTGACGTCGACCCACGCGACCAGCTCGCCGCCACCGGCGCGTTGGAACGCATCGATCGCAGTTTCGGCGGTGTCGCGGGCCAACCGCGCCACCCCGGGCGGCCCCGCTGCGGCGCGCGGATGAACGACGATTTCCAACGATGACTCGTGGTTTGCCGCAGATATCTGCCCGTACGCAACGGTTCCAATGCCGTCGGCAACCCGCACGGCGATGAATCCGGGGCTGCCGCCGCGTTGCAGGTCGAGCCACAGGTGGTCGCTGAGGGGCCTCTCGCCGTCGACTGCAGCGACGTCGTGCATGAACGACGTCAGGATATTGACGTCGGCTTCCGCCGGAAATACCGCCACGTCGACCACATACATACTGAGCAGGGTATCCAAGCGCCGGGGTGCCCGCCTGGGCCAGCGCCCGTTCGCGACCGAGCTCCAACCCCGGCAATTCATTTCTGGTTCAATCTTTCGTGATGTAGTTGAAGATGGCAGCTTCGTCTGAGACAATGAGGGTCCAGGTTCCCGCCACCTGGATCGGCGCTGGACAGGTCTCCGCCGGCCTGTCCGCCCATGGTGTAGCGGCCCCTCGGCTTCGGCCGGGGGGTCGCTCCCGTTTTTCCGGCATTTGCCCGGCAATTTGCCGTGCAGTTAGCTGCCGAGAGTTTTGAGGGTGCGTTTCAACGCTCGCGTGCTCATCAGGATCTGTCGCTCGGCTTCATGCAGTGCAGTGACCACGTCATCTCGGTTGGTGCCAAGAAACGGCTCTGCGAGCGCGGCGACTCGATCTCGTTGGCGCTCGATCATGTCGGTGATCACCAGCAGTTCGGCGACGAGGGAGTCGGTGTTCGGTGCTGGCAACTTCGATGGCATCTTCGTCACCGTATCGTCGCCGTATCGTCACGGTATTCGGGGGCAAGTCCGTGGCAGGTTCGGAACCGGCTAGGTCGGCAGAGACTCGCTCGGTAGCCTCCACACAGTGATTCCGGTACGTGACGACCTGAAAGCCCTCGACGGCTACCACAGTCCCCAGGTCGACGTCGAGGTTCGGCTCAACACCAACGAGTCACCGCTGCCGCCGCCCGATGCATTCCGTGACGCCCTCGCTGCAGAGATGTCGCGCATCGAGTGGCACCGGTATCCGGATCGCGAGGCCACCGAACTTCGAGAGGCGATCGGTGCCATGCACGGTGTGCCCGCATCGATGGTGTTTCCTGCGAATGGCTCCAACGAGGTGTTGCAGACGATCCTCCTCGCCTACGCCGGCCCGGGTCGCACGGTCGCCACGTTCGAGCCGAGCTATCAGATGCACTCCCAGATCGCCCGCGTCGTCGGTTCCACCGTGGCCGAAGGCGAGCGGGCGGCCGACTTCACCCTGTCATCGGTGGAGATGCGACGAGTGGTCACCGAGTCGAATCCGCACGTCACGTTTCTCACGTCGCCCAACAACCCCACCGGCCTCGTCGAGCCCCGCGAGCGAGTCCTCGAGTTGCTCGACATCTCCAACGGCCTGGTCGTGGCCGACGAGGCGTACGCCCAGTTCGCCGACTGGTCGGCTCTCGATCTCATCGACGAGTCACGTCCTTTGGTGGTCACGCGCACCTTTTCGAAGACGTGGAGCATGGCCGGGGTGCGTCTGGGTTATGCCATCGGCCCGACGTGGTTTGTTCGGGAACTCGACAAGGTCGTCTTGCCGTACCACCTCGATGCCGCGAAGCAGTTGGCGGGCCGTATCGCGCTGCGATTCGTCGATGACATGAACGACCGTGTGCGGCTCATCGTCGGTGAACGTGAACGTATCTCTGCAGCCATGCGTTCGATGCCGATCGAGGTCACTCCCAGCGGTGCCAACTTCGTGCTGTTCCGCCCGCTCACGGTGGGAGGACGCGACCTGTGGCAGCGGCTGCTCGATCAGAGTGTGCTGGTCCGCGACTGCTCGGGGTGGCCGCGCCTCGCCGACTGTCTGCGGGTCACCGTCGGCACCCCTCAAGAAAACGATCGATTCCTCGCAGCACTCGCAACCAGTCTCGCCACTCACGTCGAGGGTGACACGAACGGAGCCACGCCCACATGAGCCGAACCGCAGATCGATCCCGCGTCACCAACGAGACATCGATCGAGGTCTCGATCGACCTCGATGGAACCGGCACGACGAACATCTCGACGGGCATTCCGTTCTACGACCACATGCTCGACCAGCTCGGTCGGCACAGCGGGTTCGACCTCACGGTGCGGGCGGTCGGCGACCTGCACATCGACACGCACCACACGGTGGAAGACGTCGCCATTTCGCTCGGCGAGGCGTTCCGCGAGGCGCTCGGCGACAAGTCGGGAATCCGCCGATTCGCGAGCGGACGATTCCCGCTCGACGAGGCTCTCATCGATGTTGCACTCGACCTGTCGGGACGCGCGCACGTGGAGTGGTTGGTGCCGCTGCCGGAGGTATTGCCGATGGGTAACCCACCGTTCGATCCGCAGCTCGCGGAGCACGCTGTCACGTCGTTTGCGAACGCTGCTGCGATGACGTTGCACGTTGAACTCGTTCGGGGCCGTAATGTGCATCACATCATCGAGGCCACCTTCAAAGGTTTGGCGCGATCGCTGCGCGACGCCGTTCGCGTCGATCAGCCGGGCGGAGTGCCGTCCACCAAAGGGACGTTGTGACCGCACCGGTGGTGGCCGTTCTCGACTACGGCATCGGCAACCTGCATTCCGCGCAGAAGGCACTCGAGAAGATGGGTGCCGACGCACGCCTCACCGCCGATCCCGAGCTCGTGGCATCCGCCGACGGGGTCGTCTTGCCTGGTGTGGGTGCGTTCGGTGCCTGTATGTCGGCGCTGCGTGCGGCCGGCCTGGAACAGCCCACGCTCGACGCCGCGGCATCGGGCCGACCATTTCTCGGCATCTGCGTCGGCATGCAGATGCTGTTCGATGGCAGCGACGAAGACGACACGTCCATCGGCTTGGGGATCATTCCGGGGAGCATTCAGTGGATTCCGGCCGGCGTGAAGCGACCTCAGATGCAATGGAACCGTCTCGAACTGTTGCT
This sequence comes from Ilumatobacter sp., assembly GCA_035512975.1. GTDB lineage: Bacteria > Actinomycetota > Acidimicrobiia > Acidimicrobiales > Ilumatobacteraceae > Ilumatobacter. The sequence continues at coordinate 73,433 of DATKCX010000306.1, forward strand.
GCCCGACGACGCCATGTTGGTCGAGTTGGGTGACGACCCGTGGGTGTATTTCGTCCACTCGCTGCACGGTGTGCCGGTAGATCCGGCCGTGGTCGCGGCGACCTGCCAGTACGGAGGCGTGGTGAACGCGGCGTTTCGTCAGGGGAACGTGTTCGCGACGCAGTTCCACCCCGAGAAGTCGGGCACGACCGGGCTGAAGTTGTTGCGCAACTTCGTCGCGGTGTGCGCACGCAAGGGTGTCTCGGCATGACGGTCGACTTGTACCCAGCCATCGATCTGCGCGGCGGCAAGGTGGTCCGACTCACCGAAGGCGACTACGCGGCCGAGACGATCTACGGAGACGACCCGGTCGCTGTTGCAGCGTCGTTCGCGGATGCAGGCGCGCCGTGGGTGCACGTCGTCGACCTCGACGCGGCGCGTTCGGGAGACCCGGTGAATCGTTCGGTGGTCGCAGCCATCGCCGCTCGACTCGCCGGGCGGGCGAACCTGCAGAACGGTGGCGGCGTCCGCACGCTCGAAGACGCCCGTGCCCTCGCTGACGCCGGTGTCACACGGGTCGTCATGGGTTCGGCCGCCATCGCCGACCCGGATCTCGTCGCGACGGTCAGCGCCATCGTGCCGGTTGCGGTGGGTCTCGATCATCGCGACGGTGAACTCGCAGTACACGGCTGGACCGCAGGCAGCGGGATGCAACTCGACGATGCACTGCACCTGTTTCCCACGGCTGCGGCGTTCGTCATCACCGACATCTCCCGCGACGGTCGCCTCACGGGCCCCGACGTCGACGGGCTCGCCGCCGCCGTTCGCGCCACCTCGATTCCGGTGATCGCCAGCGGGGGCGTGTCGTCACTGGCCGACATCGAGGCGCTCGCCGCGATCGATGGGCTTGGCGGCATCATCACTGGCAAAGCGATCTACGAAGGTCGGTTTTCGGTCGTCGACGCGATCTCCCGACTGGCGGCGCGATCATGAAGTCGGTGCGGGCGTGAAGGTGGCACGTGTCATTCCGTGTCTCGACGTCACCGCCGGTCGCGTGGTCAAGGGCACCAACTTCGTCGACCTGCGAGATGCCGGTGATCCGGTGGAACTGGCCGCGAGATATGACGCGGAGGGTGCCGACGAGCTGGTGTTTCTCGACATCACGGCATCCTCAGATGATCGAGCGACCACGATCGACATGGTGTATCGCGTGGCGGAGCAGGTGTACATCCCGTTCACGGTCGGCGGCGGTATTCGCTCACTCGAAGATGCCCGCCGCATGCTGCGCGCCGGAGCCGACAAGGTCAGTCTGAACACCGCCGCGGTGCAACGCCCCGAACTCATCAGTGAGATCGCCGCCGAGTTCGGTTCGCAGTGCGTCGTGTGCGCCATCGACGCCAAGCGTCGCGATGTCGATGACCCGAGCAAGGGTTTCGAAGTGTTCTTGCACGGAGGTCGCACCGCCACGGGCATCGACGCGGTGGAGTGGGCGCAGCGTGCGGGGCTGCTCGGCGCTGGTGAGTTGTTGCTCACCTCGATGGATCGCGATGGCACCCGCATCGGGTTCGATCACGTGCTCACTCGCACGATCGCCGACGCGGTCAACGTGCCGGTGATCGCCAGCGGGGGAGTTGGCACGCTGCAGCATCTGGTCGACGGTGTGGTGGAAGGCGGAGCGGACGCGGTGCTCGCCGCATCGATCTTCCACTTCCGCGAACACACTGTCGCCGACGCGAAACACGCCATGTTGGCTGCGGGGATCACGGTTCGACCGCCGAGTACCTGAGCGCTTCGTCCAAATTTGCGCGAACAGTGGTCGTTCCATCACTACTTGCGCGATTCTGCGACGTTTTGCGTCGGGTATCGGTACGGTCCGCGCGGTGACGTCGACCGCCTTGCGCAGCACCCACCTTTCCTTCTCCCGCCCGACCTGCGCAGGCCGGTGATGGGATCGGTCGCTCGTCGTGCCCGACCACTGTTCTCACGCTGCACCGCACTGATCGCCGTCGGTGCGCTCGGCGGCGTCATGAGCATCGCTGGGCTCACCGTGTCGGCACCCGCGTTCGCTGCCGACCCGATCGCCACGGTCCCCCTGGGCGCGGCAGGCTCGTTCGGTGTGCTCACCAGCGCAGCGGTCGGCAACACCGCGACGGGGCCGATCACGACCATACGCGGTGATCTCGGCGCTGGTGGCGGACAGACCGGCTTCCCGCCGGGCGTCGTCACCGGCTCGATCTACCTCGGTGCGCAAACCGCTGTTGCACTCGACTCCCTGCAAGTCGCGTACGCCAACGCTCAAGGCCGCGCCCCCGGAGCGCTGTTGTCGGCCACGGTGGGCGGCACCACCGCTGGCCCGGGCGTGCACACCAGCGTCGCCGCGATCGCCAAC
>DATKCX010000307.1:0-4239 GCA_035512975.1 Ilumatobacter sp.
TGGTGGTCGTTGCGGAATCTGTACACGCCTCGCTCGTCGCGACAGTGTTCGATCGCTTCCAGCACCGACTCCTTCACGGCGGCTGACCCTGAGTGGCGCAGCGCCGGCACGGCTGGGCCGACGCTCGACAGGCCGCGCCATGCCAACTCGGCGTCGGGCCATTCGATGGTCGACACTCGGCCACCACGCTCGACGATGTCGAAGCCGGCATCGGTCAGCATTGCCTCAGCCACCCCTGGTGTTGCGATGTTGTTCAGTTGCTTCATGTCGGTGAAGTGGGTGGGCGGCGCGTGTCGGGCGAACGCCTTGAAGCAACCTCGAAGGTCGTTGGGTGTGCCGCTTCCCCAGAAGCTGATGCCGATCATGCCGCCCGGTTGCAGCACCCGACGTGCTTCGGCGAGCGCGCCTTCGCAGCCGCCCCAGATGCCGTTGATCGACATGATGGTTCCGAAGCTCTCATCGGCCCACGGCAACTCGAACATCGAGCCGAGGCGTAGGTCGGAGGCGGGGTTGCGGTCGCGGGCGATCTCGACCAACGACTCGGAGGCATCGATGCCGGCCGTTTCGGCACCGATCGCACTCGCGTAGCGCAGGGCCAAACCGGAGCCGCAGGCGATGTCGAGCAGCTTCGTCTGATCTGAAATGCCGAGTCGATCGAAGATGGCCATGATGACGTCGTTCGCGTAGTGCTCGTACAGACACGCCCAGTCGATGGCGGAGTGCCCCCAGGCCTCCCCAGCCTGTCGCCAGTCATGTGCACGTTTTTCGGTCAGTGCGGTCGTATCAGACATGAGTGTCCTCCAGGACGTGGGTGGGTGAGTGGGTGCGAGTTGATGCGAGATGTTGTGCGAGATGCTCGCTGAGGTCTTCGGAATCTGCGGCGGCTCCGTGGATATAGCTCGAACGGCGTCTCCGCAGCACGTTGAGTCCGATCACGTACATGCCCGGGGCGTCCTCGACCACACCACCATCGTGGCGAATGCGGCCCTTGCGGTCCAGCACCGGCACGTCGAGCCAGGAGTAGTCGGGCCGATATCCGGTGGCCCAGATGACCGTGCCGATGTCGCTGGTGCGCAGGTCCAGTTCCAGGCTTGGAGGAGATGGCACTCGGGTGCCCTCGAACCGATGCGGCGGACAGACGTCGGAGAACCCGGTGTGGTCGGCCCAATCGTCGAACGTCTGCAGGAGTCGGTTCATCTTCAGGTCGGCCATCGTGCAGACGTTGGCGAGCGAGCCGGAGAACTGGGCAACGCCGTTCTGGACGCCACCGAGCCGACCGACGATCTCGACACCGTGATCGGTGAGTGTGTTGAGGTCGATCGTCCGGTGCTCGGGCGTGCCGATGAGCTGCGGAGACGGAAGGTGTCGCGCGCGGACGAGATCGTCGACCTCGTCGTATCGCTCATCGGAGATACCGGCGGCGTCCATCCACCAGAGCACATCTCGCCCTCGGTAGGTGCGCGGCATGCGCACGTGTTCACCGACCGAGATCGTGACCGGTCGACCAGAGCGACGGATCTCGTCGGCGAGTTGCACGCCCGTCGCCGAGGCACCGACCACGAGCACGCCGCGGTCGGCGAGCAGTTCCGGCGACCGGTACGTCATCGGCGTGAGCGAGGTGATCGTCGACGGCACCTCTGCGGCGACGGCTGGCACCTGGGCGAGATTCGAGCCGCCGCTGGCGATCACCACGCTGGCGCACGTCCAGGTTCCGGTGTCGGTCGCCACCACGTAACCCGAATCTGTTGCGGCCACGCGCGTCACTGTGGTCTTGGTGTGTACCGGTGCCGAGATGGCGGTGGCGTAGGTCGTGATGAAGTCGGTGACCTGGGGCATCGTCATGTAACCGTCGGGGTCGTCGCCGGCGTAGCCCATGCCCGGGAGCTGGGTCTGCCAGTTCGGCGTGAGCAGCCTGAGCGAATCCCATCGCTCGGTCCGCCACGAGTTCGCCACCTCTCCGCGTTCGAGCACGACGTGGTCGATCGAACGTTCGGAGAGGCGGCGACTCATCGCCAGCCCGGCGTGACCGGCACCGATGATCACTGCCGACACGTGGCGTGTGGCTGGGGTCATCGGTGCCTCACACGACTCCGACGGTGACGCTGGTGGGGTTCGTGACGATGTCGTAGACCGCTGAACGCTTCTGTGATTGGGCGACCAGCGCTTGGATGTCGTCGGGGGAGGCGTCGGCATCGATGTCGAAATTGACGGTGATGCCGCTGAAGCCATTGCGCACGTCGGGGTCGGCACCGAGAATGCCGAGGACGTTCATCGTTCCCTCGACCGTCGCAGTGACCGACCGCAGTTGGATCTCGCGGTGTTGGGCCACCGCCGCCACACCGGCTGTGAGGCAGCTCGCGAGAGCAGCCAGCACGATCTCGGTGGGTGTGGCACCTCGGTCCTCCGAGGCGAAACAGGCTGGATGATCAGCGTCAAACGTGAACGGGGTCTTGTGCTGGTGGTCGGTACCGAGGCCGGAGAACCCGTCGACGGTGGTCTGGCTGAACGTGCCGTGAACCCACGAGCACTGGGCTCGCCAGGTGAAGTCGGCCGCCTCGGGCGCACCGCTGAGCTGCTCGCGAGCGCCGAGGAGGGCTGCAGTGTTGACGCCGTTGTCGACGGTGTTGTCGGTGGTTGTCATGTCATGTCTCCTGTTGTGTTGGTTGTGTTGGTTGGATCTCGATGTAGGTCGGCCGATCGACCGAATCTGAAGGCAGAACAGCGTGCCGCGAGACAGAATCCCATGGGTCAGAGCAGCTCGGATATGAGCGCCGCCGCGGTCGCAGCGCCGTTGGTTTCGACATCGTGAGGCTGTGGCGGATTGCTGATCAGGCTCGCGATGAGATGGGCGACATGGTCCGGTTCGAAGTCGGCGTAGTCGAGGTGCACGCCGGCGTGGTAGCGGTCGAGTCGGGCTCGCACGTGGAAGTTCTGTTCGAAGTGGTTCCGGAGCGGCACGTAGATGAACGGCACCTTCAGCGAAGTCAGCTCCATCGTGGTGGTCAGCCCGCCTTGAACGATCGCCACATCGGCGCATGCGAGATGGCGATACAGCCGATCGACGTACGGTCGATACTCCACGCCCTCGATGACTGGCATCGACGCCGGGTCGATCCGAGGGCCGGTGACCACGACGAATCGCAGGCCGTTGACGGCGCGACGTGCGGCCGGTGCCGCGTCGGCCACCCGTCTCAGTAGGTGAACGCCCACACCCGATCCACCGACGGCGACGATGCAGATCTTCGCGTCGGCCGGGTAGCCGAGTTCCTCGCGAAGTGCCGTTCGGTCGCCGAGTACCGCAGGGTCGAAACCGGTCACGTAGCCGGCGAAGTCGTAGTTGGCTTCGGTCCACTGGCGAATGAGCGGGAGGTCTGGCCCGAAGCGAGCGGCGACGATGTCGTCGGGGTTGCCGACGAAGATCGCCTTGTCTCGAATCGAGCCGTGTCGGGCGATCTGTTCGATCATCTCCGCGTTGTAGTCGGCGGCCACGAAGGCCTCGCGCTCACCACGCCCGGGCATGGGGAGGTACCCGACGAAGTCGGTCATCCAGGCATACGCAGTCTTCTTCAGATTCGGATTCTCGTGGAGATGGAAGTCGAGTTCCCACGACTCGTCGCCGATGACGAGGTCGTACTGCCCGGCGGTGAGGACCTCGTCGCAGATCATGAAGTTGGCGACCTGGATCTCGTCCATGTCGCGGAGCGTCTGGAACACGGCGAGATCGTGTTCGCCTGATTCGGACTCGATATGTGCGGTCTCGTTCGCCATGAACGCCGACGCAGGATGGATCGTTTCGCCCGCTTCGTGGAGCACTCGGGTGACCGGGTCCTGGGCGAGCCATTCGATTTCGAGGTCGGGGTGCAGCAGTCGTAGTTCCTGGCAGATGGCGACGTCGCGACGGGAATGGCCGAGCCCGATCGGCGAGGAGATCATGAGGGCCTTCTTGCCGCTGCGACGACGGCGGGCTTGAGGGGGTGGTGCCGGTGTGCGGCCGTAGATCGCGTCGAGAAACGTTCGGATCGCGGTGTTGATCTTCACCGGGTGTCGACCGGTCATCAGATGCCCGGCACCCTCGAGCGTGATCAGATCGGCGTGCGGAAGACGCGCCCGCAGCGCCAGTGCGCTGTCGTAGCTGATGACCCGGTCGTCGGTACCTTGGATGATCAACACCGGCATCGTCATCGCCGTCACCGCGGCCTCGAGGTCGGCCAGCCGGATCTGAGGCGTTCCTTCCCGGCC
>DATKCX010000308.1:0-2482 GCA_035512975.1 Ilumatobacter sp.
CGCAGGGCCCAGATGCAGGGTGTGAAGGACGCAGCCGATCACCGAGGCGGCGACGCATGAGTGCTGTATCCGGCCGTGGATCACGTCGGGACGACCGCACGGAAGCGATCGTGCTGCTGAGGCCATCCCCGTGTAGGGACATCGGTCGTATCCGGGTGAGAGTCAACTCCGCACCGCCGCCTGAAGGCGCCGATGAGGTCGGTCGACTTGTTCTTGTCAGCTCCTGGCGCGTCGTGGGCGGTGAGAGGTCACTGTGCGATCCTCCGCCCGAGAACGAGCCGAAGGCGGAGCCCCGCGATCGATGTCGTCACCAGGTACATCACACTGGTTGCGAGGGCGATGCCGGAAACGCCGAGAGCCCCCGAGAGTATGTGGTTGCCCACTCCGTTCACCACGAATGCGACGAGTCCAATCCAAGCGATGGTGACCGTATCGTCGAGCGCAATCAATGCTCTCGACCAGACCAGCCCCATCCAGAAGGTCGGGAGAGACAGGGCGAACATTTGCTGCACTCTCGAGATCGATGGGAGGGCCTCCGCTCGCATGTCACCGCCGGCGTAGAGGACGGCTATGAGCACGTCGCTCGCCATGATGACCAGCGTCGCGCTGGCGATGCCGGCGACCACGCTCACAACTGTCCAACGCCGTGCCGTGGCGCGTAGCGCGTCGAAGTCTCTAGCCACGGCCCGCCTGCTCATTGCCGGAAAGACGACGTTGGAGATCACGACGCCGCCGATCCCGATCAAAGCCAACGGGACTTTGCCGCCGAAGTTGAGAGCCGCTGCGGCTCCGGTGATGAGAACGCCCGCGAAGTAGAGATCGACGGGTGCGGTCATCGCCATGACGATCGTTCCCGGAGCGAGGATCGAGCCTCGCCTCAACAGCTTCCGTCTGAACCTGCCATCCATGCGCAGGCTGGAGATCGGAGCCCCAGCCCTGCGAAGTGCGCCAAAGAGCGACGCGGCGGCAGATATGTTGCCGATAAGCAGTCCGCCAAACAGCACGACGGATGTCCGTTGGTCGGTCATGAGCACGACAATTGCGGTTGCCAGCGGCACGGCAGCTGGGGCAAGCGTCACGGTGGTGGAGAGCCCCACCGCGAGTCCGTAGGCCGACAGGGCGGCGACGATTGCGCCGAACACCACGGTGACCACCAGCATGACGGTGGCGACGGGACCGGGTGGGGCGAAGACGAAGATGGCGAGTGTCTCGGGCACGAGCTGTGTCACTCCGAACCACGCGATGGTCAGGCCAGCGAGCGCGGCGGCGTAGCGTCTAAGTACAGCGTGAAAGCCGACTCCAGACTGGGGAGGTTCTTGGAGCACTTCGGTGATCACCGGCACTGCGGCAGACTGGAACGTTCCCGAAAACACTGCGATGGCTGCCATCGGGATCGATGCGACAACGAGAAAAGTGTCGAGTTCGCTTGACAGCCCGAACGCTCGCGCGAGCACCATCTCCCGAGCTAGGCCGGCGATGAGCACGGCTCCTGCCACGATCGCCGTTCGGGTGGCCGGGTGGCGCCATGGCGAGCTCATTGGCGCGGGGATTCTGATGTGCGGGCGGTCTCGCATTCGTTACTGCTTGATCACGAAGCTGCCACCCGACGCCAGCCCGACGATCGGATACTCCGACCCTTCGAAGTACTCCCTCATCGCCGCAGTCGCGCCGGGGCACGTCCGAAAGCCGTAGTCGTCGCACAGCAACACCCCACCTGGGGACAGGCGTGGGAAGATGAATTCCAGGCTCGCGAGCGTGGGTTCGTAAAGGTCCACGTCGATGTGAGCGAATGAGAATCGGGAGTCGCGATGAGCACTGAAGACCTCCGGAATCCAGCCCGGGTGGACATCGATGATCCCGGAGAACTCGGCGAGGTTGGAACGGAGTTCCTCCTCCGTCGCCGTCAGATCACCTCTCGTCCAGTGAGCACCGTCGACGGGTGACGGGTCGGACAGCCCTTCGAACGAGTCGAAGATGTGGTGGCGCTTGTCGGCGGCGAGCGTCGAGATCCGCGACGCGATCAGGTACGAACTCGACCCTTTGTACGCACCGCACTCGACTGTGTCGCCGGACACGTGACCGACCACCTGTGCCAGTTGATAGAGGGCCCATCGGCGGTCAGCGTTGTAGCCTTCGAACTCGTCGAACCGCTTGAGGTAGTCGGTGAAGTCAGAATCCGTCACCCAGTCGAGGTCCGGCCAGCGGAACCGGTACTCGGGCACGAGACGTCGCCCCAACCGAGTCAACAACCAGAGGCGAATCGCGTCGCTAGTCACGATGGTGCCCCGAACACGAACTCATTACAGCCTAGTTTTGGGCCGACCGGTTTCACTCGCTGCAGCCGCATGCCCATTGCTTCGAAGAACCGAACGACATCGTCGACAGACGCGTATTCGAACGGATAGCCGCCCGCCCAGTCCATGAGGTCTGTCCAGGCTGTCATGCCCCTGTCGCCGTACTCTCGCCACTTCCGAAGGGGGTT
>DATKCX010000309.1:0-7544 GCA_035512975.1 Ilumatobacter sp.
GCCACGGCTGCTGCTGCGTTGAGCGAATCGACGCCACCCGACATCGGGATGCGAACAGGAATGCCGGCGGCCAACACCTCGTCGCTGATGCCGGCTCGCTCCGAGCCCACGATCACGGCGCGTGGTCCGCTCGGTCTGACGTCGCGGATGTCCTGAGCGGCCGTTGACGGCGTCAGCGCGTAGACGGTCATGCCGGTCAACGAGAGGAGCGTGCCGAGCAGGTCGGTCGTTCGAGCGTGGGGGAGCGCGAACGCGGTGCCCATGGCGACTCGGAGTGAGCGCCGCGACCACGGATCGGCCGACGTGTGATCGAGCAACAGTCCGTCCCACCCGAGACCTGCGATGTTCCGCACGATGGCCCCGATGTTCGAAGGGTTGTCGACACCTTCCACGACGACGAGCCGGACGCTTTGCGACACCAGTTCTGCGGGGCTTGGTCGGGGCGGACGGTGGAAGAGGGCAACGATCGGGTGGGGCATCCCCAGGCCGGTGACCATCCGCCGCACGTCGTCACCTCCCACGAACACGTCGACGTCGGCGTCGGCGAGCTTCATCGCAACCAGGGGCATGCGATCGCCGTCCACCAGGGCGGAGTGTGGACTACAGCCAGCCTCGATGGCCCGCTCCACCACAAGGTCGCCTTCTGCGAGGAACAAGCCTGCCCCGGCGTCGTCTCGCTTGTTGGCCCGGCTGGCGAGGCCGCGTTCGTTCAAGCGAAATGGTGCGAGGCGCGGGTCGTCGGCTCGATCGACGAGGATGAACGTCACGAGTGCGGGGTCAGTAGTGGTAGGGGTAGGGCGACCAGTCGGGCGTGCGCTTTTCCAAGAAGGCGTCGCGTCCCTCGGCCGCTTCGTCGGTGCCGTACCCGAGACGGGTCGCTTCTCCGGCAAAGATCTGCTGGCCGACGAGGCCGTCGTCGATCATGTTGAACGAGAACTTCAACATGCGTTGGGCGGTCGGTGACTTGGCGGTGATCTCGCGTGCCCACTGCAGTGCCTCCTGCTCCAAGTGGGCGTGTGGGACGACGGCGTTCACGCCGCCCATCTGATGCATCTGTTCGGCGGTGTACTCGCGACCGAGGAAGAAGATCTCGCGGGCGAACTTCTGGCCCACGAACCGCGCGAGGTACGCCGAGCCGTAGCCGCCGTCGAACGAAGCGACGTCGGCGTCGGTCTGCTTGAACCGGGCGTGTTCTGCGCTGGCGATGGTGAGGTCACACACCACGTGCAAGCTGTGCCCGCCACCGGCCGCCCATCCGGGCACAACGGCGATGACCACTTTGGGCATGAACCGAATCAGCCGTTGGCATTCGAGGATGTGGAGCCGCCCGGCGCGCCCCGGTTCGATCGTGTCGGCCGTGACACCCTCCGCGTACTTGTATCCGTCTTTGCCGCGAATGCGCTGATCGCCACCCGAGCAGAAGGCCCAGCCACCGTCTTTGGGTGACGGGCCGTTGCCGGTGAGCAACACGCAGCCCACGTCGGTCGACATACGCGCGTGGTCGAGCGCCGTGTACAGCTCGTCGACGGTGTGCGGCCGGAACGCGTTGCGAATTTCTGGCCGGTTGAAGGCGATTCGAACGGCCGCAACATCGTTGGCCCGGTGATAGGTGATGTCGGTGAAGTCGAAACCTGGCACGGTGGTCCACGCGGCGGGATCGAAGATCTCGGAGGGCTGATCGCTCATGGGCACCATGTTGCCCGAAAGCTGCCCGCTACCGTGCTTCCGTGGCCCAAGCACTCACGATATTCCCGGTTGCCGGTTTGCCAGAGTTCAGCCCCGGCGACGACATCGCCGCCATGGTGGCTGATCGCTTCTCACTCGAAAGTGGCGACATCGTCGTCATCACGTCGAAGATCATCTCGAAAGCTGAAGGGTGTGCCATCGAACTCGACGACGTGGAGCCGTCGGCCTTTGCCCTCACCTGGGGCGCGCAATTCGGCAAAGACCCACGAGTGATCGAGGTGGTGCTGCGCGAGTCGAAGCGCATCGTTCGCCAGATCGGGCCGATCCTGATCACCGAGACGATGCACGGGTTCGTCTGCGCGAATTCAGGGGTCGACCAATCGTCGAGCGGGGCGTCGGGCCGCGTACTCACACTGCCAGTTGCCCCCGACCTCTCGGCGGCAGCGGCCCGGGCAACGTTTCGCGCTCGCGGTGTGGACGTGGCGGTGGTGGTGACCGACACGTTCGGACGACCATGGCGGGAAGGGCAAACCGACATCGCGATCGGAATCGCCGGTATGCAACCGCTTCGGAGCTACATCGGGGAACACGACCCACATGGCCATGAGTTCCAGGTGCAGGAACTTTGTATTGCCGACGAGATCGCGGCGGCCGCAGAACTCGTGAAGGGCAATACGAGCAGGGTGCCAGTGGCGGTTGTTCGGGGATACGACTGGACCCCCGACGACTCAGCGACGTTGGCGTCGATCGTGCGAGACAGCAGCAAAGACCTCTTCCGCTAGTCAAGAAGGGCGTCAGGAAAGGGCCAACCCCCGTCTAACGCGGAACGGGTCGGACGCTGATGCGCCCGACCCGTTCACACAGTCGTTGTCTCAGGGCCAAGAAGGGGGCAGACCCCTTCTTGATGGGTCAGCCTTCGTAGACCCCGAGCAAGCCGTCGAAGTTCTGGGGTTCGCCGACGTCGACGAACACCGTGTTGGCCGCGTCCCAGGTGATGAGCTGGGCACCTTCTGCTGCGTAGCCGTCACTGGCGTTCATGTGGAAGCCCAAGCCGTCGCGAAGCAACGACGGCACGAAGTCGATGTTGCGGGCCGCGTTGATGATCGACTCACGCGACAGCGTGCCGGAGGCTGCAGCCTGCTCGAGCGTGTGCAGCGTCACTTCCGCAGTCACCCAGCCGGCGGCCGCGAGGGTCGACGGGTCGGCGGTGGATCCCGATGCAGCGAACGCTGTGAGGTACTCGGCGATGCCCGGGTCGCTCGTCTGGAGTTCGACATTGGCAACGTCTTTGAACATCGTTCCGGTGAGCACGCCGTCGCTACCGCCGTTGCTGACGGCACCGAAGAAGATGGTGCTCGCGCAGGTGCCGGTTTGGTAGATCAGCGGATCGAAGTCGGTGTTGGCCGCACGAGCGTTGCCGATCTCGGTCATGAACCCGATGCATTGGGCGCCGAGCGGAACGGCGATGACAGCGTCGAGGTCTGCCGCGACCAGGTTGGACACCTGTGCGGTGGGCGCACCGGAGTCGGCGAAGTCGATCGTCTCTTCGGCGACGACCTCGAATCCGAACTCGGCGGCGCGAGCATCAACGGCAATCTTGTACTCCTGGCCGAACTCGTTGTTCACGTAGAAGAGACCGAGGCGGCCACCGTCGGGGAACTGCTCAGCTGCATAGGTGAGGAACGTCTCGACCTCGATGGAGTACGGCACGAGCGCACCCGTCGTCCACGGGTACTGCTCGATGTTGCCCCAAGCCGCAGACCCCGTGAGCGCCCACAACTGCGGGATGCACAGGGCGTTGAGATCAGCCTGAACCGCGGAGTTGTTCGCGGAGCCGATGATGCCCGACAACACGTCGACCTCTTCGTCGTACACCAGGACATCGACGTTCTGCTTGGTCAGGTCGGCCATGTACTGGTCGTCTTTGGCGATGAGTTCGACCGGCTGGCCGTTGATGCCGCCCGTGGTCTCGTTGAAGTAGTCGATGTACGCCTTGACCCCTTCGCCGGCGGCGGCGAACAGCACCGCCGGGCCGCCCGACTGCGGGTAGGAGATGCCGATCTTGAGTGGGTCGGTGATCTCCGCCGACGCCATGTCTGGGTCGTCACAGGAGCTCGTGTCGACAGCGAAGACATCGCCGCCATCGTCGGGCGCTTCGGTGGTGTCTGTTGCGTCGCCCTCGGTGGTGTCGGTGGCGTCGCCTTCGGTGGTGTCTGCGGTGGTTGCTGTGGTGTCGCCCTCGGTGGTGTCGGTGGCTTCGCCTTCGGTGGTGTCGGTGGCGTCGGCCTCGGTGGTTGCCGTGGTGCCGTCGCCGGCGGTGGTGGATGTTGTCTCGTCGTCGTCACCGCACGCGGCCAGCGCGAGAGCGCCGACCAGTGCGATTGCCGCAATCTTCTTGGCTGTCATGTTCAGGGGTTCCCCTTTAGTAGTGAATGTTGTTCACGCTGGGTCGCTTGCGACGACCCGGTTCTGCTGGTCGGTGTCGACCGGCAATTTGGGCACGGTCCGGACGAAACGGGCCCGGAACTTGCGAAGCAGACCGACCGCACCGAAGGGCGCGAATCGGGCGATGAGAATCAGCAGTACGCCGAAGATCACGCCGCCGAGCCCGGCGATGTCGCGTTGCTCCCCTTGCGTGCGCGCGAAGTCGTTGATGTAGGTGTAGAGCACAGCGCCGACGATGGGACCCCACGTGGAGGCGGTGCCGCCGATGACCATGGCGACCAGGATGGTGATGGCACCGAGCAGTGTGAACAGCCCGATCACCGGCTCGACGAGTGTGAGCTTGACCGCAAACAAACCGCCGGCCAACCCAGTCATGGCTGCTGAGATTCCGAACACGACCGTTTTGATGACGGCACGGTCGACGCCCATGACGGCGGCGGCGGTCTCGTTGTCACGTACGGCGATCATCGCCCTCCCGACCCTCGATCGAATCATGTTCGACGCAACCAGGGAAACGAGCAGGAAGCACCCCAGCGACAACCAGAACAGCCACTTGTGCAGGTCTTGGCGACCGTCGAACGGGGTCCACTCCGGTGGGAGGTACGTGAGGTCTTTGATGCCGAGCGAACCGTTGGTGAGGCCACTGACCTTGTCGTAATTCAAGAGGGCCGGGAACGCTACTGCGAGCCCGAGTGTGACCAGGGCGAGGTAGATGCCCTTCAACCGCAGCGCCGGCAGCCCGACGATGCAGCCGACCACGAAGGCGACGATTGCCGCAACCGGGAACGTCCAACCGTGGCTCCATCCTCGGTCGACGAGGATGGCCGTGGTGTACGCTCCGAGCCCGAAGAATGCGGAGTGGCCAATCGAGATCTGCCCGGTGTAGCCGGTGATCAGGTTGAGGCCAGTGACGGCGATCGCCAGGATGATCGCGTCGGTGAGCAGGCCAAGGCCAGTGCGATCGCCTTGAATGCCCTTCCACAACATGAAAGCGGCGAAGGACCCGAAGAGCACGAGTTGACCGATGCGATGCAACGTCGAACCGCGTTCGACGATCTTTGGCTGTTGCGTGAGACCGGCCATCACACACGCTCCACGCGCTCGGAGCCGAACAGGCCACCCGGTCTCACGAGCAGCACCACGAGAATGATCACCAACGAGACTGTGAACACCATGTCTCCGCCGAGGAATGGGATGTAGCCGATGATGAACGCTTTGAGGACACCGAGCGTGAGGCCGCCGACCACGGCACCGATCGGCGAGTCGAGGCCACCGAGCGTTGCTGCCGCCGACGCCGACAGGAACGGCCCGAACATCAATGCCGCGCTGAGCCCGGCAGAAGGCGCAAGGAGCGCCGCTGCAAGCACCGAAATGGCTGCTGCCAGGCCCCATCCGATCATCAGCACCGATCCGACGCGCATGCCGGTGAGGCCGGCCGACTCCTGGTTGTTGGCCACGGCGCGCATGGCCAGCCCGACTTTGGTGTGGTTGAACAACAACCAGAGCAAGCCGAGAAGCACGAGGAGCAGCAGGAAGATGCCGAAGCGCTGCCAGTAGATCGCGGCACCGAAGAGCCGGAAGAAGTCGTCGGCCCCGGTTGGGAAGACGCTCGGCAGGCTGCGTGCGTCGGGTCCCCAGATCAATGAGTGCAACTGGTTGATGCCAAGGAACAAGCCGATCGCAGCCACGACGACCGTGCCTGGGTTGCGGTGCTCGATCGGGCGGATGATGACCCGCTCGATCGACGCTGCGAGTACGAACCCGACCGCCATCGCGATCAGAATCGAGCCCCACGCGGGCACACCCGACAAGGTGAGCGTCGACACCACGAATGCGCCGAACAGACCGATCTCACCCTGGGCGAAGTTGAGCTGACCAGTGGAACGGAACACGACCACCAGCGACAACGCCAGCATGGCGAAGATCGAGCCTTCGGCGAGGCCGTTGACCATCCGCTCGACGAACAGCGAGCCATCGAACGCAATCATCGACGCCAACATCATCCCACCCCCAGGTAGGCCTGCTTGATCGTGTCGTCGGCGAGCAGCTCTGCGCCGGTTCCTTGGGCGACGATGGTGCCCGTCTCCAGGACGTATGCGCGGTCGGCCAGCGCCAGCGCGAGATTTGCGTTCTGCTCGACGATCAACAACGAGAGTCCGTCACTTCGGCATGCGTCTTCGAGCACTCGAAAGAGTTCTTGAGTGATCAGGGGAGCCAAGCCAAGGCTGGGCTCATCGCACAGCAGCAGTTTGGGACGACTCATCATGGCCCGCGCGATGGCGAGCATCTGCTGCTCGCCACCCGACAGACTGCCGGCGCGCTGCTCGCGTCGCTCGCGTAGCCGAGGGAAGACGTCGAACCATCGCTCGATGTCTTCGTCGACCTCGCTCTTGCGGGTGTAGGCACCGCACAGCAGGTTGTCTTCCACCGTGAGATCGGTGAACGTACCCCGGCCCTGAGGCACTTGAGCGACGCCGGCACGCAGCACCGCGTCGGACCGGCTGGGCAGCGCGGCACCGGCCATCGTGATCGTGCCGCGGTGAGGGATCATCCCCGACAACGCTCGCATCGTGGTCGTCTTGCCGGCACCGTTGGCTCCCAGGATCACCACGATCTCGCCGTCGTTCACGGTGAAGTCGAACCCGTGCAGCACTTCGATCGGGCCGTAGCCCGCCTTGAGACCCTCCACCGACAACAGCGCGCTCATGCCGGTGCCCCGAGGTACGACTCGATGACATGGGGGTTGTCGCGCACCTCGGCGGGAGTTCCTTCGGCGATCTTCCGGCCGAACTCCATCGCGACCACCTTGTCGGAGATCCCCATCACCATGCCCATGTGGTGCTCCACCAGCAAGATCGTGACGTCGAACTGGTCGCGAACCCGGCGAATCGTCTCGCTGAGTTCGTCGACTTCCCCGTGTGTGAGACCGGATGCCGGCTCGTCGAGCAGGAGCAGCTTGGGGTGTGACGCGAGCGCCCGCGCGAGTTCGAGGCGCTTCAGGGTGCCGAACGGCAAGCCCGCAGCGGGAACGTGGGCGACGTGGCCGAGGTTCAACGCCTGAAGAATCCGGAAGGCGTCGGCTGCCAGTGCGCTCTCTTCCTTGGCGACTCCCAGCCGGAGCATGGAACGAACAAACCCGATGCGACCCTGTGAATGAGCCCCGGTCATCGTGTTCTGGAGCAGGGTCATCGTGGGAAACAGCGCAAGGTTTTGAAAGGTCCGCGCGATGCCTTTCGTCGCGATGCGGTGCGATGGCACCGACAAGATGTCTGCACCCTCGAAGCGGAGGCTGCCAGATGTGGGCTGATAGATGCGACTGACCACGTTGAACATCGTCGTCTTGCCTGCCCCATTCGGGCCGATCAAGCCACAGATCTGCCCATCATCGATGGTGAACGACAGATCGTCGAGCG
>DATKCX010000310.1:0-3725 GCA_035512975.1 Ilumatobacter sp.
GCCCGACTCATGCCGATGTCGCGGACCTGGACGACATCGTGGCCGGCGTCGGCGAGGAGTGCTCCGAGTAGGGGCGACTGGTTCTGATCGAGCAGAAGTCTCACGCCGGCTGGCGGAGGGGGAGCTCGCGCTCTTGGACTGCGAGGGCCGCGAACCGGAGGCTCTCTGCGATGTCTTCGGGTTCGAGGTCTGGGTGCTCGTCAAGGATCTCCGCGACCGTCATTCCGTCAGCGACCATTGCGACAACGGTGGCAACGGGGAATCGGAGTCCACGCACACATGGCACACCAGCCATGCGGCCCGGATCCATGGTGATACGCGAGAACGTCACACGGCAAGGCTACCCCGTGTCCGGAAGAGCGTGCCGTCCTTGCATTCAAGGCAGCCCACGCTCACGGCTTCATCGTGGACTTGGTCTCGGCGATGTCGTGCGGCAGAGGCACGAACGGTTGGGTCGTCTCTTCCTGTCGTCGTTTGACGCGGGCGGCCGCGCTAGAGGCCGATGTCCAGTCCGGGAGAATCTCGCGTTTGTCCCGGCTGTGGAGTGGTTCGTTGTGGTGCGGACCGATGGGGCGCCCTTCCACCGCACCATTCTGTTCGACACCGAGTCAAACGCTCGGCTGTGGCTCGAGCGAGGGAAGGCCGGCGGGCCGATGATCACTGAGGAGATCATCCGCCAGCCATCCTCAGCTACCACGTCCAGATTCTTGGCCAAGGTGGCCATTGGCTGTCTTGCCGACCGCCTCAACGACCACCCCGGAGGGCTCGACTATTTGATCGACGAGCCGAACCTGGATGCACTGCGAGACCACGCGCGCCGTGGCACCGTGCGGGACTGGCCAGTCTCAGTTCGTCGGATCTATCCAGCGAACGCGCGCTGGCGCGAGGGTAGCGACGTCGTTCAGCGCGTCTGGGATGTCGACATCTTCCAGGATGACACGCAGCGAGATCTGTGGGCGGTCTTGGTCACTTGTTTGGAAGTTCGTCAAGGAGGATCATGATCGCAAGCGAACCCTTGTCGGTTGGGTCGATCACGCCGAGCGTGGGCCACCAGTGCCCGAGCGATCGACTTCACTGCGCCGTAGCCAGCGCGCACCTCCGACGCCTCGCGAGCAAGGTCCTCAACCGTTCCGGGAACGCGTCGCATCGTCGGGTCGCCGAACTCGAACCGGGCGAGCTCCCAAGAACCGGGCCCCGATCAGCAACGCACCGAGGTGCGCCGCACGGTGACGCGCTTTGAACATGTCGGCGACGGCGGCGAGTTCGGGTTGCAGCGAGTCGGTGAGGCCCCGGTCGCGCAGTTCGCTCTTGAGCTGATCCCAGCAGCGACCCACGTTGCGGTGCATGAACGGCTTGAAAACTCCCACGCGAGGCGGCGGATCGCCCACTCCGCCATCCCCCCGATGGACACCGCCTTGCCGCGGAGTCGGTACATCTCCTCACGGGCCGCTCGGAACTCCTCGTCGCGTCCCATCCCGTGAGTATGTCACTCTCGATCCTTCAGTCAGCCGGCGTACTACCCGGGCTTGGGCTCGAAGGTCCCCCCGGAACGCCGGTTTTCCCGCGATCCTCGGGGGCCTTGCCACCCCGAGATCTACCACGCGAAGTGTTCATCTTGCGTTGGGTCTGGTGGCCGCCAGTGGGCAGCTTTATGGTGGCCCACTCACACTGGCTTCTGGTTTGGCGTGGACGGCTCAGTCGATCTGGTGACGCGACGAACTGAGAAGCACGACCGGCTTCATAGCGCAGAGCCTGGTCCGTCATGGGTCCCCTCATCTCTGCAACACCCCCCTGTCAGAATGGAGGTATGTCCACGGGCTTCGCAGCTACCGAGATCTCGGGTGAGATCGACGACTGCGTGCGGGACGACGGGGTTGCTGCTGACCAGCTGTCGACGGGCGATTGGAACGCCGAGCTGGAAGATGGTGAGTTGCTCGAGGAGTTGGAGATAGCTGATCGGCACGAGCGGCAACTCATGGCGCATCGGACGATGTTGATCGCCGAGATCATGCGCCGGAAGTTGTACCGCACGGGTGGTCATTCGTCGGTGTTCGGGTTGCTGCGAGCGCGGTTCGGTTGGTCGGAAGCGGAGTGTCGCGACGCTGTGGCCATCGTGCGTGCAGCGCAGACGTCACCGGTTGTGAGTGCTGCCGTCGACAACGCGACCTTGCCCGTCAGCCATGCATCGCTGCTGGCTCGTTCTGTCAATGCCCTTGCCAAGTCGCCGTCGGCGCCGCCCCACGACGTGTTGGATCGCGAGGTCGCCAGCATCATCGCCAACCCTGAGCCGGAGTACGACCAGTTCGCGAAGTCGGTTCGCCGGTTGGAAAACCTCACCGACCCATCACGTTCGCAACGAGCTGCCGACGCTGCTCATGATCGTCGTGACGTCACCATCCGGCCGACCGAGCACGGTGTCACCATCACCGCCCGCCTCGGAGCCGTCGAGGGCGCCCAAGTCATCGAAACGATCTACGGGTTCGTCGATGCCGAGCACGAAACCGATCGACGCGCAGCCACTGCTGCGGGCAACCTCGACGAGGACGGCTACCCGATCGGCGAGCGGTCGGCTGCTCAGTGTCGGGCCGACGGGTTCGTTGCCATCTGTGACGCGGCCACCACTGCGGCCCCGTCACGTTCGGTCACGGTCGCTCCGGTGTCGATCCTCGTCGACGAGCGCACGTTCACCGACACGTTGGCGTTGTTCGGGTTGTACCCCGAAATCGCTCGCGACCCGTTCGTCAGCACCAACTGGTCGAACCGGCGTTGTGAGACCAGCAACGGCATCGTGATCGACCCAACCACCGCCGTGCGCCACGCGATCGCAGGTCACCTGCGCTGGATGATGGTCGACAAACTGCTGCATCCGCTGGCAGTTTCGTCACAGCAGCGCTGTTTCCGGGGCCCACTCCGCGAAGCCGTGTTGCAGATTTCCGATCGTTGCGTCATCCCGGGTTGTCGACAGCCCACCGGCCGGCTCCAAGCCGACCATCTCGACGAACATCACGCCGGGGGCGCCACCAGTCTGGCCAACGGCATTCCGCTCTGCGGTCGCCACAACCGGCTGAAGCACCGAGAAGGTCTACAACCACGCCAAGACGAGTTCGGTCACTGGCACCTCTACGACCGATACGGCAACCTGCTCGAGTGACGGTGCGTCGACTGGAAGAGCCGACCAACTCAACGCGCGAAACGCAAACCGCTGACAGTCTCGAAAACGAATGAATGTGAGCGTCCTCGCTGCCGGGACCGGGTCAACGATGGGAGACGGGTTCTGGGCGCTTGTGTGGTTCGTGAAGCTTGCGGAAGCTGCTGGGGATCTCTCAAATGGCCCTCGGAGTGGTGGGTTTGACATGGCGAGTGTCGTACGGTGCGTGTGGGGGGACGGGGAACCAGCCAGCGGTGGCGTGCGTCGAACCGCGATGAACGTCCGCGTACTTGGGTGTTTGGCTTCAGCCGTCTTGATCGTCGGTGCGTGCGGCGGCGAAACCGGCCGAGCGGCGCCGCTTGTCTCAGAGTCGCGCCCTGGCACGTCGACGGTTTCGGCGGATTCTTCATCGTCAGGTCCGGCGACATCGTCTCGCACGGTCCCTACGACGGTCGACCCGACCGTCCCTGAGGTCGAGGGGGCATGGGAGCAGACGAACAGTGGCGCTCGATACTGCCGGGATCGCAACACAGTCAGACATTTCGATAGAGGTGCCCGAAGTGCATGTGATTGGTTC
>DATKCX010000311.1:0-5172 GCA_035512975.1 Ilumatobacter sp.
TAGCGCGTACATCATGGGTGGTGACCTCCCCGGTCGGGTGCTGTTGGAGTGCACCCGTCAGGAAAACACGGGCCGACCCCCGACCGGTGGATGGTCACCTATCCGCGCGGCCCCCAGGCACTATCCCTTCGCGGGGTGTCAGCTGGTTGCTGCTGCGGCTCTACCGGCGGTGATGCTCGCCCGGATTTGTGGGATGTACGTGAGGCCCGTGTAGTAGCTGAGGACCAAGCCAGGAATGCCAAAGCACCACGCTGCGACCGCGAACCCGTCGGCACCCGGGACGGTGCTGTGGCCCATCAGAAAACCTGGCACGGCGAACATCAGGAGGAAGGTGGCGGTCTTGCCCAGCCAGGTGACATCGAACCTCTGCATGTTGAACGCCAGTGTCGCCACAGCAATGGTTCCGCCGACCAGCACCTCGCGAGCCAGGACCGCGATGCCGAACCACACTGGCATCGATTCGTCGATGAGGATCGACACGATGCCGACGAAGAACAGCAGTCGGTCGACGGTAGGATCGAACTTCTTGCCGAATTCGCTGGTCTGCCCCAAGCGCCGTGCGAGGTATCCGTCGACCCAGTCGGTTGCTCCGAGGACGCCGAGCATCCACGCCGCGGCTTGGCGTGACGGCAATCCGAACAGCAGCCACACGAACACCGGCAGGCACAACAGCCGGAGCAACGTGAACAGGTTGGGAACCGTCCACACCGTGTCGACCGACCGTTCGGGCTGCTCAGGGTCGCGGTCTGGGGTCATGATCGAATCTTACGAGCACTACGGTTCTGCTCATGGCGACGATCTTCACGCGCATCATCCAAGGCGAGATTCATGGCACATTCGTGTGGCGCGACGAGCGCTGCGTTGCGTTCATGTCGATCAATCCCATGGCGTTCGGCCACACGCTCGTCGTCCCGATCGAAGAAGTCGATCACTGGGTCGACGGCTCCCCCGAGCTCATCGAACACCTCTTCCGTGTGACTCGTGTGCTCGGCGCGGCGCAAGATGCGGCGTTCTCCCCCGCGCGTGTCGGCGTGATCATCGCCGGGTACGAGGTGCCCCACATGCACATCCATGTGATCCCCACCAACGAGATGCGCGAACTGTCGTTCGCGAACGCCGCCACGTCGGTCGATCGCGACGACCTCGATCGCTCGGCCGAAGCGATACGGCAGGCGTTGCGGGCCGCTGGCCACGATGCCAGCGTGCCGTCGAGCTGATGCCAATCTGTCGGCTATGAGTTCACACAACGGTTTCGATCCCAGCCGCCTGTCTCGTCTCGACGACCATTTCCAGTGTTACGTCGACGACGGTCGGCTTCCTGGGTGGCAGATCATGATCAGTCGACACGGCGAACTCGTGCACGAATCGACCGCCGGCTATCGCGACGTTGCCGGTGAGGTGCCGTGGACTCCCGACACCTTGGTTCGCATGTTCTCGATGACCAAGCCGATCACCACCGTCGCCGCGATGATGCTCTACGAAGAGGGTGCCTTCGAACTGAAAGACGAAGTGGCGAGGTTCATCCCGTCGTTCGCCAACTCCAGGGTGTATCGCTCCGGGAACCCCACGAAGCCCGTCACCGAAGCACTCACCGAGCCCGTGCGATTGTGGCACCTGATGAGTCATACCTCCGGTTTGACGTACGGATTTCACCACCAACACGTCACCGACGCGTTGTACCGGGCCGCAGGATACGAATGGGGTGCTCCGGCCGATGTGGACCTGGCGGCGGCCTGTGAACACTGGGCGGCATTGCCCTTGGCGTTCCAGCCTGGTGCCGAGTGGAATTACGGAGTCTCGACCGACGTCCTCGGTCGTGTGGTCGAAGTCGTATCGGGGATGCGCCTCGACGAGTTCTTCGCCACCAGGATCTTCGAACCGCTGGGGATGACCGAGACCGACTTCTCGGTGGCACCGCAGCTTCGCGATCGGGCGGCGAAGCTGTACTTGGGGTCCAGTGCTGCCGGCCCGGTCTTCGAATCCCCGGTCGACTTGAACAGCCCCGACGGCATGCCGTTCCTGTCGGGCGGCGGTGGCCTCTGGGGGACCGCCGCCGACTACGTGAAGTTCTGCCAGCTCATGCTCGGTCGGGGCGAGACCAACGGCGTCCGACTGCTAGGGAGCCGCACCGTCGACTACATGACACGCAATCACCTGCCTGGCAACGCCGACCTGGAGACGTTCGGACGTCCGCTGTTCGCGGAGACCACGTTCGACGGGGTGGGATTCGGACTGGGCTTCTCGGTGGTGATCGACCCCGTGGCGAACAAGGTCCTCTCCTCGCCCGGCGAGTACGCGTGGGGCGGTGCCGCGAGCACTGCCTTTTGGTGTGACCCGGTGGAAGATCTCGCCGTGGTGTTTCTCACGCAGGTGTTGCCGTCGAGTACGTATCCGATCCGTTCGCAGTTGAAGCAGCTGGTGTATCAGGCGCTCGTGAACTGACCGCGAAGGGATAGTGCCTGGGGGCTCAGCGGATAGGCGAGGCCCTGCCGAGACTGTCTGCTGGGCAACCCCAATAGATACGGGGAGAAGTCAGCGGAATGAAAAGGAGCGAAGCGACCTATCCGCTGACTCTCCTGGCACTATCCCTTCGGGGCGATGAGGTGCTCGCCATTGTTGCGCACGTTGTTGACGTCGGTCGACACTTCGTGCATCGTCAACACGTCGTCAGGAGCCGGCACCAGCAGCTTCTGCAACATCTCGATGTTCTGATTGTCGGGGTCGAGCCACATGTGCCACATCGCCTTGGGCAAGAGCACGGGCATTCGATCATGCACCGGCTGCATGGTGGCATTGGCACCGGTGGTGATCACCGACGCGGTGTGGAGCCAGGGCGCACCTGTGCCTTCTGACTTGTCGCGCCAAGCCGACCACAATCCAGCGACGGCGAGCAGCTCGCCGTCGACGCGGTGGATGAACTGCGGGCGCTTGACGAGCTTGCCCGCCTTGGTGACCGGCCCGCCTTCCAACCCCGGGGCCCATTCGTAGAAGCCATCCATGGGAATGATGCACCGGTGCTTCTTGAACACCCCTTTGAACGCCGCCTTCTCGGCGAGCGTTTCCGATCGAGCGTTGATCATCTTCTGACCAACCTTGCGGTCTTTGGCCCACACTGGTAGCAGGCCCCACTGGAAGGCGCGCAACTGCGGCGGTTCGTCCGCCGCACCACCGGCTACGACCGCGTAGATGTCGTTCGTGGGCGCGACGTTGAAGTTGTCGCCCAACGACTCGACGTCGACATCGGCTCCGAAGTACGCAGCGATCCGTTCAGGTGGCGATGCCGAAACGAACCGACCACACATGCGAACTCCTACAGCGTCTGGTCGTCGAGTTTGGCGTCGGGCGCGTTCTTGCGAACAGACTCGATGCCGTTGAGGCAGGCCTTCTTGGTGGTGTAGGCCTCGCCGGTGACGATGACCTGGCCGTTGGCAGCCTTGAGACGGAAGCGGAACTGGCCGCTCTTGTCTTGATACACCTCGAATTTGCCAGCCATGCGAAGCCTTCCCGGTCGATTCGCGGCCATCGTAGTTCACACGGTGCCAGCGGTACCGGGCCCTCTAGCAGCTGATGCGGTCACCGCGCACAGCGCTGATCACACCGCAGTGATCACACGATGCCGTCGAGCGACAGCAGCGTGGTGAGCTCACCGATGGCGTCGGCGGGGTCGATCACCTTGATCGTCGTCATCCCCATGGCGGCGGCCGGTTTCAGGTTGACGCCCAAGTCATCGAGAAAGATCACCTCGTCGGGTGTGACCCGAGCGAGATCGCACGCGATTCGGTAGAACTCGGGGTCAGGCTTGCGTACGCCGACCTTGCTCGATTCCACGACGAACCGGAACTTGGCGAGTACCGCTGCCACCTCTGGGTCGGTGTTGTGGTTCATCGATACGACGTTGTTGGTGAGACAAGCCGTGAGATAGCCCGCTTCGTTCACCGAGTCGAGCAGGCGCACCATGCGCGGACGCAACGAGCCGTTGAGGAGGGCGAGCACGTGAGCGCCGGGAACCCGATGTCCCAACGCCGCCGACTCGTCGCCAAAGCGCTCGTCGAACTCCGCCGGGGTGATGTCCCGGCGCTCGATCAGCGCCCAGGCGTTCACGTCAGGATTCAACGCATTCACCGAACGAAGAAAGTCCGTGGGCAGGCCGTTCGCCGCCTCATAGACGTTGAACGCTTCAAAGGGACTCGACAGGATGACTCCCCCGAAATCGAAGAACACCGCCCGCCACCGTGCGCCGCTCGGCGCCGTGCCCAGGTTGGTACGAACTGATTCACTCATCAGCGGGCGACGATACGGGCCCGATCATGCGAACAGCTAGTCCGGGTTCTGACGCCCTGGCCGGGCGGGCCCGCAGGGTGACGGCTGTCGCTCGTTTTCCACGGGAAGTACCCTGTCCTGCATGGCGCTGCGCCCGATTCACGTGGTGCTCGATGCCGACGACGTCGATGCGCTGTGCGACTTCTGGATCGAAGCGCTCGGCTACGTGAAGTTCGGCGAGTTCGAGCAGTATCGCTCGGCCGTTCCGCCTGATGGCGCGACCGGGCCGAAGTTCATCTTCCAGAAGGTCCCCGAGGCACGATCGTCCGGCAAGAACCGGTTGCACATCGACATCGAGGTCGGCGACGACCTGCAGGCCGAATGTTCGCGGCTGATCGCTCTCGGAGCGGCTCGCGTCAGTGATGAGATCGTCGATGCCGGTACTCGATGGATTGTCATGACTGATCCGGAAGCCAACGAGTTCTGCCTGGTGCACCACTGACAGAACCGATGCCCCAGCCACGGGTGACCGAGTTCGAGCGTGCCTACGAGCCCGGGATGTTCACCAGAGTTCAATGTGGCGCAGCGGGATGGTTCAAAAGTCCTCGCGACGGGTAGCAGGGATGAGCACCCGCGCTGTGTGGTCCACGCCCGGGTGTCGGGCGTCCGTCGTTCCACAACGAACGACGGACGCCCACCTACACGATGGTCCGTCGGCTGACGACACTGTCGGCCTGGACCTCACCGGGCGTCGGCGATCGGCCCGCAGATGTGGTGACGGTGTTCGGTGATGGCACGTTCATCTGGTCGGGTTGTGGGGTGGTGAGACCGCGTTGAAGGAACCGGCCCGCTGCCACTGCCACCATGAGCAAGCCGAGCGCCAACCAGACGCCGACCTGGGGCCGGTTCAGG
>DATKCX010000312.1:0-4369 GCA_035512975.1 Ilumatobacter sp.
GGACTACGAGCAGCAGGGGAAGCCCGACGTAGATCGTGGCCACGCCGGCCCCGGCACCGACGATCGCCAGCTTCCCGGCGGTGGTGCTGGACTGGTTCCCGGTGAGTGTCATGCGAGCGCCATCGAGGCCGACTCTACGTCAGTGGGGGCGTCATGATCGATCGCCGCGTCGGTTACGTCGTGTCGCGCTTTCCGAAAACGACCGAGACGTTCATCCTGCGCGAGATGCAAGCCGTCGAACGACTGGGATGGCACGTCGACCTCTTCGCGATCAAGCGCGAGCAGAACGAGATCTCGCAGCCGGGGGCGAGCGTCTATGCCGATCGGCTCGTGGCGATCTCCGATGTGAGCGTCGGCAGCCAGGTGGCCGAGCAGGCGCGTCTGGCGCGATCCAACGTTCGATTGTGGCTCCGCCTCTGGAGCCGAACGATGGTGGGCAACTGGCGCTCACCGGCCACGCTCGTGCGCGCCATGGTCATCGCATTCGGGGCCCCCGCAATTGCCCGACGCGTGCGCGAGCAAGGAGTCCAGCATCTCCACGCGCACTGGGGTACGCACTCGGCGTTGCTGGCGCATCTCACGTCGCTGTTGACCGGCGCGACGTACTCGGTGACGTTGCACGCTCACGACATGCATGTGCAGCGATCGATGCTGCGGCAGAAGCTCGAGGCCGCCACCGCCGTCGTCACCATCTCCAAGCACAACGCGTACCTGTTGCGCGAGTTGTACCCCTCCATCGTCGATCGTCTGGAGATCGTGCATTGCGGCGTCGACACGTCGAAGACGATCCCACGCGGCGCATCGGCCCTGAACGATCCGCTACGGGTCGTGTGCGTGGCGGGTTTGCGCCCGTTCAAGGGGCATCGGCACCTGATCCACGCGCTCGCAGAGCTGGGTGCCCGCGGACGCTCGGTGACGTGCGATCTCGTGGGCGACGGGCCGATCCGCCAAGAGCTCGAGGCGCAGTCCACCACGGACGTCACGTTCCACGGTGCACTCGACGTCGACAGCGCGATGACGCTCGTGTCGCATGCCGATGTGTTCGTGATGCCGAGCATCGAGATGGCCAATGGACGCCGCGATGGCATCCCGGTGGCACTGATGGAAGCGATGGCGATCGGCGTACCAGTCATCGCCTCGGACGTGTCGGGCATTCCCGAGCTCGTACGTCACGAAATCACCGGGCTGCTGGTCCCCCCGTGCGACCCGACGGCGATCGCCGATGCGATCGAACGCATCATCGATGACGATCTGCTGCGCCGCCGACTCACGATCGCCGGCCGTCGGCTGGTGGAGCGGCGATTCGACATCTCGGCCAGCGGTGCCGCGATGACGGAACTCTTCGAAAACGCGCTGCACGACCGTCCTGCTCACGACCACGACGACAGCATCCCCAACAGTCACGACCACACGATCGCGAGCAGGAGCACGCAATGAGTTCGAACATCCAATTACGTCGGAGCACCTTGGTGCTCCCGGTACTGCTAGCAGCGTTGATCGGAGGTGCGCTGGGCGCAGTGTTCGTGTCGCAGCAAAGCGAGCGGTACAGCGCAGAGACAGTGATCGCGATCGGGGCAGCCCAGACCATCATCGATGACGATCAACTGATCGACATCGTCGGCACGCTCGAGCGGAGCGGGGTGACGGCCACGGTTGCCGGCCTGGCGTCCAGTCGGTCGGTGTTCGACGCGGCCGCTGTCGCGATCGCCCTGCCATCGAATGAAGCAGGCGACTACGACGTCACCGCCACACCGGTGATCGATGCCAATCTCGTCGACATTGCGACGAGCGGCCCGGACCCAACGATCGCGGCGAACCTCACCAACGCCATCGCCGAGCAGACTCAGATCCAGTTCACGCAGCTCTACCGAGTGTTCGACCTGCGTGTCGTGACGTTGGCCGACCCGCCATCCACCACCGATCGGCCCAGCGCTTCGCTCGTCATCGTGGGCGCGGCGGTTCTGGCGGCCGTCATTGCCCTGCTGTTGTTGTCGTGGCGGAACGAACGCGGCACCCGAAGAATCGAACCGGTTCTTCGGAACCAATCGTGAGATGACTCCGTCACTGGTGCTGCTGCTGGCACTCGCTGCGACCATCTGGGCGCTTCGAAGCGACCGGCGCACAGCGTTCGTGCTGGCG
Source organism: Ilumatobacter sp. (assembly GCA_035512975.1). Classification (GTDB taxonomy): domain Bacteria; phylum Actinomycetota; class Acidimicrobiia; order Acidimicrobiales; family Ilumatobacteraceae; genus Ilumatobacter. The sequence goes on from DATKCX010000312.1 coordinate 2,140, forward strand.
GTCGCGATCGTCACCAACGCGTCCGGAGTCCTCGAATCCGTTCACCAGGCCAGCGGCTTCATTCGACCCTTGGCGGTGGCAGCAATCTTGGCCGCGTTCTTCCGCAGGGACCGGAACACCGCTGATTCTCAGGGCACGCTGCAAACCGGCGCGTTCGTCGGCCCGGCACTCGTCGCAGCACTGTTCGTGATCGCAGCGATCGGGCCGTTCGTGGCATCCCAGCCGATCGAGTCCTCAGCTGCGGTGACCCGGCTCCTCGAAGGGATGCTGGTGCTCATCGCCGCGGCGGTCAACACTCGACGACCCGCGGCGATCGCATCAGCACTCATGGGCGCCGTTGTCGGCGGCGTGATCATGTCGACGATCACGAACGTGCAGCTGCTCACGAACACACGCGCGAACACCTTCGGAGGCTTCGGCGTCTGGTCCGTCCACCTGCTGGCCGACGTCGGATCGGTCGCCCGCGCCGGCGGGCCGTTCAACGGTGACCCGAACTCGTACTCGCAGTATCTCGTCGTTGCCCTCGGCGCCGCCGTCGGGCTCGCTGTGCTGGCCAAGCGCGAGCAACGCATCGCGCTGATCGTCGGAGCTGCATGGATCTCCTGCGCCTTGCTGCAAACCAGATCGCGCAGCGGCATCTTGGCTGTTCTCATCGTAGCACTGGTGTTCTTGTTGGCGACCCAGTCGGCTCGGCGAATCGCGACCGTTCTCGTCGGCTCTGTGCTGGTCGTGGCGTTCACCCCGATTGCCTCGGCGTTGCGGCTCGGCACGCTCCTGGCGGCGACGGATGCGCAGACCGCCGACTCGTCGATCGCCGGTCGCACCAGCGAGGCCGAAGCAGCGATCGGCATGTTCGTCGACCATCCGGTCACGGGTGTCGGTTTTGGTGCCTACCAGTCGGAGTACCTCGACTACGCACGACGAATCGGTCTCGACACGCGTTTCGAGGCTCGATCGGCGCACTCGTTGCCGCTCGAGATCGCGGCGGAGCAGGGTGCAGTGGGGCTCGCTGTCTGGGTTGCGTTGCTGGCATTCGCCGTCGTGACGGTGCGCCAGCTACGCACCCGGAAACCCGGCATCGGGCTCGCGTTGGCGCTTGCGGGTGGAGCGTTCGTGGCGAGCAGCCTGTTCCTGCACGACGTGCATCCCAACCTGATGTGGGCCCTCATCGGCCTCACGCTGGGCGCATCGACGTGGCTGCATCGGGACCCTGCACCGGTTGCGCCCGTCCCACCGTTCACTTGGGGACCGCCTGATCGCGAACGCGTACGCGTTGCGATGATCATCCAGAACTACGTTCCCGCTCTGGGAGGAGCCGAGCGTCAGCTCGCGAGCGTGGCCCCCCTGCTGCTACGCGCCGGCATCGAACCGGTCGTCGTGACCCGTTCGATGGAGGGTCGCCCGACCGACGATTGGATCGACGGCGTTCGAGTCATCCGCATCCCTACGGCAGGTTCGAAAGTCTTCCGCTCACTGAGTTTCGTGCGGGGCGCACGCCGAACGTTGCGATCGGTGCAGCCGGATGTGATCCATGCGTTCGACACCCTCACCCCGTCACTGGTTGCCCTCGGCCACCGGCGCAAGTTCGGCACCCCGGTGGCGATCAAGTTGCTGCGGTCGGGGTATCTGGGCGATTTACAACGTCTCGGTCGCAAGCCGGCGGGTCAGCGGCGACTGGCGCGACTGCTCGAAGACGCAGACCGCTTCGTGGTGATCAGTCACGAGATCGACGGTGAGTTGGCCGGGCTCGGTGTGACCACTGGGCGACGAGCGTGGGTGCCCAACGGAGTGGACACCAACAAGTTTCGACCCTCCACGAGACAGCGCCCGCGCTACCGGGTCGGCGGACCGATCATGATCGCCACCGGCCGTTTGGCACCCGAAAAGCGACTGACCGAACTCGCGGCACGATGGGATCGCGTGCGACAGGCGGCACCGGGCGCGCGGCTCCGAATCGTCGGCGAAGGGCCCGAGCGATCGGCCCTGGAATCGTACGAAGGCGTCGAGCTCATGGGCTTGCGTGACGATGTCGACCACTTGCTTCGCAGGTCCGACGTCTACGTGTCGGCGTCGGAAGCAGAGGGTCTGTCGAACTCGCTGCTCGAAGCGATGGCGGCGACCCTCCCCTGCGTGGTCACCGACGTCGGTGGTGTCGACGACCTGTTCGCCGAGACGGATTGCGGCATCGCGGTTCCGGCGGACGATCTCGACCTGCTCGTCGATGAACTGA
>DATKCX010000313.1:0-21131 GCA_035512975.1 Ilumatobacter sp.
TCGACCGGTGCTGGGCCGGCCAACGCTGGATAGCACGGGCCGAGCGCGGCGGTCCGGGCGGCGAATGCAGCGTCGGTGACACCACTGGTGGCGAGCCTGGCGAACAGATATCGCTCGAGGGAGGCCGCATCGACGATGGCACCGCGGCGAACCGCTGATTCGACACCGGCCGAGTAGGCGTGGCCTCCCGACGGGAATCGTCCGTCGGCAAGGATGAGCAGCATGGGGTCCATGGTGACTGGGAGCGATCAGAACAAGAAGTAGCGCTGCGCCAACGGCAGCTCGCTGGCCGGTGATTCGGTGACGAGTTCCCCGTCGATGCGCACCGCGAACGAGTCGGGGTCGATCTCGATCGAGGGGGTGGCGTCGTTGAGTGGCAAGTCGGCCTTTCCGAACGATCGCGTGTTGGCGACCGGCACCAGTTCGCGTTGCACGCGGATGCGATCGGCGAGCCCGTCTTCAATCGCTTCGGGCGCGACCCATGCGATCGAGATGCCCGGCGCGCTGGCGGGAGCAGCCCCGAACATGGGCCGTGGTAGCTCGGGTTGCGGCGTCGGGATCGACGCGTTGGCGTCGCCCATCGTCGCCCACGCGATCATGCCGCCCTTCACCACGAGGTGCGGGCGAACCCCGAAGAACGCCGGGTCCCACAGCACGAGGTCGGCCAGTTTGCCGACCTCGATCGAGCCGACCTGCTCGTGCAGCCCGTGGGTGATCGCCGGACAGATCGTGTACTTCGCCACGTATCGACGCGCCCGCAGGTTGTCGGCCAACCCGTCGCCGGCGAGCGCACCGCGTCGGAGCTTCATCACGTGCGCCGTCTGCCAGGTTCGGATGATCACCTCGCCGATGCGGCCCATCGCCTGCGAGTCGGAGCCGATCATCGAGATCGCTCCCATGTCGTGGAGGATGTCCTCAGCAGCGATGGTCGACGGCCGGATTCGGCTCTCGGCGAACGCCAGGTCTTCGGGCACCGCTGCGTTGAGATGGTGGCAGACCATCAACATGTCGAGGTGCTCGGCGACCGTGTTCACCGTGTGAGGTCGCGTGGGATTGGTCGACGACGGCAGCACGTTCGGGTGCGAAGCGACCGTCATGATGTCGGGGGCGTGGCCGCCGCCGGCACCTTCGGTGTGGAAGGTGTGGATCGACCTCCCAGCGATCGCGGCGAGCGTGCTCTCCACGTACCCCGCTTCGTTCAACGTGTCGGTGTGGATGGCGACTTGCACACCGGTGGCGTCGGCGACGCGCAGCGCGGCGTCGATCACCGCTGGCGTGGTGCCCCAGTCTTCGTGCAGCTTCAAGCCCGACGCACCCGAACGCAGTTGCTCGTGCAACGCCTCGATCGACGTGGTGTTGCCTTTCCCGAGGAGTGCCACGTTGATCGGCCAGTGGTCGAGCGACTCGAGCATCCGTTCGAGGTACCACGCGCCGGTGACCGTGGTGGCCTTCGTGCCTTCGGCGGGGCCGGTGCCGCCACCGACGATCGTGGTGATGCCGGACGACAGCGCCTCTTCGAGTTGCTGCGGCGCGATGAGGTGGACGTGGCAGTCGATCGCCCCGGCGGTGACGATACGTCCGTTCCCAGAGATGACTTCGGTGGAGGGTCCGATCACCAGCGAGGGGTGAACTCCGTCCATCGTGTCGGGGTTACCGGCCTTGCCGATGCCCACGATGCGACCGTCGCGGACCCCGATGTCGGCTTTCACGATGCCCCAATGATCGAGCACGACCGCACCGGTGATCACCAGGTCGGGCGCACCAGACGCACGATCGAGCGTGCCTTGCCCCATCGATTCGCGGATGACCTTTCCGCCGCCGAACACGACTTCGTCGCCGCCAACGCAATGATCGTCGGTGACCTCGATCCACAGATCGGTGTCGGCGAGCCGTATGCGGTCGCCCGTGGTGGGCCCGTACAGCGCCCGGTAGCGGTCGCGGCTGATGAAACTCACAGCGCACCACCGATCTCTCCGCGCAACCCCGGAACGACCCGCCGGCCGGTGAGGGGTACGAGGTCGACGTCGAGCTCGATGCCGGGTTCGAAGCGAACCGCGGTGCCTGCGGGCACATCGAGCCGGTGGCCGCGCGCTGCATCACGATCGAACGCCAGCGACGGGTTCGCTTCGGCGAAGTGATAGTGCGACCCCACCTGGATGGGTCGGTCGCCGTGGTTGCTCACTCGCAATGTCAGAACCGACAGCCCGGCGTTGATCTCGATCGGCTCGTCGGGACCGACGATTTCGCCGGGTACGAGCACTCCGGTTGCCGGGATCGGTTCGTGCAGGGTGACGAGTTTCGTACCGTCAGGAAACGTCGCTTCCACCTGCACCTCCGCGAGCAGTTCGGCCACACCATCCATGACGTCGTCGGCAGTGAGCACGTGCCGTCCCGCCTCCATGAGGTCGGCAACCGTGCGTCCGTCGCGGGCGCGTTCGAGCACCCAGTTCGCCAGGACGGCTACCGATTCCGGATGGTTGAGTCGCAGCCCGCGAGCGCGCCGCGACTCGGCCACTTCAGCTGCGACGTGGATCATCAACCGTTCTTGTTCGCGCAGTGTGAGCCTCATCCGGCACGCACCAAATCGTCGGCAACTGCTGCGTGGCAACCCACCACGCCGTCGACCACCTGGGTGACGCCCAGGTCCACGGCGACCGAGGCCAACGAGTACGCCTCGTCCATCGAGTAGCCGCCGCGATCCACGAGGAACCTGAGCATTTGGTCGGCGGCCATCCGCATCGCCCCGCCCAGGTCGTCGCCGAACCCGTGGGTGAACCAGTGCGACGGCGTGCGCAGCAGCGGCGATGTCACGGGCACGTCGTCGACCACGCTCAGGCGCAGCGTCACGTCGAGCGAGGCTTCGATCGCCGTGCCGCAGATCTCGCCGTCGCCCTGCGCGAAGTGCGGATCACCCACGTAGAAGCCGGCACCTTCGCGGAACACCGGATAGTGCACTGCGGCACCAGGCCCGAATCGCCAGTTGTCGACGTTGCCGCCCCACACACCGGGCGGGATGCTGCTGCGGCGCTCACCCTCTGGTGCCACCCCCATCACGCCGAGGTGCGGCCGAACCGGCACGCTGACCGATCGCCCGAACGGTTGGCGCGCCGCAGGATCGGGCGGTGTGATCACACCTGGAATGTCGTACAACTCGAGCGTGGTGAAGTCGAACGCGAACGCCGGTCGCGCCGTGTTCGGAAACGAACCGTCGGCAGGCATGTCGACGAGTTCGTAGATCGTGATGCGTTCTTTCTGGAACGTGTCGTAACACAACCCCCAATTGGCGGCGCAGTTCGAGCCGTACGGCAGTCGGGGTTTCATCGCCAGCAGTTCGACCTTCAACGTGGAGCCGACGTCTGCACCGCGCACGTTGATCGGCCCGGTCATGATGTGCACGCCCGGGGTCCGAGTCGCTTCCGGGATGCCGTCCCAGATCGCCCGAATGCCGTCGTCCATCAACAAGTCGGGTGCGTCACCCGCATGATGAGTGATCGCTTCGATCGTGAGTTCGGTTCCCGATTCGACCGTGATGGTGTCGGGTTGCTCGCCGTCGAGATAGCCCCAAAAGCACGTGTCTGGAGTAGCCGCAAGATGCACGGTCTGACCATAAGACCGGCATGTGAACGGCCCGTTTCGTGCCGATCACATGCAGATCACATTGCAGAGGAACGGTGCCGACCCCCGAGGGGCTGGACTATCGCTCCGACAGGTGGCCCGAATCAGCGCCGACGTCACCGATCGGGAGCTCGATGGTGAACGTCGAACCCATGCCGACCACACTCTCGACGGTCACGTCGCCGCCGTGTTGACGCGCTGCCGCCGCAACCGAGGGCAGCCCCAAACCGGTTCCGAGGCCGCTGGCTTTGGTGGTGTAGAACGGTTCGAACAATTTGGCCAGCGCAACCGGTTCGATACCGATGCCGGTGTCGCTGACCGCGACCCGAACCGACGCGTCACCGGCAGAGGTCTCTGTCGGCGTTGCGGTGAACGTGATGGTTCCCGACCCGTCGACGATGGCGTCACGCGCATTCAAGCCGAGGTTGAGGAGGGCACCGTGGATCTGACTGGGGTCGCCGACCACTGCCATCTCCTCCGGTGCTGCGTTCACGACAACCTCGATGTCGCCGGTGACGCGTTGGCGAAGCATGTCGGCGACCTCCGTCACGATCGTGTTGACGTCGAACGCCACACTCGTCGTGGAACCCTCACCCGTGAATGCCAGCAGCCTCGCGGTGAAGTCGGCTGCTCGCATGGTGGCGCTGATGAGCTGCTCGCAGTAGCCCCGTGTCGTTGGGTCGGTCACTTCTGCCATCACCAGTTGGGAGTAGCCGAGCACGCCGCTGAGCAGATTGTTGATGTCGTGGGCGACACCGCCAGCGAACTGACCGAGCGCCTCCATTTTTTCGCGTTGGCGAGCGCTGGCCTCACGCTCTCGACGCTCGGTCTCATCGGTATAGGAGGCGATGAGATGGAGCGGCTCGCCGCCATCGGTGGTGAGCAACGCTGACGAAACGCGCACGTAGATCGCTGCACCATCGGCACGACACAAGACATTGTCGAAGGTCGCACGCCCTTCGGACTCCACGATGAGCTTGGTCGCTTCGAACGACGCTGCGTTGTCGTGCCGAAAGAACGCTTCGACGTGCTGTCCGACGATCTCGGCCTCGCTGCGTTGCAACATGTCGCACAACCGCTGGTTCACCTGCAGGTACGTGCCGCCGAGATCGATGGTCGCCATGCCATCGTTCGCTTGCTCGAACGCCACGCGAAAGCTCGAGTGCAGCTCCTCGACGCTGAGCCCGACGATCGCGAAACCACCAAATCCGTCCACTGGCGCGTCGATCACGGTGATCATGTGGGGCAGTTGTTCGGCACTGGGTACGACAGGATCAGCGATCACGAGAGCGGCCGTGTACAACAGATCTTCTGTCGTCGCCCAACCGAGTCGCTGGTCACGAACCGTGGCTCCCACGGGAGGTATACGGATCGTCGCGAGTTCGTCGGGAGCCCCAACGCCCAGCAATCCAAGGCCGGTTCGGTTCGCCAGCTCGAACCGACCCGACCCTGTGCTCACCCACACGAGCGCAACATCCATGTGATGGGCGACCTGGCCCGAGAGCTCAGCCAAACGAGTGTCAGCAGATGACGTCCATTGCGGCGATCGTTTCGGCATATGACTCGGTTCGCTTGGCCAAGGGTGGGGCGGTGACCCGCGTGAAGCTATCGCGCTCAGCCGCGTGACCGCGACGAATATGGCGTCGTCTCGATATCAGCCGGCGCGGTATCTCAGCCCGCTCGCCACTCCAGCACCAGGAAGCTGCCGAGACCAGCAGCGTCGAGCAGAGCTTCGGATTCGCTGACGCGACTGCGCATTCGCAGAGCGGCGAGATCGGGGCGCGCAGCGTTCGCCACCCAGTGGTCGCGCCCTTCCGCGACGAGGTCGGAGATCCCGTGCAACTGCAGCCACTGGGCCTGTGTGCGAACGGCGTGGGGACTCAGGAGTTGGTCGACGCACACGTCGCTCGTGATGTCTTGGGTGCCGGGCGCGGCGAGGTAGTGACCACCGCGTTCATGACCGCGATATGTGCGCAACCAATCGCGCCACGGGCGCGCGGCCAGGTCGGCGGTTCGAGAAGTGCCGTAATCGATCACCACGAGCGATCCGGACCGCAGGCGCGACCGAGCGTCGTCCACCCACCGGTTCGCTGCGTCCTGCAGTGGAGCTCGGGCACCGAGCGGTGCGGAATCGGGCAAGATGTCCGGCACAGGGCGGAATGGGGCGCTGAGATGTTCGACGGCGAGGCCATCTGCACCCTGGCCGACAAACGCCTCGCGCCAGGCCCCATCGAACACGGCGAGCCGGAACGGCAGGTTGTCGAGCAACTCGTTGGCGATGATCACTCCGTCGAACGGCCCTGGCGGCATGTCGGCACGCGATTCAATGCCAGCTGGGTGGTCGGCACGCTGGTGTGCGGCGACGTCCACTGCGACGTAGCGCATCGCGTCGGCGCATCGAGGTGCAGCCGACAGTACCGCTCGCGCGAGCGTCCCTGGCCCGGCACCAGCGTCGACCACGACGAACGGGTCGGGCCGACCGATCCGGCTCCACTCGGCATCGAGAAATCGAGCGACGACCGCTCCGAACAGCGGGCCGACCTCGGGTGAGGTGATGAAGTCGCCACGTCGACCTGCCCTCCCTCGGCCAGAGGTATAGAAGCCCGTTGGCCCGTAGAGCGCGTCGTTCATGAACACGTCGAACGCCACGATGCGGGGAGCTGCGGTTTCCATGACCCAGACACTCTAGGAACCGCCTAGCGTTGTCGGCGATGGCCTATGACCTCGACACGTTCCTTGCTGTCCCGCGTGCGAGCGGGCTGGCACTCTCACCAGACGGCACCCGGGCCGTCACCACGGTCGCGACGGTGGCACCCGACGGCAAGAAGTTTCGATCTGCGTTGTGGGAACTCGACCCGACTGGCCACGCACCGGCGCGTCGGATCACTCGTTCCGCAGCCGGGGACAGCGGTGCCATGTTCACGCACGACGGTGCTCTGTTGTTCGTGTCGGGACGCCCGAACCCCGACGCAGCTCCCGACGCCGAGGAGTCCAGCGGCGCGTTGTGGTGCCTTCCCGCGGCAGGCGGCGAAGCGTTCATGCTGCTGGACCCGCCAGGCGGTGTGGTGGCGTTTGCAGTGGCCCGCGACACGGGACGAGTGGTGGTCGCGGTCGGCGTGGTGCCCGGTGCAACCACCCTCGACGACGATCGCGAACTCGCCGGAGCACGCAAGAAGGCCGGCGTCGGCGCACAGTTGTTCGACCGGTACCCCATCCGGTTCTGGGATCACTATCTCGGGCCACGCGACCTGAGGTACTTCGTCGCCGATCCTGCTGGCGACGGCACGTTCGGTGACCTGCGGCAAGTGGCGGTGGGCGATGACGAGGGCGACGAGGGTGCCTTCGCGATCAGCCCCGACGGCACGACGTTGTATCTGCGTGTGGCCCGACGGGCCACCCCCACCGACCTCACCGCCGATCTGGTGGCGATCGACGTGAAGTCCGGCAAGCACCGATCGCTCACCGACGGCCACTTCAGCTTCGGTCAGCAAGCAGCCGTGTCGCCCGACGGTTCGATGGTGGCGTGCGTACGCGAGTCGATCGGCTCGGTCGATTCGCCTGCAAGCGACACGATCTGGTTGATCGACGTCGCGAGTGGAGCCGGGCGCGACATCACACCGGCGCTCGACCGCTTTCCCCACTCGCTGACGTGGGCACCCGATTCGAAGCGGCTCTTCTTCATCGCAGACGACGGTGGTCACGCACCGTTGTTCTCGGTCACCGTCGGCAAGCGCCCGCAGGTCACCCGGCACACGGTCGACGCCAGCTATCACTCGCCGCAACCTCATCCAGATGGGCGCACCGTCGTGGCGCTGAAGTCGCACATCGGCTATCCGCCAGTCGCAACTCGAGTGTCGATCGACGACGGCGAGACCGCGCCGGTTGAAATACCCACACCCGGGTCGGTGAAGGTACCAGGTCGGGTACGCAACCTGGTCGCCAAGGGTGCCGACGGCACGCCGGTTCGTTCATGGCTGGTGCTCCCCAAGGGCGCGTCGCGCACCAAGCAGGCACCACTCGTGGTCTTCGTGCATGGCGGTCCGCTCGGTTCCTGGAACGATTGGACGTGGCGGTGGAACCCGTGGCTGCTGGCCGAGCGCGGTTACGCCGTGTTGCTCCCCGACCCGGCGATTTCCACCGGATACGGGCTGGACTTCATTCGCCGCGGCTACGGCCGGTGGGGTGACGCTCCGTACACCGACGTGATGGCCGCGACCGACGCCGCGTGTGCCCGCCCCGAAATCGACGAGTCGCGCACCGCATTGATGGGCGGCTCATTCGGCGGGTACATGGCCAACTGGGTGGCCGGCCACACCGACCGCTTCCGGTGCATCGTCACGCACGCCAGTTTGTGGGCGCTCGACCAGTTCCACGGCACCACCGACGGTGGACCGTGGTGGGAACCCGAGTTCGGCAACCCGTATCTCGACCCGTCGCGCTACATCGAGTGGTCCCCGCACCGGCACATCGCGAACATCAAGACCCCGATGCTGGTGATCCATGGCGAACTCGACCACCGTGTGCCGATCGGCGAAGCGTTGCGGCTGTGGACCGACCTACGGCGGCACGGCGTGGAGTCGAAGTTCTTGTACTTCCCCGACGAAAACCACTGGATCCTCAAGCCACAGAATGCACGGGTGTGGTACGAAACCGTGTTCGCCTGGCTCGACCATCACGTCCTCGGCGAAGACTGGCAACAACCCCAGCTGCTGTAGCAGCGGAGGGGTCGCCGGGCGGTTTCAGGTAGTTCACCCGCCGCTCGCGACGACTCGGGCCAGCGACTCGACTTCTGCTCGATCGACGTACACCTGGGCAGAAATTCGTATCGTCAGGCACGCTGGATCCACACCAGCGGCAACGGGAACCTCGATCCAGTGGTCGTTGCGTAACCGTCGTTGTAGCGCGGTCGCGTCCTTGTCAGTGTTCCCGAAGCGCACGGGTAGTCGGACCGTGACCATCTGGCCGGTCATCGACTCTGGTGTGTCGAACGTGGTGCCCCATGCGTCACTGAGATGGTGCGCGGCCCACCAGGCAAGTTCGTGGTTGTGCTGGGCGATTGCGTCGAAGCCCCACTCGTCCAACATCGCGATGGCGACGGGCGCGCACAGGTGGGCGACGGGATTTCTCGTACCGGGCAGGTCGAACTCGGCCTCCCAGCCGTTGTCGAGGCCCCACGACATCACGACCGGACGTGTCGAGGCGCGGTGCTCGCCAGACGCCCACAAGATGCCCGAGCTCCGTGGTACCCAGGCCCACTTGTGCAAGTTGGCGGTGTAGAAGTCGACGCCCAGCGAACCGATGTCGAGCGCAATGCCGCCGGGCACGTGCGCTCCGTCGGCGAGCAGCGCCACGCCGCGCTCACGACACATCGTGGCGATGTCGGCAATCGGCAACACGAGGGCCGACCGGGCTGCGAGGTGATCGACGATCGCCACGCGTGTGCGCGGTGTGATCGCATCGGCGACCGCTTCCACGAATGCTTCCGGCGCAGCTCCGAGGTTCGGCATGTCCACCGTGACCAACCGGGCACCGACCACGCGTGCGGTGTACTCCGCAGCTCGCGTGACCCCGCCGTAGCCCAGCGAGGTGACCAGGATCTCGTCGCCGGCGGCCAGCGGGAAACTGCGCAGCACGATGTTTGCCCCGGCGGTGATGTTGTCGACGAATGCGAGGCCTGCAACGTCGGCACCGACGAAGTCGCCCACGATCGACAGGGCACGGCGAAGTCGAGATGGCTGCTCCCACGGATCACCGGTGTGATTGGCCAGTTCACGTAGCTGGAAGGCCGCCGGGTCGCGTTCGATCTCCTCGGTCAGCGCCGCCGCAGCGGCCAGCACCCGCTTCGGGGTGGCTCCGACGGTGCCATGGTTGAGATAGCTCAGCCGCGGATCGATCAGCCATTCGGATCGGAGATGCGAACCGAACTCGGACACTGGCGGGTCAGAAGCAGTCACGCGCCGAACGGTAGCAAGCGTCCACGGCCGACGCCGCTCCGGATTCGCAGCGTGCTCACTCTCCGGATCAGACCGTTTCGGGTGGATCCTCGTCAGCCGCGGCGAGTTCGTCGACACCGTCGATGTGGGGGTGCAGCTGATGGTAGATCGATCGCGCCAGGAGGTGCGATCCGACCGGGGACGTGATCAGCTGCAGGACGATCACGAGTGCGACAATGATCGTGGTCTCGACGGTTTGCACAGCGAACGCGACGCCGATTCCGCAGAGCATGATGCCGAGCACCGGCGCTTTGGCAGCGGCGTGCATGCGCGACGTCACGTCGGGAAAGCGAACGACACCAATGCCGGCAAGCAGCGTCAGCAGCGCGCCAGCGGTGAGGAACGCGGCCGCGAATCCGTCCATCATGGTCTCATCCCCCACGCCGTTCGACGTAGCGCGCCAAAGCGCCGGTGGCAACGAAGCCCACCAGTGCCACCAACAGGACGGCGATGATCGGCACCGTGCTCTCGCTGATGGCCGCACCAACGAGTATCCCGGCCAGCACTGCTGCGAGGAGCCCATCCAACGCAATGATCCGGTCGGGCAAGGTCGGTCCGACCAGCAATCGGTAGGTGAAGAGCAGTGCGGCGACGGCGAGGATCACCAAGGGAGGCCACACCATCAACGAGCTCGTCAACGAGCTGGCCAGCACGGGAGTCGCCAACAGAGTCGCCAACAGAGTCATGGTTCGATCCGTTCCTGCAGCTGGCGTCGCGCCGCTCGTGAGCCGAAGGCGCGCACCGACAGTGCCTCGATCTGGAGCAGGTCTGTGCGTACTCGTTCGAGGTCATGCAGGTGCAGCACGTGCACGTACAACACCGCCGGCGATCCGACCGACTCGATGGTGACGGTGCCGGGGGTCAGCGTGATCAGGTTCGCCACCACCATCATCGCAGTCTCCGATTCGGTGCGCAGCGGTAAGGCGATCACACCGGTGCGGATGCGGTTGTGTGGCGTGACGATCTCCCAGGCCAGCACCGCGTTCGCCTCGACCAGTTTGTACAGGACGAACACGGCGAGCCACGTCATCGCGAGTGGGCTGATGAGGATGGCGTCGTCACGCTCGGTGGTTCGCATGCGAGGCAATCGCGCAAACGCCAGCACCGCGAACGCGACGAGCACCCCACTGACGACGTTGGCGACGCTCAGTGAGCGCCACAGCATCACCCACAAGGCTGTCAGCCACACGACGATGCCGGAGATCCTGAGCGAGGTCACGGTCGCTCCCCCAGGATGGCGTCGATGTAACCACCGGGCGAGAGGAGGTCCGCCGCAGCTCGCTCGGCGAGTTCATACAGCGGCCCGGCGGCCACGCTGATAGCGATCGACGCGGCCGCCAACACACCGGTGGCGAACACCATCCAGAACGGTCCGCCGAGCCGGCCTGCCACCTCGGGAGCGCTCGATGGCTCCTCCTCCGGAGCACCCCAGAAGACGCCCGACCAGATCTTGGTCATCGAGAACAACGTCAGCAGGCCCACGGCGAGCGCCGCCGCGACCCCCCACCACTGGGACGCGTCGATGCCAGCGTCGATGAGCGCGAACTTGGCGATGAACCCCGAGAACGGAGGCAGACCAGCGAGGCTCAGCGCGGGGACGGCAAAGAGCAACGCGATCACCGGGGCGTCGCGCACGAGGCCGCCCACCTCCGACAGTCGGCTCGAACCGGCCCGCCGGTCGACGAGCCCAGCAACGAGGAACAGCGCCGTCTTCACCACGATGTGGTGCACGATGTAGAAGATCGCTCCGGCGAGCCCCGCCAATGTGAACAGGCCGAGGCCGAAGATCATGTAGCCGATCTGACTGATGATGTGGAACGCGAGGATGCGCTTCATGTCGTCTTGGGCGATCGCGCCGAGCACACCGACCACCATGGTGAGCACGGCGACGACCACCAAGACGGTCCCCATCCATTCGTGCGTACCGAACATCAGCGTCTGCGTGCGGAAGATCGCGTACACGCCGACCTTGGTGAGCAGACCGGCGAACACCGCCGTCACCGGGCCGGGCGCGGTGGGATAGCTGTCGGGCAGCCAGAAGAACAGTGGGAACAGTCCAGCCTTGATACCGAACACGACGAGCAGTGCGAGCGAGAACGCCGCACGGGTTCCCGCTGGGATCGACTCGAGGCGCTCACCCAGATCGGCCATGTTGACCGTGCCGGTGCTGGCGTACAGCAATGCGAGCACTGTGATGAACAATGTGGATGCGACGAGGCTGATCACCACGTAACTCATACCCGAACGCACCTGATCGGGCCGTCCACCCAAGGTGATCAGGACGTAGCTCGCCGCCAGCATCATCTCGAACGCGACGAAGAGGTTGAACAGGTCGGCGGTGACGAAACTTCCCGACACACCTGCGGCAAGCACGAGGTACACGGGGTGGAATGACACGCGGCGCTGCTCCTCCCCGCCTTGTCCGATGGCGTACACCATCACGGCGAGCAACACGATCGCCGACACCACCAGCATCATCCCGGCGAGCCGGTCGACCACGAGCGAGACGCCGAGCGGTGCCGGCCAGCCGCCAGAACGGTGCACGACGTAGCCGTCGCGATCTGCTCCGACCAGCAACGCGATGCTGACACCGGTGACGGCGGTCAACGTGACGACGCTGACGACGCGCTGGAACGAGCGCCATTTGCCGCCGATGATCGAGATGGCGGCGGCGAAGAGCGGCAGTGCGAAGGTGAGCGGGACGAGGGAGGTCACGATCCCTCCCAACTCTGCGACTCGTCTGGAGCATCCGACGACGACTCGGCGGCTTCCTGCGCCGCTGACTGCTCTTGATTGAGCAGCGCGACGAATCGGTCCTCGACGTCGTCTTCCACGGCGTCGTCACGAGTGATCTGCCAGCTTCGGAATCCGAGCGCGAGCAGGAACGCGGTCACCCCGAACGTGATCACGATGGCGGTGAGCGCCAACGCCTGTGGCAGCGGATCGGAGTATCGGCCGAAGTTGTCGTCCGCCCCGATCAGCGGTGCCAGACCGCCTGGGCCGCCGGCGGTGACGAGCAACAGGTTGGCACCGTGACCGAGCAGCCCGACGCCGATGATGATGCGCGACAGTCGACGCTGCATGAGCAGCCAGGTGCCGCACGCGAACAACAGCGCCGCGAGGAAGGCGAGCAGGATCGTCACGGCGCTGCGCTCCCGACGCTGCCGGAGCCGCTGTCGGGGGCGACGTCGTCGCCGAACGCCTCGAACGCCATGAGCACCAAGCCGATCACTACCAGATACACACCGACGTCGAACGGGAGGGCCGTGGTGGCCTTCACGGTGCCGAGCACGACGACGTCACGCTCGATCGAGCTGTGTTCCAGCAGCGATCGACCGCTCAGCAAGGGGACGAGCGCTGTTCCAATCGAGAGGACCATGCCTCCTCCGAGGATGGTCCACGGCTTGAACCGAAACGACTCCCGCACCGACGTCACGCCACCGGCGACGTATCGCAGGCTGATCGCGGCACCGGCGGTGAGCCCACCGACGAATCCGCCGCCCGGCTGGTTGTGTCCGGCGAAGAGAAAATAGAGCGACAACACGACGATGCTCGGGAAGAGCACCCGCGACGAGGCGACCACGACTGGAAGGCGCGCGAAACCGGCGTGGTCGTTCTCCACGGGGGCCGACCCTCGGGTGGCGCGTGCCAGTGCGACGGCGCCGAGTGCTGCGATCACCAGAACGGTGATCTCGCCCATGGTGTCGAGACCACGGAAGTCGACGAGGATCACGTTGACGACGTTGGCACCCTTGCCGTCGGGTACCGATCGCGCCAACATCTCGCCGGAGATCTGGTCCTGGCTCACGTCCCGCCGGGCTGCAGACGCCACGAGTGCCAGCACGAACACGCTGACGCCCACGGCGACCGACACCGCCAGACGGATCGGCACGGTCACCGCGGCACGACCCGCCTCGAACTGCCTCGGTAGGAATCGCAGCACGAGCACGAACAGCACCGTTGCCAAGGTCTCGATGGCGAACTGGGTGAGCGCCAGGTCGGGTGCGCCCTGCACGACGTAGAAGCCGGCCATCGCGTAGCCGACCGCACCGAGCAACAACGCGGCGGCGATGCGGCGGCGTACCACGGCGGCCCCGATCGCGCCGGCGGCGATGACCGCGGCGAGCGGGATGTGGACCGGAACGTCGCCCACGATCGCCGGCCAGGTGTCGAGTTCCGAGACGGCCGGGCCGAGCGGTGCGAGAGCGGCGACCGCGAGGATCACCATGAGGTAGAGCGGCAACGATCCGTTCTGCACCGTGGCCGTGACGTGCTTGGCCGACCTGGCCAACACGCTCATCGCGCCCCAGAAGGCCCGGTCGTTCGACGGCACCCAGGCGATCGCCGTGTGGAATCGGTCTTGGGCGGCCGACACGGTGGCGTGTCGCCAGACGAGCACGGCCCCGGCGGCGATGATGCAACCCGACAGCACCAGTGCCGTGTTGAAACCCGCCCAGAGCTTCACGTTCGCGGGGTGGCTGTCGGCATAGAGCGAGGTCGTCGAGGCACGGATGAACCGGTCGACGATCACGGGTGCGAGGCCGGCGACGACCGTGAAGACTGTGAGGACGACGCTGGGAGCAACGAGTCCCCAGCCGGGAACCGGAGCATCGCGCGACACCACGTCGGCATCCGGTTCGCCGAGCCGACCGAGCAGCCCGAGCACGAATCGACCGGAGTACGCCACGGTGAGGATCGACCCTGCGACGATCGCGACCAGCATGAACTGCTCGTCGCCGGTTGCCGCATCGAGCGCTTTCTCCTTGGCGATGAAGCCGAGCAGCGGCGGGAGGCCGGCCATCGATGCGGCCGCGACGACGCCGACGACCATCACCGGGGTCCAGCCCCGACCGAAGCCGTGCAACCGCCGCACGTCGCGTGTGCCGGTCTGGTGGTCGACGATGCCGACGACCATGAACAGCGCTGCCTTGAACGCTCCGTGAGCGAGCAGAAGAACGGCCCCAGCCTGGGCGACGTCGTACGCTCCGGCCCCCACGAGCATGGTGAGGAACCCGAGTTGGCTGACCGTGCCGTGGGCGAGCAGAAGCTTCAGGTCGTGTTGGCGCAGTGCACGCCACCCGCCAACCACCATCGTCGCTGCACCGACGCCGAGCACGAGAGGTCGCCATGGTCCGATGTCTGCCAGTGCCGGTGCCAGCCGCGCCATCAAGAAGACGCCCGCTTTCACCATGGTCGCCGCGTGCAGGTAGGCGCTGATCGGCGTCGGTGCCACCATCGCTCCGGGCAGCCATCCGGAGAACGGGACCTGGGCCGACTTGGTGAACGCTCCGATGAGGATACAGATCACCCCGACCGTGACCGCCGAACCGCTCAACGGCGCAGCGGTTGCGAGTTCGCTGATCTGGTAGGTGCCGGCCGCCTGTCCGACGATCACGAGGCCGGCGAGCATCGCCAGACCACCCGCACCCGTGATGAGGATCGCCATCAGTGCCGCGTCTCGAGCTTCGGGGCTCCAGTCGTCGTTGCCGATCAAGAGGTATGACGTGACCGTGGTCAACTCCCAGAAGACGAACATCGCCAGCAGGTGATCCGACACGACCACGCCGAGCATCGCCCCTGCGAACAGGGTGAGCAATCCTGCCAACCGCCCCGTTCCCGGCTTGGGGTGAGAGAAGTAGCCGACGGCGTACACGCACACCAGCAGCCCGATGCCCGACACGAGGAGCACCATCAGCGCGGCGAACGCGTCGACTCGAAGCACGAAGCTGAGCCCAAGCTGCGGTACCCAGCTGAACTCTTCGACGATCGGTTCGCCGTCGAGCACGGCACGGAGGCGGGTTGCGAGCGACACGAGCGTCACGAACGCCGGCACGGCGGCCACGGCGAACGCCCATCGGCTGAGCCGATGGTGCAGCGCGACGGCAGAGATGCCGACGACGCAATGGAGGGCGAGGAGCGCGACGATCACGAAAAGAACGCCGACCAGACTTCCCGGCACACCATCAATTGCGTTTGCAGTGTAGGAGGGTCCGGCCCGGTCCGTCGGTACGACTCCGAGCGTTCACATGTCAACGTTCAGGTGTCGGCGTTCAGATGTCAGCGTTCGGATGTCACCGTTCAGATGCCATGGTGTCTCGTCGGTCACCAAACCTCACATCCCTGCTCGTCGACGAGCGAGAAGCAGCGGTGCGATGCCCTCGCGGTCGAGCACCCGGCCGAGTGCATCGAGCTCTCGCGTGCTACCGGCCATCAGGACCACGTCGTAGTCGCCGGTGATCGCGAACTCGCCGAGCGCGGAGCCGGGAGACCCGGGCACGAGCACCAGACCTGGATGCCGGTCGGCGAGGAACACCGAGGCACCCCTGAGCGTGTCGGCCGTTGCTTCGGTCGACTCGGTCCATGGCCCCTCGGTGAGCTCGATGTCGATCCGGGCGACCAGGTCCACGTGTCCGACGTGTTCCGGGAGCAGGTCGATGAGCGGCAGCACATCGGCCACTGCCGTCGGCGAAGCACCCACGCCCACCATCACCCGAACTCCTGGTTGTGACAAGCCAGCGTCGAGCACCAGCGGTGCCGGCTCACGATGTCGCGTCGGGTGGAAGTAGATGTACAGCATGAACGGCCCGAGCGCGCATCCGAGCGCTCCCATCAACCGTCGATCATGACCCCGTCGCGCCATCACTTGGGCGAGCAACAATCCGCAAGCCGACCAGATCAGCCACACCGCCACGACCGTTGTGGGGCTTCCCGCCAGACCGATCGCCGTCGAGCCAGTCGAGTCCAGCGAAACCGTCTCGATCGAGACCGTTTCCAGCGAAGCCGTTTCCATCGACACCGTTTCGACTGCAACGGGGAGAGCCGTCGGCTCGACCGTGGTCGCTGTCTCGGTGGCGGTTCCACACCTGGACGCGCCGACCGACCTGATCTCAGGGTCAGACGACGGACGTTCGCACCCACGCTCCGTGACAAACTCGCGCCCACGCTCCCCGACAAAGTCGCGCCCACGCTCCGTGACAAACTCGGATGTCTGACGATGGCACGGGGCGACGGACGGTAGGGCAGAACAGATCATCGGTTCCTCTCGTGTTCACGATGTCACCGACCAGACTTCCCGGCACTCCGGGGCCCACACTACTCGCTACGCGGGCGCGCCCGCACTGGTCAGCCGCCGAGGCCGAGGGCACCGGTGAGGTCTTGGATGTCGGCGAAGCGAAGCACGAGGCCTGGCAGGATGCCGAGCACCATCGTGCCCGCTGCGCAGATGCCGAGCGCCACAGCCACCGGTTGCGGTGCCGTGATCGGCGTGACGTCGCCGTCTGGCACCGGCTTCATCCACATCTCACGCAGCACCTTCATGTAGTACGCCGCCGAGATGACGGTGTTCACCGCGGCGATGACCGCGAGCACATACGCCGCCGACGATCCCGCATCGAGCACCGTCTTGAACGCCTGCAACTTGGCGATCCAGATACCGAACGGCGGGATACCCGTGAGGCTCACGAGGAACAGCGTCATGAAGATCGCCAAACCCGGCGCGTAGCTCATGAGACCGCCGAGCGATTCGATGGAGCCGCTGCGGGTCTTGCGGCTGACGGCGATGATGACCGCGAACGCCCCGAGGTTCGAGAACGCGTAGATCAACAGGTAGATGACGACGGTCTTGAGCGCCGCCTCGCCAGCGTTTCCGGTGGCCATGACGGCGAGCGGCATGAGGATGAATCCACCCTGGCTGACCGACGAATACGCCAACATGCGGACGATGTTGGTCTGCCGGAGGGCGAGCACGTTGCCGACGGTCATGGTGAGCGCGGCGAGCACCCAGATGAGGGGCTCGAACACGTCTTTGGCCGGGTACACGGCCAAGTACAGCACCGACACCAAGGCCACGAAGCCGGCGGCCTTCGACGCGACCGACAAGAACGCGGTGACAGGCAGCGGTGCGCCCTCGTAGGTGTCGGGTGCCCAGGTGTGGAACGGCACGGCCGACACTTTGAAGCCGAAGCCGACGATGACGAACACGACGCCGATGACCTGCATGGCAATGAGGTCGCCGCCGGCGAGCGCTGCGCCGATATCGGTGAGCTTCGTGGAACCCGTGGTCCCGTAGAGATAGCTCATGCCGTACAGCAGCACACCCGACGCGAACACGCCGAGCAGGTAGTACTTGACACCGGCCTCGTTCGACTTGCGGTCACGCTTACGCCACGCAGCCATCATGTAGGCCGGGATCGACAGCAGTTCGAGCGCCACGAAGATCGACACGAGGTCGCGACTGGAGGTCATCATGACCATGCCGAGGATGCTCACCAGCAGCAGTACGTAGTACTCGCCTTGGTAATAGCCGCCTTCTTCCAATTCGGTTTGGCTGAGGAGCACCACCACGTAGCCGACGAGGAGGAACAGTGCCTTGAGTATGAGCGAGTATTCGTCGACGACGTACCGGCCATCGAACATGGATCGCACGTCGTCGCCGATCACCGCCAAGGTGACCACGGGGATGAACGCTGCGAGCATGACGAACCCGGTGAGGGTTGCCATGATCCACTTCTTGCTTTCTTCCAGCCAGAGGTCGATCAACAGCACCAGGTTGATGCCGACGGCCAAGATGATCTCGGGCGCGAGGGCATGCCAGTCGATCGTGGGCGCAACCCACTCAGACGACTGGGCGAAGAGACTGGAGATCACGGGAGGCCGGCCCCCACGCGATCAACGAGCTGCACCACAGCGGGGTCCATGATCTTGAACATGAGCTGCGGGTACACACCGAAGACCACGATCGCCACGAGGAACGGGGTCCACGAGATCCACTCGAGCAAGGTGACGTCTTCGATGTCGCCTGCGTGATGGTCGTCGTGATCGCCGTGATCATCGTGCTGGTTCGCGGCTGCGCTGAGCGAATGCGCTGCATGGCCGTGCTCTGTGTGCGACATGAACTCGGGGTTCGGTTCGCCCATGGCAGTGCGCTGGTACAGCCAGAGCAGGTAGCCCGCGGCGAGCACCGTGCCGAGCGCGGCGATGACCATGAGCGTGCGATACAAGGGCTCCGACAAGCCGAATCCGGGCTGGTACGTGGCGAGGATGGCAGGGAACTCACCCCAGAACCCGGCGAGGCCGGGCAGGCCGAGTGACGCCATGGCGCAGAACCCGAGAATCCAGCCCATCTTTGGCATCTGGATGAGCATGCCCCGCAGGCGCGCGATCTCGAGCGTGTGGTAGCGGTGCTTGACCGAACCGGCGACGAAGAAGTGCATGCCGGTGATGAGGCCGTGGGCGACCATGCCGAACAGGGCGGCGTTGATGCCGAGCGGCGTGAGCGTGGAGATCCCGAGCATGACGAAGCCCATGTGCGCGACCGACGAGAACGCGATGAGGCGCTTCATGTCGGTCTGGGCGAGGCAGCCGAGGGCACCGTAGATGATGCCGATGACGGCGAGGATGCCGATCACGGGTGCCCATTCCACCGCGCCTTGCGGGAGCATCGGGATGGCGATGCGGACGAAGCCGTAGGTGCCGAGTTTCAGCAAGATGGCGGCCAGGATGACCGAACCCTGCGTGGGTGCCTGGGTGTGGGCGTCGGGCAACCAGGTGTGGAACGGGAACATGGGCACTTTCACGGCGAACCCGATGAACATGCCGGCGAACAACCAGACCTGCACGTCTTTGTCGATCGTCGCACCCATCTCGTACAGGTAGGCGAATGAGAAGCTCTCGCCGCCAGCCTGGAAGAACAGCGCGAGGAAGGCCACCAACATGAGGGCCGAACCGAACATGGTGTAGAGGAAGAACTTGAGCGATGCGTACTGACGCTGCTCGCCGCCCCACACGCCGATCATGAAGTACATCGGCAACAGCACCACTTCGAAGAAGACGAAGAAGAGGATCAGGTCTTGGGCGATGAACGAGCCGGCCATGCCGACCTGCAAGACGAGCATGAGGCTCAGGAACGACTTGGGGTTGCCGGCGTCGGGCATGTTGTCGTACGTGTAGACGATCACGAGGAACGTGACGCACATCGACAGGAAGTACAGCGGGAGACTGATGCCGTCGAGCCCGATGGTGTAGCCCGACTTGATGACGCTGATCCACTCTTCATTGACGGCGAACTGCTGGGTGGCGCTGTTCCCGTAGTCGAACCTCATGAGCGTGAAGATGCCGAAGCCGAGCGTGGCGCCCGAGGTGAGGATGGCGATCTGCTTGTGCAGTTTCTCTTCGGCAGCCGGCACGAACATCATCACCAACACACCGACCAGAGGAAGGAATGTGCCGACGGTAAGGAGCCAGTTGTCTGCGTAGTCGTAAGTCATGGGTTTCGCCTCAGACGTTGGTGATGATCAGGACAATCGCGGCCACGGCGGCGGCACCGAAGAGGAGCGCGCCGTATTGGTTGACCTTGCCGGATTGGACGGGTTGAAGGGCGTGGCCGCTTTCGGATGCGACCATTCCCGATGCGTTGACCGCGCCGTCGACCAGACGCTGGTCGATGTTGCGGTAGACCCACTGGCCGGTTTCTTTGCCGGCCTTGCCAGCGCCATCGACGGTGGCGTCGATGACGTTCTGGTTGATCCAGTACGCGGCGCGTGAGATGGGGTGGGCGACCCAGCGCACGATGACACCCTCGTACAGGGCGTCGAGGTAGAGCTTGTTGACCAAGAACGTGTGCAGGCCGCGAGCAACCTTGTTGCGCTCGGTGAGCCCAGCGAACACC
Organism: Ilumatobacter sp.; assembly: GCA_035512975.1. Classification (GTDB taxonomy): domain Bacteria; phylum Actinomycetota; class Acidimicrobiia; order Acidimicrobiales; family Ilumatobacteraceae; genus Ilumatobacter. The sequence goes on from DATKCX010000313.1 coordinate 20,275, forward strand.
GAGAACGGATTCTTGCGCTTGCCGAAGACTGCAAGGCTGAGTCCAGCGCTGATCAAGATGCCGAGCGCAACGAGGACCAACCCCGGGGCGGCGGCCGACCACGTGAATGTAGGCGGCTCTGGAACCGAGTAGATCGGATCGGCATGCTCGCCTTCAGCGGCAGGCGACTCGTCGGTGGCGGCAGCTTCTTCTTCGTGCGACTCGCCAGCGGCAGCTTCTTCTTCGTGCGCCGCGAAGGGCAAACCGATCGACGATTCGGTCTGGTGCTCGAACCAGTGGATGTTGAGTGCCGGCGCGTTCAGATACCCAGCACCGACCGCGAGGATGCCGAGCACCATGATCGGCCCGGTGATGCGCCAACCCGAATCGAACGGCGCGAACGGGAAGGTGCGACCGTGAGACACCGCGTGTTCGTCGTCCCCGTGAGCATCGTGAGCGAGAGCATGCGCGTCATGTGCATGCGCGTCATGTGCGTGGGCGTCGTCGCTGTGATCTTCGACACCCATGAAGTGAGCTGCTCCACCACGCGGCTTGCCGAAGAACGTGAGATACGTGGCGCGCGCCATGTACGCCGCGGTCATGAACGCACCGATGATGCCGACGTAATAGAACCATGTGTAGTCGTTGTGCTTCGCCGAGTCGATGATCTCGTCTTTGGAGAAGAAGCCCGCGGTGAACGGGATTCCAGCGAGGGCCGCCGTGGAGATCATCCAGGCACCGAACGTGATCGGCATCTTCTTCCAGATGCCGCCCATGTCCTTCTTCATCTCGAAGCTGTGATGGCTGGCGGTGTGGGCGATCGACCCGGCGCAGAGAAACAAGCAGCACTTGAAGAACGCGTGCGTGAAGATGTGGAA
>DATKCX010000314.1:0-4194 GCA_035512975.1 Ilumatobacter sp.
GTTGCGCAGCGCAGTTGATGGTCGGTTGTTTGCTCAGCGGTGGCGACGACGGCCACCACGGCCACCGTCACGGCTGCCGCCGTCGTCGTCGGAGCGACGCTCGCTGGCTGGGCCCAAGTCGCCGATTTCCGACGCCAGTTCGGCGTCGAACGTGTCTTCGAACGACACCACTTCAACATCGGACGCAGCGGGAGCAGCGTCGCGACGCGGCTCGCGCTCACGGCGCGGTTCACGATCACGACCACCATCACGGCCGCCATCACGACCGCCATCACGACCGCCATCACGGTTGCTGTCACGGTCACGACGTGGCTCACGGGCCTCGGTCGTCTCGACGGTGTCATCGCCCTCGGCAGCAACCGGCGCATCACCCGCGAGGGTGAGGCTGACCTTGCCGCGGTCGTCGATTTCCTCGACCATGACTTCGATCTCCTGACCGAGTTCGAGCACGTCTTCCACTGCGTTGATCCGCTTGCCGCGGCCCAGCTTCGAGATGTGCACGAGTCCGTCACGGCCCGGCAGGATGTTGACGAATGCACCGAACTTGGTCATGTTGACCACGCGGCCCATGTAGACCTTGCCGATCTCGGCCTTGGGCGGATCGACGATGGCGAGCACTGCGGCCATCGCTTCTTCCATGCGCCACGCCTCGACAGCACCGATGGTGACGAAGCCCTGGGCCCCGTCGTCGTCGACGCTGATGTCGGCACCGGTCTCTTGCTGAATGGTGTTGATGACCTTGCCCTTTGGCCCGATGACCTCGCCGATCTTGTCCATCGGGATCGTGATGGTCTTGATCTTCGGGGCGGTCTCGGCGACCTCGTCGCGGCTCTTGCTGATCGCCGCGTTCATCACTTCGAGGATCTCGAGGCGAGCGACCTTGGCCTGAGCGAGTGCAGCGGTGAGCACGTCGGCGGGGATGCCGTCGATCTTCGTGTCGAGCTGCAGCGCGGTGATGGCGTCGGCGGTGCCGGCCACCTTGAAGTCCATGTCGCCGAATGCGTCTTCGGCACCGAGGATGTCGGTGAGGGTGACGTACTTGTCGCCATCTTTCACGAGGCCCATGGCGATACCGGCCACGGCACCACGGGTGGGAACGCCGGCGTCCATGAGCGACAAGCTCGATGCGCACACCGAACCCATCGAGGTGGAGCCGTTCGACGCCATGACCTCGGAGACGAGGCGCAGCGTGTACGCGAAGTCTTCCTGGCTGGGAACGACGGGCAACACCGCACGGGCGGCGAGCGCACCGTGACCGATTTCGCGACGCTTCGGGGAACCGACGCGGCCGGTTTCACCGTTGGCCCACGGTGGCATGTTGTAGTGGTGCAGGAAGCGCTTGGTGTCGTTGGGCGACAACGAGTCGATCATCTGGTTCATGCGCGGCATGGCCATGGTGAGCACGTTGAGGACCTGGGTCTCGCCACGCTGGAACAGGCCGGAGCCATGAGCTGCGGGGAGGACGCCAACTTCGGCGGAAACGGGGCGCAGGTCGGCGGTGCCACGACCGTCGAGGCGCAGGCCTTCGTCGACCACGCGGCGGCGAACGAGCTTCTTGGTGAGGCTGCGGACCGCTTCTTTGACGGCTTTCTCTTGACCGGCGAACTCGGCACCCTCGGCGCACAGTTCGGCAACGGCCTTGGCCGACGCTGCGTCGGTTGCGACGTTGCGCTCGGCCTTGCCGGCAATCTTCACGGCCTCGGCGATGTCGGCAGACACGACGCCTTCGACGGCAGCGAACACTTCAGGCGTGTAGTCGAGCACGGCAGTGAACGTGAGCGGCTTGATCGGCCCGTTGGTGGCGATCACGCTGGCCACCAACTGGCGCTGGAGTGCGATCGACTCCTTGATCCAGACCTTGCAGGCCTCGAGACCATCGGCCAGCACGGCCTCGTCGACCTTGGGTGCGCCGTCGTCGTAGTACGAGAAGCTCTTCTCGGTGCCACCGGCTTCCACCATCATGACGGCGACGTCGCCGTTGTCGAGTTCACGACCGGCGATGACGATTTCGAACGTGCCAGCTTCGGCTTCTGCGTAGGTGGGGTGCGGAATCCACTCGCCGTCGACCGAGTAGGCCATGCGCACTGCGCCGAGCGGACCGTCGAACGGGATGCCAGAGATCATCAGCGCAGCCGAGGCGGCGTTGATGGAGAGCACGTCGTGCGGGTTCTGCATGTCGGTACCGATGACCGTGGTGACGACCTGGGTCTCGTTGCGGAAACCCTCGGGGAACGAGGGACGCAACGGGCGGTCGGTGAGGCGGCACGTGAGGATTGCTTCCTCGCTGGGGCGACCTTCACGACGGAAGAACGAGCCCGGGATCTTGCCGGCCGCGTACGAACGCTCTTCGACGTCGACGGTGAGCGGGAAGAAGTCCATGCCCGGACGAACGTCTTTTGCAGCGTTCGCCGTGGTGAGGACTTGTGCGCCGCCGAGACTGGCGACGACTGCTCCTTGACTCTGCTGGGCGAACCGGCCGGTCTCGAAGGTGAGCGTCTTGTCGGTGCCGGAAACGGCACCAGAAACGCGAATAGGGTCAGCCACGAATGGCTCCTTTCAGCGGCGACGAAACAATGTCGCCGCGCTTGGGAGCAACGGGCCGGTTCCCAGTTGGCAACCCCGCTCAATTGCATCTCGTTCGAATCGAGAGTACGTCTGTCACGGAGTAGGCAACCGGCAACCAACCGAAGTTGCTCGTTGTACGAAGCGCGGACCTTCCGCACTCCGACTGGCAGCATACCGGACGATCATTGTCAACCGGCGATGCCCGCCGGCTGCCGTCACGCACGTGTCAGACGACCTGCAGCTTGACGTCGACGTTGCCGCGTGTGGCGTTGGAGTAGGGGCACACCTGGTGGGCCTTCTCGACCAGTGCGAGTGCAGCGTCGTGCTCGAGTGCCGGAATGACGACGTCGAGCTCGACCGCCAGGCCGAAACCGCCCGAGTCGAGTGTGCCGATCGAGACGCTTGCCGACACTTCAGAGCCGGTGAGGTCTGCCTTTTCTCCTCCACCGACCAGCTTGAGTGCCGAGTGGAAGCAAGCCGCGTACCCAGCTGCGAACAGCTGCTCGGGGTTCGTTGCGCCTCCTGGGCCACCCATCTCTTTCGGGATGCGCACGTCGACGTCGAGAATTCCGTCTTCGCTGGTGGTGTGGCCGTTGCGGCCGTCGCCGGTGGCAGTGGCCGTAGCGGTGTAGATCGCCTTCATGATGTTCCTCCGTGTAGATTGATCGCACACGATCATATCGTGTACGATTATCTTGTGCAATATGGTAACCTGTCAACATGTCCGAACGGATTCCACAGCTCGAACTCGACAACCAGTTGTGCTTTGCCCTCTACGACGCGAGTCGCGCCGTGGTGCGGGCATACGGTCCCCTACTCGACGAACTCGGTTTGACCTACCCGCAGTACATCACCATGCTCGTGCTCTGGGAGACCGACGGCCCGGTGTCCATGGGCGAACTCGGTACCCGCCTCCATCTCGACAGTGGAACGCTCACTCCGCTCGTCAAACGCCTCGTTCAACTCGGGGTCGTCGAACGCGAGCGCGACCCAACCGACGAACGACGGGTGCTGATCTCACTCACCGCGGATGGAGTGGCCCTGCGACAGCGTGCCTGCTCCGTCCCGGAACAAATATTCGAACGTTTTGGTCTGGGCATCGAGCCAGCCCGTGCCCTGCTCGAGAACCTCCGTCACCTCGTCGGGCACATCGACCAGAATCCCTGAACCGGCATCACCCACAACCAGACGTCGGCTCCTCTTTCCGGCCGAGTGCGGAAGAGCTGGATGCAACGCAAAAGGTCTCGCTGCCAATGGCAACGAGACCTTTTGATCGGCTTAGAAAACCGTGCTGGCCGGCTGGCCAGACCTCCTCAGCGGCGGAGGCCGAGGGTGGCGATGATGGTGCGGTAGCGCTCGACGTCGATGCCACGCAAGTAGTCGAGCAGGCGACGACGACGGCCAACCAGCATCAACAAGCCGCGACGGCTGTGGTGATCCTTCTGGTGCACCTTGAGGTGCTCGGTGAGGTGTGCGATGCGGTCGGTCAGGAGCGCGATCTGCACTTCGGTGGAACCGGTGTCGGTTGCCGTCTTGCCGTGTTCGGCGACGATGTCAGCTTTGGCCTTGAGTGCCATGATGTATGCCTTCCAGCATTCTTGGAGGTCGCGTCAGCCCGATGGGACTGTT
>DATKCX010000315.1:0-7754 GCA_035512975.1 Ilumatobacter sp.
CGTCGTGGTCGAATCGATGCTGGATGGGAGTCGTCTGGTGGCAACGGTTCGAGATGGTTCACTGGTGGTGATCGACGAGCTGTCACAGTGGCTCGCCGACCCGACGCTGCATCGTCGCCCGCCACTCTGCTGGGTGACCAAGGATGCTGTCGGTGTCATGGGTGAGTTCGATCGGCTGCTCGACACGACGACCCCGGTCATTGCATGGCAGCCCATCGACGGCTCTGTTCGAACCCAGTCGACCCAAGGGTCGTTCCACACGCTCCCAGGATCCGTCGGTTACGACGTCTCGGCCGGGCAGTTCATCACCAACATCGTCGGCGTCGCCCACGACCGGCACGGGAGCTTCGACGCCGTGTGGTGGTCAGTGCCAGAACACGGCCAACTGATCCACAAAAGCCTGTTTGGCGGCAACGGCCGCCAGGAAGCACTTTCGGTGCTCCGAGTTTCAGATGGCATTCTCATCGGTGGCACGGATAACGGGGAACCGATCATCTGGATCGTGCCCGACGAGTAAGGGGACGACGGCCCCCGGGCCGACTGCATCGATTCGGTGTTGCAGGCGCGCGTTACGGTCTTTTGACATGGCACGAATTAGCGGGCACGCAGGCCAGCAGGCAGTTGCAGCGATCGCCGCCTACGGCACCGATGTGATGTTCACGCTCAACGGCGGTCATATCTGGCCGTTGTACGAAGCCGCGCGTGATCAGGGGATGCGCGTGATCGACACTCGCCACGAACAGTCGGCGACGTTCGCTGCCGAGGCCTACGCCAAGCTCACCCGACGGCCGGGATTCGCAGCGCTCACGGCCGGTCCGGGAATCACCAACGGCGTGTCTGCGATCACTTCGGCGCACTTCAACGGCTCACCGGTCGTCGTGCTCGGCGGCCGCGCCCCGCAGCACCGGTGGGGTGCCGGTTCGCTGCAGGAACTCGACCATGTGCCGATCGTGTCGTCGATCACGAAGCTTGCGGCCACCGTCACCGACCCTGCGCAGGCCGGTGCGATGGTGCACGAGGCGGTCCGGCTGGCGATCGAGCCGCACCGGGGTCCGACGTTCCTCGACTTTCCGCTCGACGTGTTCGGCCCCTCCATCGGCGAGATTCCCGACGCCGGGTCGTCCGACGGGATGGGTGCTGCGCCCGACGACGACGACGTGTCGGCGCTCGCTTCGCTGGTCGCCGGTGCCGAGCGCCCGGTGTTCCTGGTCGGCTCGGACGTCTACTGGGACGGCGCATGGGACGAACTGGCCGCTGCGGCGGCGCACCTCAGTGTGCCGTGCTTCTTCAACGGGATGGGTCGCGGATTGCTGCCGGCCGATCACGATCTGGCATTCCTCCGCACTCGTGGCCTGCTCAAGCAGCGTGCCGACGTGGTCGTGGTGCTGGGCACGCCGCTGGACTTCCGATTGGGGTTCGGTACCTTCGGTTCGGCCACCGTGGCACACGTCGTCGACGCCGACTCGCAACGGGCGGGCCACGTCGACGTGCTCACCGTCGTCGGCGACGTTCGGCTGACGCTGCGCGGTCTCGCCGAGTACGCCGGTGACCGCGTCGACCACACGGCCTGGATCACCGAGTTGCGCGAGGCCGAGTCGGCGGCGAGGGCCGGCGAGGTGGCGTTGATGGAGGCCGACGCCGATCCGATCAAGCCCAGTCGGATCTACGGTGAACTCCGCAAGCGTCTCGAGCGTGACGCCGTGGTGATCTGCGACGGTGGCGACTTCGCGTCGTACGCCGGCAAGTTCATCGAGGTCTACGAACCGGGCGGATGGCTCGACACCGGACCGTACGGTTGTCTCGGCAACGGACTCGGCTACGCGATCGCAGCGCGAGTGGTGCGCCCGTCGTCGCAGGTGGTGCTGCTGCTCGGCGACGGTGCGGCGGGCTTCAGCCTGATGGACGTCGACTCGCTGGTGCGCCATGGCCTGCCGGTGGTGATGATCGTCGGCAACAACGGGATGTGGGGCCTCGAGAAGCACCCGATGCAAGCGATCTACGGCTGGGACATGGCCTGCGATCTGCAGCCGGAATTGCGTTACGACGACGTGGTGAAGGCGTTGGGCGGCGGCGGCGAGACCGTTGCCTCGACCTCGGACGTGGGCCCCGCACTCGACCGGGCGTTCGCCAGCGGCGTGCCCTATCTCGTGAACGTCCTCACCGACCCTGGCGATGTCTACCCTCGCTCGAGCAACCTCGCCTGACATCGTGTCCGCGAACACCGAGCCGCACGGGTGCCCAGGGCGACCTACCTAGGGTTTTCGTGGAGCTCAAGGAAAATCGAACCCTTGACCTCTTCCATGCCCCGTCACGTCAGGCACCCTGACCGTGTCGGACCTGTTGCAACTCTGGGAAACCAAAGCACTCCCCAACCGCGACCTCTCCCCCGCCCGACTCGTCAGCCACCGATGGGCCATCAACATCCTCAGCGACGAACTCGGCCCAGTGAAACTTCGATCCCTCACCATCGACGACGTCGAAGCCGCCCTAAAACGCCGCACCCATACCATCGTCGACGCACCCCGCCGCAAAGGGCGTGGCCGCACTTCGGGCAGCGCACTGTCACGGAACTCACTCATCAAACTCCGTTCCACCCTGTCCCAAGCACTCACCTGGGCACAACGACGCGATCTCGTCGCCCGCAACGTCGCCGCCCTCGCCGCATGAGGATCCACATGGCTTCGAGCTCGGTGCTTTGGGCGGCGGCGAGGAACTGTCGTGCTTGAGGCTCTACCTCGGACTCCGACCCGGCGAAGCCGCCGGACTCTCATGGAACGACATCGACACCACCAACGCCACCATCCACATCTGGCGCTCCCGGACTTCGAACAGCGACGGCTCCGTCACCATCGGCGACACGAAAACCGCGGGCAGCATCCGCACCCTCGACGCACCCACCATCGTCCTCGAGGCGCTTGAACGGCATCGCCAGCGTCAGATCGAACACGCCGCAACTCTCCACGGCGCCTATTGCAACGATGCTGATCTGGTGTTCACCTCCCCCACCGGCAAACCCTCCGACCCCAAAGCCGTCCGCACCGAATTCAACCGCACCACCACTTCGAGGACTCCACCTACCGCTCTTGCCATAACTATGGATTTTCTCTATACTATTGACATGCCGGGTAAGTGGTACCAAGCATTCTTCGAGGTGGCATCCGACCAGTTCGGGTTCATCACATCCGAGGATGTGCGCAACCTCGGCGGCCACGATGGTGCACTCGTGGACATGGAACGAGCCGGGCACCTCGATCGAGTTGAACGCGGCCTCTACCGGTTTCGGTCCTACCCCACAGATGAACGAGATGAGCTGATGGCGGCAACGCTGTGGCCGCGCCGGCTCGGCGTCATTTCACATGATTCAGCGCTCGAACTGTGGGACCTGTGCGATGTCAACCCCGCGCGCATCCATGTCACCGTGCCCAAGTCGGCCCGAGTGCGCCGTCGCACACCGCCCACCTACGAGGTGCACGTGCGCGATCTCGAACCGGGCGAACTCGCGAACGTCGACGGAATTCCGGTGGTCACACCTTTGCGAGCGATCCTCGACGGGCTCGAACGCCACCTCGATCGCCGCCTGATCGACCAAGCCATCGACAACGCCAACCGCCGCGGTCTGTTGACATCCAGCGAACGCAACCTGCTCGGAGCGGTGACGGCGTGAGCGGCCCGCCCATACGTGACAAGCCGCCGCACAACGCGAACGTGCTCGGCCGATGGCTCACCGAGTCAGCCAACCACTCAGGAATCGCTGCCGGACGACTCCGTCGCTGGCTGGGGTTCATGATCGTTGCCGCAATGCTCGACCAAGCGCGTCACCGCGATGATGGCGAGCCGCTCTTTCTCATCAAGGGCGGCGTCGCAATGGAACTGCGGATCGGCGGGTCCGCCCGAGCTACCAGAGACCTTGACGCTGCGCTTCGCGCAGCAATCGGTGAACTCGCCGAACATCTGGACCCTGCGTTGCGCACGGGTTTCGGCGACTTCGGCGCGACCCGGACTGAACTCCAACCGATCCGTGACACCGGGGCAATCCGCTGCGACATCAAGATCAGCTACCGACATAAGCCGGTCGTGACTGTGCCCGTCGAAGTCGCAGAGGTCGAAGCATCAATGGGGGCCGAGGTTGACCGCGTTCGGGCCAGGCCGCTGAGTGATCTCGGGATCGCAGGACCCGAGTCGGTGCCGTGTATTGCTGTTCGTTGGCAGATCGCACAGAAACTCCACGCGTGCACGGAGCGGATCGATGATGTCAGCAACGACCGATTCCGTGACCTGCTCGATCTTCAACTGCTCGCTGACCTCGTGGACGGCCTCGCTTGGCAGGCCGTGCGAGTCGCTTGCGTCGAGGTCTTTCAAGGCCGCGACTCTCATCCATGGCCGCCGACGCTGACCATCCCCGACGATTGGGTCGACGGCTACCGCACCCTCGCACTCGACGCCAACTTCACGGTGATCGATGTCGAACATGCAGCTGCCGCCGTTCGTACCATGATCGACCGGATCGATCAGGCAAGCAGAGACTGACCGTCGGCCGCCAACCACGCAAACGGTTGTGGCGTCCCAGATGAGAGCATGGTGAGCATGGCCGACGACCCCGATCGGACTCACGAAGACTGGATCAGCGAGAACCGCGAGCTCAGGTCGGAACTCGATCGCCTGCGGGGACTGTTGGGCTTTGACGTTCGTTCGGCGAGCGGTCACGAACAGTCGTGGGAGCCGACCCTGTTCAGCGAAACGGCCCGACATGAAAGTGTCGACCACGCATCGACGGTGGGTGACAAACTGGCGCTCTATCGGTCCTTGTTCGGTGGTCGCACAGATGTGTACGCACACCGCTGGGAGACTCCGACAACTGGCAAGTCAGGTTGGTCGCCAGCGGTCCGAGGCGGCTGGTCATCGAAGAACAAACGCAACAGGGAATACCTGCCATTGACCGATGATGTCTTCGCGTCGCACTTGCGCGGTGAGGCGTCGATCGGGATCTATCCCCTGCTCCCGGGCGACACGTGCACACTATTGGCGTGCGACTTCGACGGTGACGGCTGGCCACTCGACGCGCTCGCACTTGTCGATGCGTGCCACGCAGCTCAGGTCCCAGCCATTCTCGAACGGTCCCGGTCCGGTGATGGCGCCCACGTCTGGGTTTTCTTCGAATCACCGATCCCCGCAGCCTCAGCCCGAGCGATGGGCATGGCGCTGCTTCGCCAAGCGATGACGAAACGAGCCGAGTTGGACCTCGCCAGCTACGACCGGTTCTTCCCCTCACAGGACTTCATGCCACGAGGATCGTTCGGGAACCTGATCGCCCTACCGCTAAACGGCGACTGTGTCCGGCGTGGCACCACCTTGTTTCTCGACCCCACAACGATGACACCGTGGCAAGACCAGTGGGCGTTTCTGTCGTCGGTGGCCCGAATGTCCGCCGGCGCCGTCGACTCGGCTGTGAAGTCAGTTCGCGCTCTGGAGACAGGACCACATCTCACGATCGCCGACCTCACTCAGCTCGGCGGACCTCCCGCGCCACAAGTGATCGAAGCACGCGTCGGAGGGATGCTGTCGCTCCGACGATCCGGGCTCCCTCCGGCGATGGTGGCCGGATTGAAGCACCTGGCGTCGATCTCGAACCCTACGTTCCACGAGAAGGAACGTCTTCGATTCTCCACCTGGGACACGCCGAGGTTCATCCGTTGCTACCGCGAGGATCTCGACTGGTTGTCGGTCCCGCGCGGGCTCATCGACCCGATCACTCGGCTCGTCGCCGACGCTGGCAGCGAGCTTGATCTCACCGACAATCGAACTGTCCCGGAATCGATTGACCTCACGTTCATCGGGACACTCAGGCCTCATCAACGCGTCGCGTTCGACGCGGCGAAGAACCACGACCTTGGCGTGGTCGTAGCGCCGCCTGGCGCCGGCAAAACGGTGCTCGCGTGCGCACTGATCGCACACCACGGACAACGCACGCTTGTGCTCGTCGACCGAAAGCCGCTGTTCGAGCAGTGGCGGGCACGACTCATAGAGTTCCTCGGGCTGAAGGCGGACCAGATCGGATCGATCGGCGGCGGAAACAACGAGCCATCAGGGTTCGTCGACGTGGCCATGATCCAAAGCGTCGCCCGACTCGATCAACCTGCAGTCGTATTTGCCAAGTACGGGCTGGTGGTGGTTGATGAATGTCACCACCTCCCTGCGGTGACCTTCGAGTTGACGGTGCGCCACGCCGCCACACGCCGCTGGCTTGGTCTGACCGCTACTCCATATCGACGCGACGGCCTCGAGGGCATCATCACACTGCAGTGCGGCCCCGTCCGTCACGAGATTCGATCCAGCGACATCGGCGACGCGGCGCTGGTTCAGCGCCACCTCTTCATCCACAAAACCTCCTTCGAGATCGACGACGATCTCGGCATCCAAGCGATCTTCAGAGAGCTCGCAGAGGACGGGATCAGAACACAACAAATCTGCGCCGATATACACGCTTCCGTGAACGAGGGCCGAAGGTGCCTGGTGCTCACGCAACGAACCCAACACATCGACGCCATCACCGACTGCCTAGAAGAAATGGGCACCCTGGCCCACGTGCTACGCGGCGGTCTGGGGAAGAGGGCGAGACAGACCGTCGCCGATGCCATCGACAACGACAACGGAACAGGCATCGCCCTGATCGCTACCGGTTCGTACGTCGGCGAAGGCTTCGATTGGCCCGAACTCGACACGCTCTTCCTTGCCTTCCCGATCGCATTCAAGGGACGTGTCGTCCAGTACGTAGGCCGTCTCCTACGCACCCGCGTCGGCAAGAACGACGTCGAACTTCACGACTACGTCGACGAACGCGTCCCCGTCCTCGCCCGCATGCACAACAAGCGACTCCGCCCCTACGCCTCGCTCGGATTCGACGCAAAGCAGCGGGCGTCGGGACCGCGATCCCGACCCCACCGCAGCGTCGACCCGCCGACATGATCCCCGAACAAGAATCATCGACCACCTCATCCAACGCGTCACCTCGACGCCCACGGCGAAGAGGGACATGAAGCTCTCCAGCGCGATTTCGACAACGAGATCGCCTACCCGATCAGGCTCAAATCGACGGCACCACCGTCGAGGTCGCAAGGGTCGACTACGACGGCAACGCTCACCGCGGCCCGAGTGCCGAAGTCGACGCGAACGGTGGTCGGCATCGCGTCGCATTTTCGAGCTTCGGGTCGAATCGATCAACCACTTGCCCGACACGTACCGGCCTACGTCGCTGGCTGGCGGATCCTGATTCTCGGTCGCCAGCCTCATCTGGCACGGAAGAGGTCACGCTCCGATTGACTCGGGGACCGCCGACTTGCTGGCCCTAACGCGCCTGGAAACACGTGAACTCATCACGCTGTCGCCATCACGCTGTCGGCATCAAATCAAGCGCCGTTAGGATCAGCCGCCTGGGCACACTCGCTCTCGAAGCAACGAAAGTACCTGTGACCTGGGGTTGATGGGCCATCAACATCCTCACCGACGAACTCGGCGCAGTGAAACTTCGATCGCTCACCATCGACGACGTTGAAGCCGCCCTCGGTCGCCGCACCCACACCATCGATTCCGCACCCCGCCGCAAAGGCCGTGGCCGCACTTCGGGCAGCGCCCTGTCGCGGAACTCGCTCATCAAACTCCGTTCCACCCTGTCCCAAGCAATTCACCTGGGCGCAACGACGCGACCTCGTCGCCCGCAACGTCGCCGCGCTCGCCGAACTCCCCATCACCAACACCCC
>DATKCX010000316.1:0-2658 GCA_035512975.1 Ilumatobacter sp.
TGCGATGCGATTCCCGACGGTGCCACAGCCGTGGTCGTCGACGACATCTGTGATGGCGGAGGCACGTTCATCGGGTTGGCGAACGCCATCGGTCACCCCAAGCACCGCATGCGTCTTTGGACCAGCCACGGCATCTACAGCAAGCCGCTCGAACCGCTGCTGGAACGATTCGAGCGCATCGCCAGCACCGACAGTTTCCCCTCGTTGCACCGCGCCAGCGACCGCATCCACACGCAGACGAGTGCGCTCGCCCTGCTCGTGAACCATCTCGATCAGACCGTGCTCGACCAGACCGCGCCCGACAACGCCAACTGAACAACACCGACTGAAACAACACCGACTGAAACAACGCCAACTGAAACAACACCGACAGGACTCCCTCATGACCGACAACCAAGTCCCCATCAACCCCTTCGCCGGACAGTTCGACCCGCTCATGGCTTGCGATGCGTACAAGCTCGCCCATGCGCTGATGTATCCAGCCGGAACCAGCGAGGTGTTCGCCAACCTCACGCCGCGAGGAAGCCGCATCGACGGTGTCGACGCGTTCGTCGTGTTCGGTATCCAAGCGTTCATCGACGACTTGGTCGCCCTGTGGCAACCGTTCTTCGATGCGGACGAAGACGAGGTGTGCGACTGGTACGAACATCGCCTCCTGCAAACTGTTGGGCCGAACGGCGTTGGTTCTGACCACATACGGGCGTTGCACCGAGTGGGCTTCCTGCCGCTCGAGTTCCGAGCGCTCCCTGAAGGCACGGAGGCACCCGTGCGGGTTCCGGTGGTCACCATCACGAACACCGTCGATCACGCCTACTGGCTGGTGAACTACATCGAGACCTACATGGCGGCCGAGACCTGGCAGCCCATGACCTCTGCGACGATTGCCCTGCATTTCCGGCGAATGCTCGACCGCCACGCCGCGGCCACGTCCGACGCCGGTGAGTTCGTCGACTGGCAGGGCCACGACTTTTCCGCCCGCGGCATGACCGGGTTGAAGGCGAGCGCCGCGTCGGGCGCTGGGCACCTGTTGTCGTTCGCCGGGTCAGACACGCTCGCAGCGCGCGACTGGATCGAGAATCACTACACCGTGCGACCCGACGCCATGATTCTCGGGTCGGTACCGGCCACCGAACATGCGGTGATGTGTGCCGGCGCGGCGGCCGACTCGGAGTTCGACACGTTCGAGCGTCTCCTCGACCTGTTCCCCATCGGCATCTTGTCGGTGGTCAGCGACACCTACGACCTGTGGGCGGTGTTGACCGACTTCCTCCCCAAGCTGCATGAACGAATCATTGCCCGCGAGGGCAAGCTCGTGATCCGCCCCGACTCCGGCAACCCCGCCGACATTCTCTGCGGCGATCCGACAGCACCTGCGGGAAGCCCGGCGCACCGAGGCGTCGTCGAGCTGCTGTGGGAAGTGTTCGGAGGAACGGTCAACAGTAAGGGCTTCCGCGAACTCGACCCGCACATCGGCACGATCTACGGCGACTCCATCACCTACGACCGCGGCAACGACATCGCCAGTCGACTGGCCGCAAAGGTCGACAGCGACGGCCACGGATTCGCGTCCACCAACGTGGTGCTCGGCATCGGCAGCTTCACCTATCAATACGTCACCCGAGACACCGGCGGCTTCGCCAACAAGACCACCTGGGTGATGGTCGATGGCGAGGCGTTCGACGTATGGAAAGACCCGGTCACCGACAGCGGCCTGAAAAAGTCTGCCGTTGGTCGACTGGCGGTGCTTCCCGACGCCGACGGCACTCCGTACCGGGTTGATCGGGCCACTCCCGAGCAGGAGGCCGAGTCACTCCTGGTGCCCGTGTGGCGTGACGGGCAGTTCGTGGTTCGCCAGAGCTGGGACGACATCGTGGATCGGGTCGGCGTACGCCATGTTCGCTAAAGGCGGTGGGTCCGGCTACGTCGGGCCCATCGTCACGGTCGACACGGTGTGCGCGACGGTCAGCGAGGCTCGGTTGCGCTTCGTCACCATCACCCGGCGGCGCGCCCCGGAACGGGGACGCCGAGCGCTGCCCGGCGTGTACGTGCAAAACGGCGAGACCATCGCGCAAGCGTCAGACCGTTGCCTGGCCGACAAGTGTGGCATCGTGCTCCCCAGCGATACGCAGCGCTTCACGGTCGGCGTGCACGACTCGGTCGCTCGTGACCCACGAGGTCACAGCTTGTCGATTGCCCACCTCGCGCTCATCCCGAACTTCGATGACGCACTGCCTGACTCTGGCACCCTTGCGGCCGGTGCGGTGCTCGAACCAGTCGGCGCTCCACGAACACTGGCATTCGATCACGACGACATCCTCGAGGAAACGTTGGCGTGGATGCGTCAGCACCTGTGGACAGAGCCACGGGTGTTTCTCGGCCTGCTCGGCCCGTCACCAGCAACCAGCGGGGCGATCGCCGATGTGGACGAGGCTGTCACCGGTGTTCGACTCGACCCATCGAACCTTCGGCGCAGAATCGCTGCGTCGAACCTGTTCAGCCCAACCGGCGAACAGCGCGCGACCGGCGTCGGCCGTCCCGGCAAGGTCTGGCGCCTCAATCGTTGACCTCGTTGCTCGATCGGTAGCGGGAACTGGTGCCCCAGGAGAGAGTCGAACTCCCGACGTCCTGATCCGAAGTCAGGTGCTCTGTCCACTGAGC
>DATKCX010000317.1:0-9235 GCA_035512975.1 Ilumatobacter sp.
CGGCCGAGGTGGCCCTCAATGAGGTGCGCGTGCCCGCGGCCGCGCTACTGGCCGAACCAAGCGACGGCGCCGCGCTCCTTTCGAGCGTGGTCGATGTGGGTGCGACCGCGATGGCACTCGACAGCTTCGGCATCGCCGAAGTCGTCGTCGAGCGCACCGCCGAGTACGTCAAGCAGCGCTATCAGTTCGGCCGCTCGATCGGCTCGTTCCAGGCGATCAAGCATCGTCTCGCCGACGACGTGCTGCTCGTCGAGACCAGTCGCGTCGCGGTCGACAACGCGGCCGCGGCCGTCGCCGGTGGAGAGGAACCGATCGCGGTTCGCGAGCGGGTGATCGCGGTGGGCACTGCGAAGGCCTACGTTTGCGATGCCGCTGTCACGATCTGTGGTGACTCGTTGCAGAGCCATGGCGGGATCGGTTTCACCTGGGAGCACGACACGCACCTGTATTTCAAGCGGGCAATGTTGAACCAGGCCCTGTTCGGCTCGTCGCGCTGGCACCGTCACCGGGTGGCCGACGAAGTGCTGCCTCTTGCGGGAGCTTCTTCTACGGTGTATAAGAGAGTTCGTGAGTGATGATGTCGAAGCGTTCCGAGCCAGTGCACTGTCGTTTCTGACGGCCAACTCGTCGAGGCGTACGAATCGCACCGATGTGACGTGGGGCGTCGGCGATGATGCCATCGGGTTGCTCGACGGGCACGCCGACCGGGCCGCCGAGGCAACGGCACTGGAACTCGGTCGAGCATGGCGGCGGTTGGTATTCGACAGCGGATTCGGTTGGCTGGGTGGCCCAACCGCCCTCGGAGGTGGCGGCCGATCGCCGGTGCTCGACGAGGAGTATCGGCTGTTGGAACGCCAGTTCGACGTGCCCGATCAACAGCCATTCGCCACGGGCACCCACCTCGTCGCACCCGCAGTGTTGGCCAATGGCAGCGAGGACGTTCAACGTCGATACCTGCCCGGCTTGTTCCGCGGCGATCTGCTCGCCTGCCAGCTGTTGAGCGAGCCAGAAGCCGGGTCTGATCTCGCCGGTCTGCGTACCCGGGCCCATCTCGACGGCGAGAGCTGGATCGTCTCCGGGCAGAAGGTGTGGACCTCGCAGGCCCACCTCGCCGATGTCGGTCAACTTCTGGCCCGCACCGACCCGGATGCGCCCAAGCACCGTGGGTTGACGATGTTCCTCATCGACATGCGCAGTCCCGGCGTGACGGTTCGCCCGCTCCGCCAGATGACGGGGGAGACGCACTTCAACGAGGTGTTCTTGGACGACGTCCGCGTGCCCGACGCCAACCGGGTTGGCCCGCTCGGCAGTGGTTGGGGAGCGGTGATGGCCACGCTGATGGCCGAGCGCGCCGCTGTCGGTTCAGGAGCGGCGAACTCGGCGGTCGACCCCGTCGCCCGACTCGTGGATCTGGCCCGTCACTGTGAGATGGCTGACGATCGGCGCGTTCGCCAGCGACTCGCGGTCGCCCACACCAACGCCGAGTTGCGGCGGTTTCTCGGGCTGCGGATGGAGGCGACCGTCCCGGCCGGCCGCCCCACCGGGGCCGAGGGTTCGATCCTCAAGTTGCTCTTTTCCGACCAAGGCATGTTGTGCGGTGACATCGCCGGCGATCTGCTCGGCGCATGGCTCACTGCCGACACGGGGGCCTGGGGCACCTTCGCCTGGACCAGATGGGTGACCGGCGCACCGATGCTTCGGGTTGCCGGTGGTACCGATGAGATCCAACGCAACACCCTCGCTGAGCGTGTGCTCGGCCTCCCCAAGGAACCCACACCGAAGGAGTCAGTACAGCCATGATGACCGGAGATGAATACCTCGCGTCGCTGCTCGACGGCCGCCGAGTGCATCTCGACGGTGCGCGCGTCGCCGATGTGACGGCTGATCCGGGCTTGGGCCAGGGTGCACGCATCGTTGCCGGCGGCTACGACCGCTTGTACGACCTCGACCCAACAGCGAGGAACCCCGCGTTCACGATCCCGAGAACTGTCGCCGAGTTGCGCGAACGATGCGAGCTGCTCGTCGAATTCGACGTCACCCTGAGCCTGTCGGCCGTCGCCATGGCGTTGCTCACGTCGGCATCGACGCTCTCTGAATCCGACGCCGCGGCGGGCGAGCGAATTCACGCTTGGTTCGACGACTGCGCCGCCCGAGATGTGCGTTTTGCAGAACTGATCACTGACGCGAAAGGCGATCGGTCGTTGTCGCCGGCGAAACAGGACGATCCAGATCTGTACGTGCGGGTGGTCGATCGCGACCGCCAGGGAGTCGTGATCCGCGGCGCGAAGTTCCACACCACCGCCGGGCCGCTGGTACACGAGTTGGTGGTGATGCCCACGAAGCGGATGCGCTCCGGCGAAGAGGATTACGCGATCGCTTGCGCAGTGCCGGCCAACGCGCCAGGAGTGATTCAGATCGTCAGTAGCCACCATGCCCGTCACGGTCATCCCCGCGACAAACCTGTCTCGGCGGCCGTGGCGCTGCCCGATTCGATCGTGGTGTTCGACGATGTCTACGTGCCGTACGAGCGTGTGTTCCTCGACGGCGACGTCGCCCGGTCGGCGACGGTCGCGCACGCGCTCGGGCTGTGGGAGCGGCTCAGCGGAGTTGCGCACATGGCCCATCTGGGCGACCAGCTGGCCGGTCTCGCGCAGATGATCGCTGAGGCCAACGGCATCGCCGGCATCGGCCACATCAAGGACAAGATCACCGAGATCGTGGTCTACGCGACGATGACGCGGGCCTGCCTCGAAGCCGCTCTCGGCAACGTCGATGCGCGTCCCGATGGAATGCTGATCCCGAGCGAGTTGTACACGAACGCGGGCAAGCTGCATGCGGCGAGCGGATACTCAGCGATGGTTCGCAACCTCCACGACATCGCCGGCGGCACGGTCGTCACCGCTCCGAGCTTCGCCGACCTCGACAACCCGGAGACCGGGCCGTTCGTGACCAAATACCTTCGCGGTGCCAGCGGCGTCACCGCCGAGCACCGCCTTGCCCTGTTCCACGCGATCCACAACATGACGGCCGACGAGTGGGGCGGGCGCGAAGCAGTGTCGTGGTTGCAGTCAGGCGGTGGGCTGTTCGCGCAGCGCACCGTCACGCGCAACCACTACGACATGGCGAATGCGATGCAGTTGGCGCGCGCTCTAGCGGGAGTCGGCAATGACTGACGGTCGGGTCGCCCTCGTCGCCGGTGGCACGCGCGGCATCGGCCGCGCTATCAGCGAACGACTGGTCGCAGACGGCTGGCACGTTCTTGCCACCTATCGCACGGACGACGCGACCGCCGACGAGTTCGCCGCGCGGCACGATCGGCTGTCGGTCCGGCGCGCCGACATCGCATCCACCAGCGACTGCTCGCAGGCGGTGGCACAAGCGGTGGCCGTGTTCGGCTCCCTCGATCATCTCGTGTGCAACGCCGCGATCAGTCGCGACAGCCGCCTTGTGGAAACGTCTGACGCAGACTGGGACGCGGTACTGGACACGAACCTGTCGGGAGTGTTCCGAATGATCCGCGCCGCGCTGCCGTCGATCTCGGCGAGTGCCAACGGCCGTGTGGTAACCGTGTCGTCGGTGGCTGCGACGATGGGGAACAGCGGCCAGGCCGCATACGCCGCGTCCAAGGCGGGTCTGCTCGGGTTGACTCGAACTCTGGCTCGCGAGGTTGCCGACCAGGGGGTCACCGTCAACATCGTCATGCCGGGCCCGACCGCCGAGACGGGGATGACGGCCGATGCTGACGCGGCGTTCGTCGCCGCGATCAGTCGCAAGATCCCGCTGCGACGCCTCGGCCGACCGGAGGAGGTCGCCCATGCGGTTCGCTTTCTGCTCGATGATCTCGCGGCGTTCACCACCGGTTCGGTCATCACCGTCGACGGCGGACTGAGTATGTGACATGTGTGTGATCATCTGACATGCCCGCCCACCGAGTACCGCCCTTGTCGCTCGACGAGATCGTCAGCACCGCAGTTGCGCTGACCGCAGCGCGCGGTCTCGACGATCTGAGCATGCGCACCCTCGCCGGCGAGCTGGGAGTGACGGCGATGACGGTGCATCATCATGTGGGCGACAAGCAGCGGCTGGTCGAGCTCGTCGCCGACGCGATCGTGGCGGGCGTATCGGTGCCCGACGACGACCTGCCATGGGACGTGTGGCTGGCCACCTACCACGACGCGTTGTGGAAACAGCTCCGCGGTTTCGCCGGAGTCGCCCGGCACCTCCTCGACCAGCCGTCGAACCCGGCCGGCGCGGCGATCCGGCGGCAAACCGTTGGCGTGCTGCTCGCGTCTGGGTTCGGCGAACGCGACGCACTGCTCGCCGCATCGACGTTCCACACTCACCTGCTCGGTCGACTGGCGATCGAGGCTGATTCCACGCGGGACACACGTGCCGACGAGCCCGACTGGCGGGCCCACGGTCTCACCGCCGACGACTACGTCCGTCACGGCCTCGAGACGATCCTCGCCGGCCTCCGCATCGCCGGCGCACCCACCAACCGCCGTCGCCATTAGATATTGGGGATCAGCGGCCGAGCCAGTCTCGCAGCACGTCGTCCTCATCGGCTCCCATGATGGGCGGCGGCCTGAGGTTCGATCCCGCCCGCTCGCCCGTGTGGTGCCAACGAATGGCGCTGGTGACGTTGGGCCATGTGCCGGCTTCGCCCTCCACCAGGCCCCTGGCGGCAAAGTGCTCGAGCTCCATCACGTCGGGTAGCTGCAACACCGGTGCACCGGGAACGTCCCACTCGATGAACCGCTGATGCCATTCCTCGGAGGTGGCGGAGGCGAAGATCGGACGCAGTTCGTCGCGGAGTGCCTCGTCGTCCCACCCGAAGTCGATGTCGGCGCCCGTGTGGCGGTCGATCAGGTCGGGCCGGTCGACGTTCTCGCAGAAACGCTTCCAGAACTTCGGCTCCAACGCTCCGAGCAGCACCGGCTTCTGGTCGCTCGACAGATACGTGTTGTAGAGCGGCCCGAGGTGTGAGTCGTGCATGTTGTTCGGCTTGCCGGTTACGTGGCTGAGCGCGATCTCCGTGCGGTGGCTCTCCACGAGGGCATCCCAACACGACAGGTCGATCCACGCCCCTTCGCCGCCGCTGCGCACGTTGACGAGCGCGGCGGTGATCGCGAGAGCGGCGTACGCACCGCCCAACTCGTTGCCCCAACTGGTGAACGACCATCCGAGTCGGGGTTCCCCATGTTCATCGACGAGTGCGAGCGTGTCGGCCAGCGCGTCCATGTTGAGCCCGTGGGATGGAAGGGCAGCCATCGGCCCCGTCTGGCCGAAGCCGGTGATCGAACACACGACGAGCTCAGGTCGCTGTTGCCGAAGCACGGCGAAGTCGATACCCATCGCCTGCCAGGATCCGGCGAGCTGGTTCTCGAGGATGACATCGGCGACTGCGGCCAACTCGAAGAATGTGGCACAGTCGTGCTCGTCACGCAGATCGAGCGCGATGGAACGCTTGCCCCAGTTCTGGGCCATGTGCTGGGGGCTCTCGCCGTCGGGTCCATAGGGCGGAATCCGCCGGATGCGGTCGCCGGCGCCGCGCTGCTCCACCTTGACGACGTCTGCCCCGAGTGCCACGAGCTTGGCGCTCGTGAGCGACGGTGGAATGAGGATGCCGACGTCGAGCACGCGCACGCCGGCTAGTGGTTGGTATGACATCAGGCCGAGACCTCCCGGTCGAGTATTGGCTGGTCGATTTCTGGCTGGTCGGTTGTTGGCTGGTCGTTCGTTGGATAGAAGCGCTGTGCCCATTTCCGCAAGGCGGTGAAACGTACGACCTCGCTGGCGACGAGTTTCGGCGATGCCGTATAGCGGAGGTTCGACCAGATCGGTACGTCGCGAAGGAACTGGTCATTCGCGTGCGCCACGCGCTTTTCGAGTTCGGGCGGCAGCACCGCGGCGTTGTCGCCATCGCGACGCGGGAGCCAGGTGGTGGAGAACAACATCGAGTCGCGGTCGTCGATCGGTGTGCAGGCCACGCGGGTGCGTTCGGTGTCGAGCCCGTGAAAGCACGCCATGCCCACGCCGAGTCCTGAGGTGTGAGTGCGGATGCCGCCTGGCACCGGCCCATCGGGCGTGAGCTTGGTGGCGGTCTTGCCCGCGCCGAACGTGATTCGGGCGACACTCTCGTAGTGCCATTCGCCGAAGACCGGTGGATCCATCTCTGGCACCGACCCCATACGGTGGACCGCCAAGAAATGGCCGGCGTCGATGCCGTTCTCCACTACGTACTGAGGATGAATCGATCCGTCGACCCGCAAGCACCCGAACGGTGCTGCGGGGTAGTAGTCGTCGGCTGTGGCGTCGTCGCCGAAGAGGTCGGCGAAGATGTCGGGCAACTCCCACAGCGGGTCTCGACCTGCGGCATCGTGCCACACGAAGATGCCTTCGTTGAGTTCCACCGCATGTCGCGTTGCCAACCGGGCGGCGCGGTTGGGTCGTTCGGCGTAGGGGACGAAGACGTTGACGCCATCCACGTCGAACCGCCAACCATGAAAGGGGCACTGGAGGCATTCGTCGACGACCGTGCCGCCAACTCCCAGGTGTGCGCCGAGGTGCGGGCAGTATGCGTCGACGACGAGCGCTTGGCCCGACATGGTGCGGTAGACGACGAGGTCCTCGCCGAAGGCGCGGACGGTGTGCACCGCCCCCAGCGCCACGTCGTGCGACCAGCAGAGCTGGAACCAACCGGTCGGTCGCATCGACAGGAGAGTCGTGATCATGGCTCTATCCTATGCAGGAAAGGAGCACCGATGCAATCGGGCATTCAGTAGAGTGCAACCGTGCCAGTGCCCGACAACCGCAAAGCATCCGAGCACGTCGCCCAACGGCTGCGGATCGAGATCGCCGATGGCACGCTCCAACCTGGCGACATGCTGCCGCCGGAGGCCGACCTCATGGCCAAGCTCGGTGTCGGGCGTCCGACCTTGCGCGAGGCGCTGCGTCTGCTCGAATCGGAGGGTTTGGCGCGGGTGCAGCGCGGCAACGTTGGTGGGGTGCGAATCGAGGCTCCCGACCGTGGCATCTTGGCGCGTTACGGCAGCCTCCACCTGGCGATGGCGGGAACCAGCCTGGCGCAGGTGTTTGCTGCGCGCGACGTGCTCGAATTGGAGGCCGTGCGGCTCGTTGCCAAGAATCGCGACTCCACTACCTGGGATGTTCTTGCTTCAACCGTCGAAGAGGAGTTGGCTTGCGGTGACGACGGAGAGGTCTACGGGGTGCTGCACGACCGCTTCCACTCGGAACTGATGGCAGGGTGCGGCAACCCTGCACTCGACCTGATGTGGCACACGTTGGACGAGGTCGTCGGTCGCCACCGTTCTCGTTTCGTATCGTCCCGTGTCGGCAAGGCGGACCTGGAGGCGACGAACGCGCGCGCCGCACGGGAGGGTCGTCGGGCGCACCACTGGCTGGTCACCTTGCTGCGCGCCCGGAGCGCAGACGAAGCTGAGCGAGCCTGGACGCGTCATCTCGAGTCATCGCGCACACTGCTCTTGTCTGACGACGCAACCGGTGGGTGCATCGATCTTCTGGACTGAAGTTCACCCAACAGCTATCCTGCATAGGATGAACAATTCGGTTCCTGTCAATCTCCTCGCCTCACGAGCCGACGAACGACCAGACGTCGACTTCCTGGTCATGGACGATGCACGGCTGTCCTTCGGTGTGGTCGACGAGCGTGCCAATCGGTGGGCGTCGTCGTTGGCTGCTCTGGGCATCGGCCGCGGCGACACGGTCGCGATGTTCATGGAGAACTCGCTCGACACAGTGGTGCTCACGTTCGCGGTGAATCGACTCGGCGCGATCTGGTCCCCGGTCAACACCGACTACCGGGGCGAGTGGCTCGGTATGACGTTGGCCGCCATCGGCGCCGACGTGCTCGTCGTCGACGGCCATCTCCTCCAGCGCGTCGCCGACGTCGCCGAGCAGGTTCGGTTCGGCCACGTCGTCGTGCGTGGACAGTCCGACAGTTCGGGGCCTTCCAACAGCACCCTGCACGACCTTGCCGGCTTCTTCGAGGCTCCAGCCATCACGCCGGATCACCAGCCCTCACCGGCGGAGCTGAGCGCGATCCTCTGGACCTCTGGCACCACCGGCCGGTCAAAGGGCGTGATGCAGCCGCACGGTGTGTGGCTGCAGTGGGCCGATCACCACAACTCGCTGCGCCGCTACCAGGATGGCGAGCGCTTCTACGGCTGCACGCCCATGTACAACTCGACGGCGTTCATCATGAACGTGATGCCGGCACTACTCGTCGGGTCGCAGGCATGCATCGACCATCACTTCTCGGTGACCGACTTCTGGGATCGGGTTCGCTTCTACGATGCCAACCACACCATCACGCTGGGCACCATGCACATGTACCTGTGGGGCGCTCCCGCCCGCGCCGACGACCACGACAATCCGTTGCGCACCCAATTCATGACGCCGATGCCGGCCCAGCTCGTCGACCCCTGGCGTCAGCGCTTCGGTGTGGAGACCCTCCTCGCCGGCTTCGGGCAGAGCGAAGTGATGGGTGCCACTCAGTACCGCCACGACGACGCTGTGACGCCGGGGTCGTGTGGTCGGGCGGTGCCCCTCGTCGACATGACCCTGCTCGATGACGATGACGTTCCGGTCGCCGTGGGTGAGACCGGTGAGATCTGCGTTCGACCGCGCCAACCGAACGCCATCTTTCAGGGCTACTGGCACGACCCCGATGCCACGCTGGCTGCATTCCGGAACCTCTGGCACCACACCGGCGACCTCGGTCGACTCGACGACGACGGCTGCCTCTGGTTCGTCGACCGCAAGAAGGACGCCACACGCCACAAGGGTCGCAGCATCTCGAGCTTCGAGGTCGAGCACATCGTTCGGCAGTACCCCGCGGTGCTCGATGTCGCCGTCGTGGGCGTGAAGGATCCGCTGCTCGATTCCGAGGACGAACTGATGGTGTTCGTCGTGGCGAAGGCCGACCACGTCATCGAGCCGCTCGCCCTGTGCCAGTTCATCGACGACAAGGCCCCGTATTTCTTCGTGCCTCGATACATCGAGGTGGTGGACCAGCTCCCTTGTACGCCAACCGCCAAGGTCGAGAAGTACAAGCTCCGTGAGCGTGGCGTCGGCCCAGGAACCTGGGATCTCCACACTGCCACGGATTGGCGGCCCTCCCGCTGAGGCGGCCGTCAGTCGGTGATCGTGATCGCTCGCTCCGGGCAGTTCGCCACTGCGATGCGCGCCGCAG
>DATKCX010000318.1:0-5842 GCA_035512975.1 Ilumatobacter sp.
CGAGAAACCCGACCAGCTCGCCGGCCGCGTCAGCCACGAGGTGGACTCCTTCGGCGCGGTCGCGGTGTGAGGCACGCTCGCGAAGCACCGACGGGTCGATCGAACGCTCGCCCGGCTCCCAGAGCAGGAACCCCGACTCCTAGTCTATCCGGTCGAGTAGTTCGACATACGCCTCGGCGTCTCTGCCCTCGAACGAGCGGATGATGATCGGCACATCGACCAGTGTGCCCGAGGTCGCTCGGTGAGCACGACACGATTCATCGAGGATCGACGCACGCGTTTCTGATCTCGCCGATGCCCTCGATCCACGACTCGACAACCTGGCCCGGTCGAAGCGCGCGTGGCGGCTGCATTGCCAAGCCCACGCCGGACGGAGTGCCGGTGAAGATCACGTCTCCGGGGAGCAGCGGCAACACAGCGGAAAGCTCGGCGACCAGTCGCGCCACCCCGAACACGAGGTCATCGGTTCGGGCGTCTTGCATCACCTCTCCATCGACGCGGCAGCCGAGCGCGAGGTTGTCGCGGTCGGGAACCTCGTCGGTGGTGACGACCCACGGACCCATCGGCCCGTAGCCGCGCCGCGACTTGCCCAACGAGAACTGCATGCCGGCCGCGAACTGCAATGTGCGGTCGCTGATGTCTTGCCCGACGGTGAACCCGGCGATGTGGTCCCACGCGTCATCTTCCTTCACGCGATCGGCGCAAGCTCCGATCACCACGACGAGTTCCACCTCCCAGTCGACGGTCTCCCCATGGATCTCGATGTCGTCGAATGGCCCGCTGAGCGACGCCGGGAACTTCGTGAACGTGGCCGGCACTTCCGGAATCGCCATTCCCGACTCCTCGGCATGGCTGCGGTAGTTGAGCCCGATCGCAAAGACCTGTCGCGGGTTGGGTACGGGACATCCGAGCAGCGCTGCGTCGAGCTGGCCGGTCGGCTGGCTCACATCCGCCGCCCACTCAGCGAAGGCCTCCCACTCGACGTAGGCGTCCATCGGGTCGGGGCCGAACCGGCCTTCCGAGGCAGTCGCGACATCGACGACCCCGTCGTTGACGACGAGCGTGAGTCGACCGTCGAGGTTGGCGATCTTCATGGGTGTCTCCTTCAGGGATCAGACGTTTGAGGCTGCGGCGTAGTTCGGCGACGATGGCGGACGGAAACACCCGAGTTGGTCGGCGTGGACGGTTCGTGCTTGTTGGCGGTTGCCGGAGCTGCGGATGGCCCGACATGCTCACGAGAGTCTGATCAATTGATCAGCTATCTGTCAAGTGGATCCTCGATTTCGATTAGGTTGCCCGTATGACGCCGAGTAGCGAGCGAGGCCGCGATCGATCGACGCGTCCATCGGCGGACCCAACCCGCGATCGCATCGTGAATGCCGCTGCCGAGCTGTTCTCCGCCCGTTCGTTCGAGGGTGCCACCACGCGTCAGATCGCCGCGCGAGCCGGGGTTGCCCAACCGCTGCTGAACTATCACTTCACGTCGAAAGAGACGCTGTGGCAGGCCGCCGTCGACTCGCTGTTCACGCTGCTCGACCAGCACATGAACGCTCGGCTGCAAACACTCGGTGACGTCGATGACGTGACGCGCGCCAGGCTGATCGTGCGAGATTTCATCGGTTTCTCAGCGCGCCACCCACAATTGCATCGGATCATCCTGCAGGAGTCCACCGCAGCTGGAGCGCGCATGGACTATCTCCTCACGCATGTACGGCCGATCTACGAATCGACCATCGAAATGTTCGCCAACCTGGCGGAACAAGGCGCTGTGCCCGCAATCCCCCCAACGCACCTGTACTACATCCTCACCGGTGGCGGCCCGACGATGTTCGTGCTCGGACCCGAGTGTCAGGAGTTGTCTGGCCTCGACCCCACATCCGACGCGGTCATCGAAGCCCACGCCGACGCAATCTGCCGCCTGCTCTTCAACGACCCGCCATTCCCATGATGGAGCGGACCGGGTCGCGGTGGCAACATCGTGCTGGCAGCGCAGCAGGGAGCTGAGCCGGATGGAGGAGTCGGAAACATGGTCGAACTCGAACACCGCGGCGAGGTGCGTGTGATGCACCTCGGCAGCGACGAAAATCGCTTCAATCGGGTCAGCATCGACGGCATCAACAAGGCCCTCGACGAGCTCGCAACCGTCGACGGGAACGTCTCGCTCGTCGTCACGGGTGACGGGCGGTACTTCTCCAACGGTCTCGACCTCGAGTGGCTCCAGACCGGCGACGAAGAGCTTCAGTCGTTCGTCCACGATGTCGAGCTCGTGTTGCATCGCTTCTTGATGCTCGACATGGTCACGGTCGGGGCGATCAACGGCCATGCGTTCGCTGGCGGCGCGATGCTCGCGGCGACGTTCGACTTCACCGTCATGGCCGACGGACGTGGTTGGTGGTGCCTCCCGGAGGTCGACCTTGGCCTTCCCCTCACGCCCGCCATGTTCGCTGCGCTGGAGTCGCACATCCCGCGCCCCGCACTTGCCGAAGCGTCGTTGACCGGGCGGAGATACAGCGGGTCGCAAGCCTTGGCTGCCGGCATCGTCTCCCACGCCGCCGAACCTGACGGCGTGCTCGATCGAGCGATCGAGATCGCACGTGCCAACTCCTCGAAGAACCGAAAGGTGATCGCAGCCCACAAAGCCCTGCTGCACGGGAGCGGCTGATCAGCGCTGGCAAGCCATCTTGCCGCCTCGTCATCCCATCTGTATACGGTGTCGCTGATGGGCCACGATCACAGCCACGTCGACCTGCGCGCAGGTGCGCGACATGCCGGCCGATTGTGGTGGTCGTTCGCCCTGGTCGCCGGATTCCTGGTGGTGCAGGTGGTGGTCGGGTTGGCCGCGAACTCCTTGGCGTTGCTGTCCGACGCCGGCCACATGGCAACCGATGCGCTGGGCCTCGGGATGGCGCTCGCCGCGATCACCGCGGCCAACCGAGCCACGCAGGCGCAACACCGGACTTTCGGCTTGTACCGGTTGGAGATCCTGGCGGCCCTCGCCAACGCGGTGCTGTTGTTCGTGGTCGCCGGCTACGTGCTGTTCGAAGCGGCACAACGCCTCGACGACCCACCCGACGTATCGTCGATACCGGTGCTGGTGGTCGGCACGATCGGTCTCGCCGTGAATCTGATCGCGTTCGTGTTGCTGCGCCAAGGTGCGACCGAAAGCTTGAACGTACGGGGTGCCTACTTCGAGGTGGTGGCCGACACCCTCGGCTCGATCGGGGTGATCATCGCCGCTGCGGTGATGTGGGCGACCGGGTGGGGCTGGGTCGACCCGGTGATCGGTGCCGGCATCGGCCTGTTCATCCTGCCGAGGGCTTGGCGTCTCGGGCGCGACGCGCTGAGAATTCTCGTGCAAGCCGCGCCAGAAGGCGTGGACCTGCCGGCGATCACCGCTGCGCTGGAAGCCGTCGACGGGGTTGCCGACATCCACGACCTGCACGTGTGGACCCTGACCAGTGACATGGACGTGCTCACCGCTCATCTCGGAATCGCAGAGGGCGTCGATTCCCAGGTGGTGCTGCGGCAGGCGCGGGTGGTGCTCGCCGAACAGTTCCACTTGCAACACGCAACGTTGCAAGTGGAAACCGCAGGCGATCATTCGTGTGAGGAGATGACCTGGTAACCGACAGGACTCAGCTCAGACGCCGAGTTTCATCGTCTTGCTTGTGGTCGTGGCGGTGATGCAGATCGGGAACGTGCGGGTGGTCGTGGGCGACCTCCCGATGCTCGTGGGAGTGGCTGTGGCGGCCGAGCGGACCGTCTGGGTGAGAGTGCTCGTGATGCGCGTCGTCATGGGAGTGCTCGTGGGTGTGTGCGGTTGCATGGTGATGGTGTCGGTGCACGTGGTCGGTTCGAAGCGACAACGCGACGCCGAGCGCGGCAGTGGCAAGAGCGATCAGCTGCATCAACTCGAGCGAGTCGGACAGCACGACCCACGCAAGCACGGCTCCGAGAAACGGTGCCGTGGCGAAGATGACTTGGCCGCGGGCGGCACCGAGTTGTTGTGCACCGCGGACCCACAACGTGATCGACGCACCGTACCCCAGCGCTCCAACGGTCAATGCGCCGATGACCGACCAGCCGTCCACCTCGCCAGCGCCGCTGACGAGGAGGCCGAGTGCGAGATTCACGCTTCCCGCCACGATGCCTTTGAGGAACACCACGTGTTGCGGGCTGAGCTGGTCGATTCGTGACGTCACGCTGTTGTCGAGTCCCCAACACGCGCAGGCCCCCACGATCAAGAGAGCACCGGGTTTGATCGATGCACCCGGTTGCCACACGAGCAACACGCCGGCCGTTGTGACAAGCGCCGCAGCTGCAACCATGTTGCGGCCAAGGTGTTCGCGGAAGAGCGTCGCCGCAAGCAATACGGTCGCCACCAACTCCAGGTTGAGCAGCAATGACGCCGTCGCCGCAGGGGTGTCGACCAGTCCAGCGGTGAGCAGGCTTGGTCCCACCGCGCCGCCAGCGACGATGGCCACGGCCAAGAGTCGCCACTCGCGTCGAAGCGCGCTCGGCCGAGGTCGCCGAGCAATCCACCACGGCGCGACCGCCACCGCCGCCCCGAGATACAGCAGGCCGGCAAGCACCAGCGGTTGCATGTCTTGGGCGATGACCGAGGCTGCGGGAGTGGAGGCACCGAAGAGCATGGCGGCAATCGCACAGCTCCAAACGCCAGATCTCGTCACGCGCGAACGATAACTCAGCGCTGCTGAGCGGTCACTTGGCGGCGCGCGTGGTCAGGCCAGTTGCCAGAACCTGCCGACCAACCCGAGCTTGGTCAGAATCGCCTGGTTCTGCTCGCGGCTGTGCGGTGTCCAGGCTGGCGCAATGCGGTCGCCCCACCACGCGTGGGCGAGTTCGCTGAGTGTGGTCGTGCTGATCGTCACACCGGGATCGCGACCGGCGAGCCACCGATCGATGTGCTCCTCCGACCGGAAGAGGTTCATCGTGGCTCAAGTGAAAACGATGTCGTCCCACCATTGGTACGCCGGCACGAGACAGTGGAACAGAATGCTGGGGTCATCGGGTTGCTCGTTGCGGACCTCGATGGTGATCGAATCGCCACAGTCGGCACACGAGGTCTCGACCGTGCCGTCGGCGTGAAGCGCCGCGCACACACCGAATGCGTCCCACGCACAGTTCGCGTACCACCAGCGATCGTTTGCGCGCACGCGATGTGCCGTGGGCACCGCGGAGAACGGGTTGGCCATGCGGATGTGTCGGCCGCCCGACTCCAGCACCAATGCATGCGCGTCGTGGAGTCGCGCCCATCCGTGGAGCACGTCGTCGACCGTCGCTCCGATGGCCGACGCGACCGCCTCGGCGGTAGGTGCCCGGCCGGAGTCGGCGAACAGCCGATAGGTCATGTTTCGTAAGGCGACGTCGGCGTCATCCATGTTGCCGATGGTACCCCTCGCCCTGCTCCACGGGGTGACCGGCTGAACCCCGTTGCATCCGAGAGTTCCCCACTGCCGAACCCGGAGAAACTCGAAGAATTTGAAATATACCCCTAGGGGGTATATGGTTGACAAGATCGAGGAGGCCGCAGCCATGCAGCACACACACATCCCAACCGGTCACACTGACGATCCGTCGAACGCCGGCCATGCCGGCGCACACCACGATCACGGCCAGCATCACGACCGAACCGGTCACGACGAGCACGCCGGCCACGACAAGCACGCCGGCCACGACAAGCACGCCGGCCACGACAAGCACGCCGGCCACGACCCGGAGACATTCCGACGCCGGTTCTGGCTGAGCCTGCTCCTCACGATTCCGCTCGTCGTCACCAGCCACATGGTGATGGATTGGTTCAACTACTCCGTCGACCTGC
>DATKCX010000319.1:0-3641 GCA_035512975.1 Ilumatobacter sp.
ATGCCGGCGCCCTGGCCGACCAGGTCACAGTGCGCCCGGTGCCGACGCGAACGCCTCCGGACATAGACGGGCGCCTCGACGATGCCGTGTGGTTGCGCGCCGCTCGCATCACCGAGTTCGTCCAGCAGGAGCCGGTGGACGGCGCCGAGCCGTCTGAAGACACCGAGGTCTTCGTCGCGTACGACAACTCGAATCTCTATTTGGCCTTCCACGTCAAGTACAGGCGGGCCGAGATCATGCGAGCGAACCGGGTGGACCGCGATCGCGCCGATTTCAGCGACGACACCATCGCGGTCTACTTCGACACCTTTCTCGATCAACAGCGGGCATACGTCTTTTCGGTCAACGCCTACGGCGTCCAGGGCGACGCGATCGTGGGCGGCGGCGGACGAGGGGGAAGAGGAGGCGGTGGCGGCGGGGGTGGCGTTCCACGCGGCGATTCGTCGTGGGACGCATTGTTCGACGCAGGCGGTCGACCCGTCGACGACGGGTTCACGGCCGAGATGGCCATTCCGTTCAAGAGTCTTCGCTATCCCGCCCAGACAGACGGCCTGCCACACAGGTGGGGGTTTCAGATCGTCCGTCGCATCCGGGCGAAGAACGAGACCATCGTCTGGTCTCCCATCTCGCGCGATATCGCCGGGTTTCTGCGACAGATGGGCATCCTCGACGGCATGACGAACCTGTCGACGAGTCTCAACCTCGAGATCCAGCCGGCGTTCACGGCCTTCCGGTTCGACGTCCTCGACGAGGAGGTCGATCGAGTTGCTCGGGGAAATGTGAAGCCCGATCTCGGCGCCAACTTCAAGTACGGCATCACATCGAACCTGGTCGCCGATTTCACCGTCAACCCGGACTTCTCGCAAATCGAGTCCGATCGGCCGCAGGTCGAGGTCAACCAGCGCTTCGCCCTGTTCTTCCCGGAGCTGCGTCCGTTTTTCCTGGAAGGGGCCGACATCTTCCACATCCAGGCACCGGTAAACCCGGTGCACACCAGGACCATCGTCAACCCGCTATACGGCGCGAAGCTGACCGGCAAAGCGGGGAACATGCAGTTCGGCGTCCTCTACGCGAACGACGAGGCGGCCACCGTTGAGACCGATGACGATGAAGCCGAGCTCGAGTTCGCGGAGTCGGCTCGGACGTTCATCGGCCGCGTGCGATACGACTTGTACGCCGAGTCGCACGTCGGGGGGATTTTCACCGACCGTCAGTTCCTCGATGGGTCGAGCCGGCTCGCGGGAATCGACACCAACGTGCGAATCGGCAACACCCACTCCGCCGGGTTCCGCTTCATGCGCACCGACCATAGGGAGGCCTTGGGCGGTCCGGCCACCAGCGGGCACCTTCTCGACGTCGGTTTCCGTAAGCGCGGGCGCAACCTGAGCTACTCGCTGGACGCCTTTGCGTTGTCCCCGGATTTCAAGACCGACGTGGGTTTCGTGCGGCGCACCGATCAGCGGAACGCCGAAGCGCGTTTCGAGTACCAGTGGTGGCCGCAAGCGTGGATCATCAGCTGGGGCCCGCAAGCCAGCTACGGGCGCAACTACGACTTCGAGGGCGTGCTCCAGGACGAGCAGGTCAGGGTGAGCATGGGCGCGGAGTTCGACCGCAATATCCGGTACGAGGTCGACTTCAACCAGGACATGGAGCGGTACAAAGGTGTCGCGTTCGAGAAGCGGCGCGTCGGGATGAGCGGCTACGTGAACACGAGCCAGATCTTCTCGTTCGGTAGCGGCTTCAGTTGGGGCGACGAGGTCTATTTCGACGAAGCCAACCCATTCCTGGGGCGCGAGAGCGGCTTCCGCACCTTCATCACCTTCCGCCCGGTGGCGCGCTTCGCCTCGAACATCAGCGTCACGAGGAGCCGGTTCACCGACCCGCACGGATTTTTCACTCCGGGGGTCAACGAAGGCGAGCGCGACGAAGGCGGGGGCGTGTTCAGCGTGAACATCTTCCGCGCGCTCAGCACGTACCAGTTCACCGATCGGCTCCTCTTCCGCAACATCGTCGAGCTCGACACCCACGACGAGACGCTGGGCCTGAACCTTCTCCTCACCTATCGGGTGAATGCCGGAACGGTGTTCTACGTCGGCTACGACGACCACTACCGCCAACGCGACCAGTTCGAGGCCCCGGTGAACATAGCGGGCACCGGGTACCGGCAGACGAACCGCGCTTTCTTCCTGAAGCTTCAGTACTTGTTCCGTTACTAGCGGGTCGCGAGCACGCGCGCATCGGACTCGCGAGAATGGCATGCTGCTGACGACCGGCGCCAGCCCGATCGACTTCGTCCTGGCCGAGGCGCTGGTGAGCATGTAATAGCCCACCCAGATCACCGCGAAGGAGTACGCCGGCCCCGCAAACGTCAGCCCCGTATCTCTTGCTTGCTGGCGCTGAACTCGGTCAGAAGTCTGCCAAGGACAGCGTCATCCACGGGCTTCACTAAATGGGCGTCAAAGCCCGCTTCCTCGGATCGACGGCGGTCCTGATCCTGCCCCCATCCCGTCAACGCTATCAACAGCGGGCGGCGCCGCTGGCCTCGCTGTTTACGAATTCGACGGGCGGCCTCGTACCCGTTGAGCATCGGCAAACCGATATCGAGCAGGATGGCGTCGGGATCAAGCGTGGCTGCCGCTTCAACTGCTGCCAGGCCGTCGTGCGCGGCAAATGTCTCGTGCCCGGAGAATTGGAGCAACGTGGCGAGCATGTCGGCTGCGTCGTGACTGTCATCGACGATCAAAATCCGCAGGGGAGTTGTCGGAACCGACTGGGTCGGCGTGGGCCTAGATGCCGCTGTATCGGTTTCCACCGCAAGCGGCAGTCGTACGACGAACTCGCTTCCCTGACCCACACCGGCGCTATGCACTTCAACGGTGCCGCCATGCATCTCGGTCAATGTCTTGACGAGCGTCAGCCCGATGCCGAGGCCGGTCAACGAGCGTTCTAGCGACGTATCTACCTGGGTGAACATGTCGAATACGTGCTCCAGCTGATCGGCGGCGATGCCGATACCCGTATCACGCACGCGGATGAGGGCCTGTGGAGCGACGCGGACTGACGCGTCTTCGGCGCGATCTGTGTCGGAATCCTCCTCCCGTTCGACCGTGAGCCAGACGTGACCGCCTCGCTCCGTGAACTTGCAGGCGTTGTTCAAGAGATTGCCGACGATCTGTCCAAGTCTGGTCGGGTCCCCCTCTACATATACAGGCACGCTTGGCAGCGTGACGGCCAACTCCTGCTCACGTCGCTCAGAGATCGGGCGAGCGGCGTCCACCACATGGTCAACG
Source organism: Ilumatobacter sp. (assembly GCA_035512975.1). GTDB lineage: Bacteria > Actinomycetota > Acidimicrobiia > Acidimicrobiales > Ilumatobacteraceae > Ilumatobacter. The sequence continues at coordinate 3,291 of DATKCX010000319.1, forward strand.
ACGGATGACAATTCGACGCGCTCTCTGCGGAGGTCGATCTTGCCCCGACTGATGCGACCGGCGTCCAGCAGGTCATCGACCAGCCTGACCATCTGGCGAACCTGGCGCTGTAGCACATCCAGCGAATGGTCGATAGGATCGCTCTGGTCGTGGCTTGTCGCGAGTCCATCTGGACGCCGCTGTCTGGGCTCCAGATGGGCCTCTTCGAGCCCCCTTGCTCGACGCAGGATGTCGATCGAGATCAGGATGGGTGCGAGCGGATTCCGGAGCTCGTGGGCGAGCATGGCCAGGAACTCGGTCTTGCGACGATCTGAATCGCGTAAGGTCTCCTCGGCTTGCTTGCGCTCGGTG
>DATKCX010000320.1:0-3218 GCA_035512975.1 Ilumatobacter sp.
GGCATCGCCGTGGCGGGCGTGGCGACGGTGTTGGCGTTCTTCCCCAGCACTCGTTCATGGGGATTGTTGGTGGCGGTGCCGTTCGGCGTGTTGACGGGCATCGCGTTCTCCGCACCGATGGCGGCCTGGTCGTCCACCCGCGAAACCGACAACTCGTTCCCGTCGCTCATGCGGTTCGTGATCACGCCGCTGTTCCTGTTCGGTGGCGCGTTCTATCCCATCGACGAGCTGCCGGGTTGGCTGCAGGCAGTTGCGAAGGTGACGCCCTTGTGGCACGGGGTGGAGTTGTGCCGCAATGCGGTGCATCACCGCCTGACCGCCGCCGACACGATCGTCCACGTCGCTGTGTTGCTCGGTTTCATTCTCGTCGGCATGGTGATCATTCAGAACACGTTCGCTCGTCGGTTGGCGAAGTGACCGCCGTGAACGTCGCAGCCCTGCCACTTCGCATCGTCCCGCCCGCGTTGCTGGGGGCGCGCCGTCCGCATCGGCTGCTGGAGCGCCAAGGGATGCTCGTCAAGTCGGGTCAGTGGACGATCCTGCTGTCGGGCTTCTTCGAGCCGTTGTTCTACTTGCTGTCGATTCGTGTCGGCTTCGGCGCGCTCATCGGCGACGTGGTCGACGGCGACAAGGTCATCGAGTACGCCGAGTTCGTTGCACCTGCACTGATGGCGGCGTCGGCGATGAACGGTGCGATCTTCGAGTCGACGATGAACATCTTCTTCAAGCTGAAGTACGAGCGCTGCTACGACGCGATCCTGGCGACGCCGATGAGCGTGGGCGACGTGGCGCTGGGGGAGATCAGCTACGCCACCATCCGCGGCTCGATCTACTCGGTCGCGTTCTTGGGCACCATGGCGGCAATGGGCATGGCCCCGTCGTGGTGGGCGTTGTTGTCGCTGCCGATCTGCGTGCTCATCGCGTTCGCGTTCAGCGCGGTGGGAATGATGGCAACCACGTTCATGCGGTCGTTTGCCGATTTCGAGTACGTGCCCACGATCAGCCTGCCGTTGTTCCTTTTCTCGGCGACGTTCTACCCGGTGTCGAGCTACGGCGACTGGGGATGGGTGCTGCAGCTCAGCCCGCTCTATCACGGCGTGGCGCTGGTGCGCGGCGTCACCCAAGGTGAGTTCGCCTGGTCGTACCTCGGCCACATCGGCGTGCTGGTCGCCCTGGCAGCGTTCGGCCTCACAGTGACCGCAAGACGCCTACAAAGAATGCTCCTCCCCTGAAGTCTCTACGCTGTACTCATGTTGTTCAACCGGAAGACTCAGATGGTCGACCCCGCTGATGCATTGCCAGGTCGCGACACCCCGATTCAAGTCACCAACCGGCACGTCGCGCTCGGCACGCCGATCATCGGGCCGTTTCCCGAGAACACCGAAACGATCTACGTGGCCATGGGCTGCTTCTGGGGGAGCGAGCGCATTTATTGGCACACCGAGGGGGTGCACACCACCGCAGTCGGCTACATGGGTGGATGGACCAAGAACCCCACGTACCCGGAAACGTGTACCGCGCAGACTGGTCACACCGAGACCGTGATGGTGGTGTTCGATCCATCGATCGTCAGCGTCGATCAGTTGATGAAAGCGTTCTGGGAGAACCACGATCCCACCACGCTGAACCGTCAGGGCGGCGACGTCGGCACGCAGTATCGATCGGCTGTTTTCGCCACCACTCCCGATCAGCTCGCCATCGTCGAAGCGTCTCGCCAGCGGTACCAAAAGGCGCTCACCGATGCCGGGTTCGGCGAGATCACCACGCAGATCACCCTTGCCAGCGAAGCCGGCGACGGCGAGTTCTACTACGCCGAGGAGGAGCACCAGGGCTACCTCCACAAGCATCCCGGCGGCTACTGCAACCATGGCTTCTGCCAGATCGGCTACGACCTGCAAGCGCATGGCCAGGGCGAAGCCCACGCCGTGCTCCCCGACGCCTGAGCCTCGCCTGTCACCGCCGTGGGTCCGGATACGGGGTGTGAGGCGGGAGCTACACTGGCCGTCGGTCGCGGGTGTAGCTCACGACCGAACAATCGGAAACAATGAAGAGGAGGCCCTCAAATGGCCAGTTTTTTGGACAAGATCAAGGGCATGTTCCTCGGCAAGAAGGGCGCAGCAGGTACTGGCGGAGCAGCCGGTAAGGGCGCGAAGCCGATGGACGTCATCAAAGAGAAGGCTGGTGCGGTCAAGGACCACGTCGACGAACTCGTCGACAAGGCCGGCGAAAAGATGCCTCCGAAGGTGAAAGACACGTTCGAGAAGGTGTCCGACAAGGTCGAGTCGGTCATCCCTGGCAAGAAGGGCAGCACTGCCGACGAAGCCGCAGTCGTCGATGCCGAAGACACGGCACCGGCCGAGAATCCGTACGCCTCAGACGAAGTCGTCGAGGCCGCGGAAGCCGCTGAGGAAACTCCACCGAGCTGACCCCACGTCTTCCGAACGGGCCGTCCCATCAGGGGCGGCCCGTTCCGCGTTCAGCCGGGACGTCGCCGCGGTTCAGGAGAGCTGGAGGAGGTTGCCGGCGCGCAGCTGGGCGGCGTAATGGCCGTTGCGCTGGGCGAGCTCGTCGTGGGTGCCTTCTTCCACGATGCGTCCCTCGTGCAACACGGCGATGCGGTCGGCCGAACGCACCGTCGACAACCGGTGGGCGATCACGATCGCGGTGCGCCCGTGGAGTGCCTCCTCGATCGAGGCCTGCACGTGCGCCTCGTTGTCGTTGTCGAGATGGCTGGTGGCCTCGTCGAGGATCACGATCGCCGGGTCTTTCAACAGCAGGCGGGCGATCGCCAAGCGTTGCTTCTCGCCGCCGCTCAACCGGTAACCGCGCTCGCCAACCACGGTGTCGAACCGGTCGGGCAGGGCGTCGATCGTGTCGATGATGCGAGCCGCGGTGCACGCCCGCACGAGTTGTTCCTCGGTGGCGTCGGGACGCGCGTAGCGCAGGTTGGCACCGATCGATTCGTGGAACAGGTGCGGGTCTTGCGGCACCACGCCGATCGCCTGACGCAGCGACGTCAACGTGAGGTATCGCACGTCGGTGCCGTCGATCACCACGGCACCGTCGGTCACGTCGTACAACCTCGGCACCAACGAAGCGAGCGTGCTCTTACCGGCACCCGATGCGCCCACCAGCGCCAACGTCTCGCCTGCGTTGATGCGTAACGTGAGGCCGTCGAGGATGTTGCGGTCGGGATCGGCTTCGGGAATCGGCTGCGT
>DATKCX010000321.1:0-7879 GCA_035512975.1 Ilumatobacter sp.
CCTCGACGTGCCGGAGGGCACCGTGAAAACTCGAATCAGAGACGGAATGATCAAGCTGCGGGATCTCCTGGAGGTGGCGTGATGTCGAACGACCTCCATCACCTGGCGGCCGCATACGCCCTCGACGCCCTCGACGAAGTAGAACGCAGCGCGTTTGAGGCGCACTATCCCAGCTGCGAGATTTGTCAACAGGAGGTCACCGAGTTCCGGTCGACCGCCGTCCACCTCGCCGCAGCGACGGCGGCAACGCCACCCACGTCGCTCAAAGCCAGTGTCATGGCTGAAGTCAACACCACCCGCCAGGTTCCGCCGGGCGCAGCGGTGGCCGGGGCCGACGAACTGACCGCGCGTCGTAGCCGGCGCTTTGCATCGGTGCTTGCTGCGGCCGCCGCAGTAGTCGCGCTCGTCGGCGCGGCCGTGTTCGTCGCCGCGACCCGTGGCGGTAGCGAGATCGATGACGTGGTGGCAGCACCCGATGCCCAGATCACACAACTTGAAAGGGTCACGCAACTCGAAGGCGAAGTCGGTTCGATTCGGCTCGTTTGGTCACCCAGCCGCGATCAGCTGGTGTTCTACGGCAACGATCTTCCTGATCCCGGAGAGGGCAAGGTCTACGAGTTGTGGGCCATCAGCGAGGAAGCCGGAGCCCTGTCGGCTGGCCTGTTCGATCCGGTTGAAGGCACCGTTCGACAACTGGTCGACGTGGGCGATGTGGAGCCCACCGCGTGGGGCATCACGATCGAACCCGAAGGTGGGTCGCCCGTGGCGACAACCGACGTCATCTACTTCGCCGAAGTGTGACCATTTGCCTGACCACTCGCCTGACGGATCAGGCGCGCACATTCTTGAGAGATTTCGAACTCAGGTGACGCCGGCCGCTCGCCGATACACGGAGTGATGTCGTCGAACGAGATCCCCCTGGCAGGAATGCGCGAAACGGTTGGCGACACGCTGATCCTGTTCGCTGTGCTGGCACTCGTCCTCGGAACGCTGGGTAGCGACGGTCTGGTGCTGACCGCGAGTGCCCCGATGTTCATCGGTGGGCTCCTGCTCCGTCATGGCCGACCAACCGCCGGGTTGCTGAACATTCCGATTCCAGTGCCGAAGCTTCCGCCGGTGATCGTCGCTCCGGCGTTTGCGCTGCTGGTGATCGCAGCGCGCTTCCTCGTGATCAGCTGACCCCGTCGAGCGTGGCGATGGCTTCGGCCACGGCCAGCACGCGCCGAGCGTTGTCGACGTGCAAGTTCTCGATCATTCGTCCATCGACGGTGATCACACCCAGACCAGCTGCCTCGGCCGCTTCGAATGCGTCGATCACCCGAGCGGCGAAGTCGATCTCGTCGGCGGTCGGTGCCCACACCTCGTTGGCAGGCTGCACCTGGCTGGGATGCACCAAGGTCTTCCCGTCGAACCCGAACAACTTGCCCTGGCGCGCTTCCGCAGCGAACCCGTCCGGGTCGCGAACGTCGTTGTACACGCCGTCGAGAATGGCCACTCCCGCCTCGCGGGCACCGAGCACGGCAACGGCGAGGTGGGGCAAGAGTGGGGCTCGGTCGGGCGAGGCTCCAGTTCGCAGTTCCTTGGCCAGGTCGTTCGTCCCCATCACCAGCACGTTGACTCGGCCGTGGCCGGCGATCGCACGGATGTCGAGGATCGCGGTCGGTGTTTCCACCATCGCCCAGATCGTCATGGTGGCCGGAGCCCCGGCGGCATCGAGTCGGGCCGACACCTCATCGAGGTACGCCGCAGAGCCGACTTTGGGAATCACGATCGAAGACGCACCCGACGTGGCGGCGGCCGCGATGTCATCGGCACCCCACGGCGTCTCGAGCCCGTTGCATCTGATGGTGATCTCGCGATGCCCGTACTCTCCCGATCGAGCCGCAGCGACGGCGTTGTCCCGCGCCGCATGCTTGGCGTCGGGGGCGACGGCATCTTCGAGATCGAAGATCAGCGCGTCGGTGGGAATGTCCTTGGCCTTCTCGAGCGCGCGCTCGTTCGACGACGGCATGTACAGCACCGAACGGCGGGGCCGAAGTTCGTTGGCAACATTCATGACGAGAACCCGTACAGGCTGGCGAGTGCGGGGTCGCGGTCGGCGAGTTGATGGGCGAGCGCCACGATCACTTGGCACTGCTTCACCGATGCGTCGTCTTCCATCTTGCCGTCGAGCATGATCGCGCCGGTGCCGTCACCCATGGCGTCGATCACCCGCAGTGCATGCGCCACGTCGGCGGCCGCTGGGGAGAAGACGCGCTTGGCGATGTCGATCTGGCTGGGATGCAGCGACCACGCCCCGACGCAACCGAGCAAGTAGGCGTTGCGGAACTGGTCTTCGCAGGCAACGCCGTCGCTGATGTCGCCGAACGGGCCGTAGAAGGGGAGTATCCCTGCCATCGCGCAGGCGTCGACCATGCGCGCGATCGTGTAGTGCCACAGGTCTTGTTGGAAGGTGGTGCGTGGCGCGTCGGGGTCGTCGGGGGATGCGTCGGTGCGAACGAGGTAGCCGGGGTGGCCGCCGCCGACACGAGTGGTCTTCATGCGTCGATTCGCAGCGAGGTCGGCGGGGCCGAGCGACAGACCTTGCATGCGCGGCGATGCCAGGCAGATCTCTTCCACGTTGGCGACGCCCCGCGCCGTCTCGAGAATCGCGTGCACCAGGATCGGTTCGCTGAGGCCCGCCTTCGCCTCGAGTTGGGCCAGCAGCCGATCGACGTAGTGGATGTCTTCGGGGCCCTCGACCTTGGGAATCATGATGACGTCGAGCGCCTCGCCCGCTTCCAACACAGCGGTGGTGAGATCGTCGAGGCCCCACGGCGAATCGAGACTGTTCACACGAGTCCAGAATTGGCAATCGCCGAACGAAGCGTTCTTGGCGACATCCACCAGCCCGGCCCGAGCCGCTTCCTTCTGATCGGCAGGCACGGCGTCTTCGAGGTTGGCCAACAGCACGTCGCAGTTGGCTGCCATGTCGCTGACCTTGCCGCGCATCTTCTCGTTCTGCGCCGGGAAGAAGTGGATCATGCGGCTGGGCCGGAACGGGATCTCGCGCAGCGGTTGAGGGGCGCCAACCGCGAGTGGTCGGTAGAAGTCCTTGGGGGAACGCACGACCTGACATTACCCGTGGGTAACCGCGAGTCGAAAGTTGGCGACCTGCTTTACTGCCGTACGTGGGATACGAAACCGACGACGGCGCACAGGTGCTCGATGATCTGTCGGCGGCCGAACAGCGTGTGCTGGGCTGCCTGATCGAGAAAGAGTCGACGACTCCCGACGCCTACCCGCTCACGCTCAACAGCCTTCGACTGGCCTGCAATCAATCCACCAGTCGCGACCCCGTGGTGGTCTACTCCGACTTCGAGGTGGAGCAGGCGTTGGCCACCCTGCGACAACGCGGCATCACCCGCACGGTGCACAGCACGTCGAACCGCGCCGCCAAGTTCAAGCACGTCGCCGGTGACGCCTTCGGTCTGTCGAAGCCGGAGCTGGCGTTGGTGTGCGTGCTCATGCTGAGAGGGGCGCAAACCGTCGGCGAACTGAAGACCCGCACAGAGCGCCAGTTCACGTTCCGCAGCACCGACGACGTGGAAGCCACGCTCACCGCGCTCGCGGCGCGGGATCGACCGCTGGTTGTACAGCTCGCCCGTCAACCGGGCCAGAAGGATGCACGCTGGATCCATCTGCTCGGCGATGTCACCACCGCACCGGTGCAGCCTGCCCCGTCGTCCGGGCCAGTGCAGTCAGCCGATCCGTACGGTGAAGCGACCGCCGAGTTCTACGACCTGCTGGCCACCGGCATGTGGGAGACGTTCGGCCTGGAACTGATCGACCTGCTCGCCGACGTCGACCCGACCCTCGGCCCGCTGGTCGACATCGGGTGCGGCAGCGGTACCGGGCTGGCGTACCTGAGCGCGGCGGTGCCGGGTGTGTCGGTGCACGCCATCGAGCCCTCGAAAGCAATGCGCACCGCCCTCCACGCCCGGCTGTCGCTCGACCCTCAGTTGCGGCAGATCACCACTGTGGTGCCGTTCCCGTTCGCAACTGCCCCGCTACCGGCAACCGCCAGCGCCGTGGTGGTGTCTGCGGCGCTGGGTCACTTCACGCCAGCCGAACGCGAGCGCCTGTGGACGTACCTGGCCAACCAGTTGGCTCCAGGCGCGCCGGCAGTGATCGGGGTGCTACCGCCCTTCCGTGCCGAGTCGGTCCCGCTCGTGAATTACCACACCGAACAAGTCGGTGAGTTCGCCTACGAGGGGTGGCAATCGGGCGAACCGGTCGACGATCGCACGATGCGCTGGACGCTGCTGTACCGCGTGGTCGACCGCGCCGGCGCGACCGTGGTGGAACATCGCGTCGTCGCCGACTGGAATTGCGACGGCCCAGACGACGTGGCCGCCGAGATCTTTCCGTACGGCCTGGCGATGACCGATCACGACGGTTGCGTCGTCGTGCGCCGCGGGCCCACCAACATCTAGTTTATCTAGCGCGCCGAACCCATTTCAACGAGCCAGGCCGGCAGGCGTGTGGGGCGGCCCTCGGTGTTGAGGCATCCGTGGGCAGTGACACCGGTGGCCCGAATCTCTGGCGCTCCGTGCGCGTCGTTCACCGTCAGCGCGTACTGCATCTGAAACGTCGTGCGCGTCACCGCATGGAGTGCGACGTGGATGTCGACGAGTTCGTCGAAGCGGAGGGCCTGGCGGTACCGCAGCGAGACCTCGAGGACTGCCATGTCACCGTCGGCGCGGAGCTCGTGATACGGATGCCCGATGTGGCGGAGGTAGGCGACACGTGCTTCTTCCAACATCGGGAAGTACCGGCTGTGGTGGACGATTCCCATGGCGTCGGTCTCGGCAAACCGCACCCTCACCTGGTGCGAGAAGTCATAGTCCGCCGGGTTGGTCGAGGGGTCGCTGGTGATGCGCACGCTCGCGACCCTATGCGCGCTCGCGTGGCATGTGAAGATACGCGACGGCGAGTATGGCGCAGCCGATCGTGATGCCTCCCTGGACGTTCAACAACAGCATCACCGACGTGCGGTCCACCAGCAGGCCAGCCGCGATCGAGCCGACGGCGGTGCCGATCGAATCGGCCATCAGCCAGATACCGGTGACGCGACCGAGCACGGCGGGTGGTGCCACTCGTTGCAGCGTGGTGTTCTGACCCACCTGAAGCGCAGCGCCCGGGAGGCCGCTCAACGAAAACAGTACGCACATCACCCACACGACATGCGTGACGTACGAAGCATTCCAAAAGATCAGCGACGTGATCCCCATGCCGAGGTACCCGATGGCGATGAGGCGAGTGGGTTGCGCCCGTCGAGCGGCCCGGCCGATCAGCAGCGCTCCGAGGACCGCTCCGATCGCCATGGTGCCGCGAATCGTTCCCACCGCGGTTGAGTCGTGCTCCAGTACGTCGACGACGAACACGACGAACAGCAACAAGAAGCCACCTTGGGAGATCTGGCCGAGCGCGAACAGGGGAATCTGCACCCGCAGCGTCGAGTTGGCGCGCACGGCCCGGAACCCGGCGCGCACTCCGAATCCGGGGTGTGGTCCCGGGTCGCCGGCCGACGGCAACGGATCGGTCGGTGTGCGGATCGCTGCCACCGCAAGCGCACAGACGATGAACGACACTGCGTCGAACACCACGACTGCTTCCAGCCCGCCAACCGCCAACATCAGCCCACCCAGCGGCGCACCGACGAAGCGGGCGACGCTCATTCCCGCCGCGAGCGCCGCGTTCGCCTGCGCGAGTTGTTGCGGTTCAACCAGTCTGGGGAGAATCGCCATGTTCGCCGGGTCGTTCACCGTGGTGAGCGCCGCCTGCAGGGCGACCACGATGTACGCAGGCCAGACCCGGTCGGGCGTCACCCACAGCAACGGCATCAGCGCTGCCGCTTGCAACACGTTGGTGCCCACCAGACAGCGTCGGAGGTTCCAACGATCCACCCAGCTGCCGCCGAACGGGCTGATCAACGCACCGATCAACACCTGACACACCACCAGCACGGCAGTGGTGGTACCCGAACCCGTTTCGGTGAAGACGTACACCGGCAATGCAACGTTGAGCGCCCAGTCGCCCGAGTTGTTGACCAGCCCTGCGAACCACGCCAGTCGGAAGTCGCGCCGCCCCCACACCGGAGACAACGTACCCCGCGCTGTTCTGCGACAATGGCCCGCGATGACGCCTGCAATCAACGAACTCGTCGCTGCTGGCGTGGCGTACTCGGTGCACGAGTACGAGCGCGGCGAGTCGCTGCACGATTTCGGTGTGGAGGCCGCCGACAAACTCGGCCTCGATCGCGACCAGGTGTTCAAGACGCTGCTCGTCACATATGAAGGGTCCGGGGGTCGCACCCAGCACGCCGTGGGCATCGTTCCGGTGAGCGACAAGCTGAACCTCAAGGCCATCGCCGCCGCGGTGGGTGCCAAGAAGGCGGACATGTGCGATTCGTCGCTCGCCGAACGACTGACTGGCTACGTCGTGGGAGGCATCAGCCCGCTCGGCCAACGGAAACGCCTCCCCACCGTGATCGACGAGATCGCCTTGCTTTTCGACACGATGTACGTCAGCGGCGGCAAGCGTGGACTCGACATCGGTGTGGCACCCGAAGATCTGATCACACTGCTCGACGCTGTGGTCGCCGACATCTCGGCCTGACGTTCAACAGCGCTATCGGCTGGGGTGGCGCATCATCGCTTCGATACGGGCAACTCGGGTTCGAGCCGGCGGGTGGCTGGCGGCGAGGCGGGCTCGCCAGCCGATGGGGCGTTCACCGCCTCCATGTCTGATCACCACGCGCAACGCCTCGGCGAGCGGTTTGCCGTAACCCATGCGCACGGCGCGTCGGTCTGCTTCGAACTCCGAACCTTGACCCACCAGATTCGCCATGGCGTCCGAGGCGTACAGGGCGGCCAGGAACACCCACGACACTGCGGTCAACCCGAGCGCCGCGGCGCGACCAAGAGCGGTGAGAGCGGCGGAATGTGTGGCGTACGAGTCGGTTGCCGCGCTGGCGACGTTCTGTAGGAAGAATCCAACGCGGGCCAACAGCACCACCGGCAGCGACAACCAGTGGCTGAGCGTGAGGGCTGCAGTGTGCCAACCCAAGTGATGACTGAGTTCGTGAGCCAACACTCCAGCGACCTGTTCCGGCGTGAGTTCGGCCAGCGCAAACGAGGTGACGATCACGAGGTGGCCACCACACGCAAAGGCGTTGAGTTCGTCCGAGTCGATCACCCGAATCGAGTAGCGCGTTTGGGGCAGGTTCGCTCGCCTCGCCAAGTCGCGCCACAGCGGGAGGAGCACGAGCACCTCGTTGTCGCGTGGCTTGCGCGCTCTCAGCAACACGCTGAGCAGCGATATCTGAATGACGGGAATGAAGAGCGTCGCTCCGAGCGCGAGATAGCCCGCCGGAAACCACCAATACGGCGCGCCGGCCACGAGCCGGAACGGCAGCCAGATCGCCGCCAGAGCCAGCAGCCAGAACGGCACCAGGGCAATGACAGGAACCAGTGCGGTGACGGCCGACCGTTCGATCCGGCGGCTTCGCTCAGATCGTGGTGGACTCATCTCGACGACGTTACCGATCGCCACGGCGACACGGCGGCGCAGATGTATCGCGGTGGTGATGTCCCGGCAGCGTCAGCCTTCTATCAAGAAGCCTTCAAGTACCCCAGCGCGTGCGCCGATACTCAACCGTGGAATCTGAAGCCGCTGTCACCAGCGGTCCAACCGCGTCGCGCGACGTTCGTGATCTGCTCGAACGCGCCGCCGCCGAGCAGGAAGCGAATCCTGTTGCTGCCCGCCAGCACGCACTCCAAGCGCGCGTGGTCGCCCGCGCCGACAGCGACCGCGTGGGCGAAGCCGAAGCCTTGTA
>DATKCX010000322.1:0-6861 GCA_035512975.1 Ilumatobacter sp.
CTGAAGAAACCTGGCGGCGACATCGGGGCGTTCGTCGCCCAACCTTTCGGCGGCCTGCTCGAAGCCGACCTTTCCGTTCTCAAGTGTCTTGGTCAGCTGTTTGGCAATTCGTTCGTCAGTAGTCATGACGGCTCCTCTTCATAGTGGGAAGTCGCAGGTGCCCGACCGGGCCTGCGATGTCACCGCTCGACGGGCGACGCCACGCGACTACCCACGCACTCGGCGCCTCAAACAGCGTCTTGGGGTTCATACGCCGGCGTTGCAGTCATGAAGGTTGGCTGCAGCGGTCCAACCGGTGGCTGCTCGTCGTGCGGACGATCCCAGCCCGGGCCCGCCCTGCCTGGCCTCCGGGTTCTCTCTGGGTTGACGGGGTACATCGATCAGCGCTCAGCTGCCCGGGTTCAGGTGGAGTGGTCTTGGAATGCCGTCGCGAGCAACGCGAGCGCAGTGACGCCGGCGGTGGAGGTGTTGGTGGCGCGGAGTTCTTCGTCGCCGCGGACGCGGTGCAACGAGCCTGCGTCGAGTTCCACTGTGGTGTCTTCGACGGTGAGTTCGGCTGAGCCGTCAACGATGAAGATCATCAGTTCCGACGTCGCGGTGGCGTGGATCGTGGTGGTCTGGCCCGGGCCGAGCCGAATCACGCGAACGGCCGACTTCGTTTCGTCGATGAACGGCGCGGCGACGACCCGAGGGCTGCCGTCAGCGGATGTCATTCGTTGGTGCGGCCAGCGCCATCGCCAGCGCAGTGGGACTGGAGACGAAAGCGAATACGGCGACGAGTTCGGTTGGGGCGAGCAGGCTCTTGTGTTCATTGGGCGCTTTTTTGCGGTATCGAGGGTTCCCGCATTCGACAGCTCGAATGCCCGTCGCCGGTCCGTCGGCACGTGCTTCGTGACTGTTCGGTGCGGTTGCCCTTTGGTGAGACGAGTCTTCACATGACAACGCCGCAGCACGATCAGGGGGTACTGCCTGAACGAAAAACCTTCTGAGATGCAACGGCTCGGCCGCCCTCGGTCCGTCTTCGAGGTGGCGTTCGGCCGATCTCGGCAGAGCACTGCCGTCGGTGGGGCCGCCTACGAGACTGGTGGGGCCGGTGTGGCCGGTGCGGAGGGTGTCGGTGTGGTCGGTGTCGGTGTGGCCGGCGTCGGTGGCGGTGACGAGGCCTGGGTGGGTCGCGTGACTGAGGCCTGGGTGGGTGGTGTGACCGGGGCCTGGGTGGGTGGTGTGACCGAGGTAGCTGGGGCCGGAGGTGTCGGGGCGACCGGTGTCGGTGGTGTGGCGGGCGTCGGGGTGACCGGTGTGGGTGACGTCAGCGGTGGGTCGGGTGTCGTTCTGGCCGGAGGCGATGTGGCCGGTGGGGGTGCGATTGGTGGGGGTGCGTCGGGTGCACATTCGTCGGAGGGATGACTGGTTGCGGGCGGGTTCTGCGCCACTGATGGATTGTCTTGGCCTGTCGTGGTGTCGGCACAGTCGTTCGTGGCGGCGCCGACACTGGTGTGCCCTGGAAGCACCTGAACGGTCGGCCTGGGTCGACTGTCGTCAGGCGGATCCGTCGCCGTCGGTTGGCCGGCCAGGGTGGGGCCACCTTGCGGTGATGTCAGATTGGGACGGCGGTCGTGCGTTGCAGTTGGGGTCGACTCGGGGGAGTCCGACTGCTGCGGAGGCCCCGACGTGACCGACGCTGGTGGTTCGGGCTCCGGTTCGAAGTTTGGCAACTCGATTCGATGACCGCGATCGGGGAGGAGTGGAACGTCGACGACTCCCAGCATCTGGGCGCTACCGACAGCCGCTGCTGCTGCGGTCGCACCGACGAGGGCATAGGTGGGTACGAGCCCGAGCACCGCACCGGTCTTGCTCAGCAAGGACATCAGCCGTCGCGTGGTGACGGGAGGCTCCCGATGTGTGTCGCTCGTCTCGACTTGTGTCGGTGCCGACGCCGTACTCCCGATGAACTCCTGCAACGCGCCGGAAGGAGCGACGGTGGGTGCGGCGGCCGCCCGCTGTCGGAGTGATGCGAGCAGTTCGAGCAGTGGCACTGGCGCGTCTGGAACGGGTGCGCCGTCGAGCAGCGCTTCGATGTCGGCGTCGCTGAGTCCTCGAGTCATCATGCCGCTCTGGTCAACGTCGAATTCACTCATTGGGGTACGGCCTGCCGCTCGAGATTGCGAGCAAGAGTGCGGAAGGCGCGGCGTTGCATCGCCTTGATCGCCCCAACGCGTTTGCCGAGCACGTCAGCGATCTCTTCGATGGTCAAACCCGACACCACGCGCAACACCACGACATCGCGTTGCTCCGCCGTCAGCAGGTCCAACTGCTCGCTCACCCATTCGTCCTCGATGTGGGCCAGTGCCTCGGTCTCCGCGTTGGCCCATGCGGCGGCCGACCTGTGGTCGTCGTTGAGCTGAGATTCCTCGACGCGGCGTTTGCGACGGCGGGACTCGTCGATGAGCTTGTTGCGGGCGATCTTGAACACCCAGCTGCTGAACTGGGCCTTGTTGCCGACAAAGGTTTGAATGTTCGTGAAGACCTTCAGGAAGACTTCGTTCACCAACGCCTCCGGGTCGGAGGCACCGCGGGATGCGGCGAACGCGTAGACGCGACGATGCATCGATTCGTACAACTGCTCGAAGGCGCGCCCGTCACCCGCCCGGGCGGACTCGAGGACCTGATGGAACGAACGGTCAGTCATCACGCGACGGGAGTTTCAACCAGCATCCCGTGCCAGCGGTTTCTCGTAGGCAACGCGGGGCGTTCGACGCTCGGGCTTGTCGTGGCTGAAACCGGCAGCAGTTGCGAACGAGCGGCCCCTTCCTTCACGTTCCTTCATCGGCAGACCATCCGTCGACATGAACCTTCCCACGAACCTACCTCCGTGAACCTGCTCGTTGCAGGCAAGGGGACGCGACGGTCGCTGTTGGTTGTCAGATTGTCTGAGATTTCACGAATCGAACCTTGACCGCAGTCGGGATACAACCGATAGGTCTCCGTGATCACGCGTCCGAAGCCTGGCTTGCTGTGCAAGTTCGGCGCGTGGATCACGGTGGTAGCTGCCTCTCTCGGAATGCCCTCCACAGAGTCAGCCGCGATGGGCGCCGGGGGCTCGGGTGCGGATGACATCCGACCAACGCAGGTGATATCCGGTGCCCCGGTCGGAGACCGTATTGGAGTTGCTTCGAGTCCCTCCCAGCCGGGGTCGGAGCGCTACATCGTCAGCGCCAGAAGCCGTGCCGACCTCGAACACGCCGTGCAGCAACTCGCCGCTATCGGCGCGCGGCCGACGAACGAATGGCACGACTCGATGTTTGGTGTCGTCGTCGAGTTGGACGACTCGGCAGCGCGCCACATGATGCGGGTGCGCGGTGTGTTGTCGGTCGAACCTGATCGGCCGCTGCATCGGACCGAGTCACAGGTTTCACCGCCCTGGGGTTTGGACCGGATCGATCAACGCACAGGTCCGCTGGATGGTGCATACCATTATGCGGCCTCGGGTGTCGGGGTCACTGCGTACGTCATCGATACTGGCCTCTGGCTCAGCCACGAGGAGTTCGCCGGACGGGTTTTGGACGGGGCCTTCTGGGATTTTGGTGACGGTACGGGAACATGGGACTGCAACGGCCATGGAACCCACGTTGCTGGGACGCTGGGCGGCAGCACCTACGGCGTCGCGAAGAGCGTCTCGGTGGTACCGGTCAAAGTTCTCGATTGTTCGGGCAGCGGTACGACGTCGGGGGTTATCGCCGGCATCGATTGGGTGATCACCCACCATGCGACCGGCGTCCCGGCAGTCGCGAACCTGAGTCTCGGGGGTGATGCGTCGCCCAGCATCGATGCCGCCGTCGAAGCGTTGATCGCTGATGGAGTGACCGTCGTAGTCGCCGCCGGAAACGACGCCGACGCGACGTGCAACTACAGCCCCGCACGCGTGCCGGCCGCCCTGACGGTCGCAGCATCCACAAGCAACGATCAGCGCGCCTCGTACTCGAATTACGGATCCTGCAACGACATCTTCGCTCCCGGCTCCAAGACACTGTCGGCGTACGCCGGCTCGGACACGGAAACTGCGGTGCTGTCGGGAACATCAATGGCGAGCCCGCACGTCGCCGGTGCAGCCGCACTGCTCCTCGAGTCGGACCCCGCGGTGACCCCTGCGACGATCGCGGCCGAACTCGACACGCGCTCGACCAAGGACGTTCTCACGACTCTTGCCGGCGACCCGAACAAGCTGCTGTACGTCAGTGAAGATGCCGTCAGTGAAGATGTCGTCCTGACGGTGACGAAGGATGGCTCTGGCACTGGCACCGCGTTCTCGTCGCCCGCCGCGATCGACTGCGGCTCGACATGCGCTGCGTCGTTCCCAGCCGCGACGATCGTCAGCCTGTTCGCCGATCCCGCCACTGGGTCGGTCTTCACTGGTTGGAGTGGAGGTGGTTGCAGTGGCACGTCGTCGTGTGCGGTGACGATGGATGCCTCCACCGCCGTGACCGCGACGTTCGTGTTGGAGAGTCACGAGCTGACGGTTTCGACTGCAGGCTCTGGGTTGGGCGTCGTGTCGTCGCCGTCGATGGTGTCGTGCGCTACGACGTGCGTCACGACTCATACCCATGGTTCGTTGGTCACGTTGGCGGCGACGCCGAACGCTGGGTCGATCTTCACTGGTTGGAGTGGTGGTGGTTGCGGTGGGATGTCGTCGTGTGAGGTGATGATGGATGCCTCCACCGCGGTGGCTGCGACGTTCGCTGGTTCGTTTGGGGCGTTGGAGCCGGCGCGTGTGTTGGATTCGCGGGTTGGTGGGTTGACGGTTGATGGTGGGTTCGCGGGTGTTGGTGTGCGGGGTGCGGGTTCGGTGACGGAGTTGTTGGTGGTGGGGCGTGGTGGTGTGCCGGTGGATGCTGGTGCGGTGGTGTTGAATGTGACGGTGACCGAGCCTGAGGTTGCGGGGTTCGTGTCGGTGTTTCCGTGTGGTGGCGTGCAGCCGAACGCGTCGAGTGTGAATTATGTGGCGGGTCAGACGGTCGCGAATGCGGTGGTTGCCAAGGTTGGTGTGGCTGGGAAGGTCTGCGTGTACACGTTGGGAACCGCTCATCTCATCGTCGACGTCAACGGCTCGATGTGACGCAGCATCGACGCCGATCACCACAGTGATGCGTCGGTCGCGACGGCCATGTCCTGTGTCTGGACAGCCGCGCGAGTGGAGGGAGGACGACCACCGGTCGTCCTCGTTGCTCGCCGTCGGAATCAGCCCGTGCCCCGACACAGCGCGCCTGTTCACCGCGAACACGTGCCCCGACTAGCGCCTCGCTAGCTTCAGAGGGCATCGAACGAGACATCATCGAGGTGCATCGGCAGAAACCCGGCCGCGCACAAGGCCCACTTGGCGACACTCGCACCGCTGCCGATCTCGCCCGCGGTCGCTTCCCGCGACGGCGCGAGTCGTGAGCGCAATTGCTATGTCGTGCCTTCGGCTCATTTCGACAGCTGGTCTGCCGATGAAGGAACGTGCAGCACTGTGAAGGAACGAGTCGCTTGTTCATCGTTGCCCTGGCGCCCGCTGCGACCAACTCGCGGAGCCGCACCGTCCGTCGTCGGGCTGAATCGACCCGGCGAGGTCCGGGAGACCACGTATGGCCGGTGAACTTTGGTGGAGAACGATTCGGATCGCTTGATGACTGACCGTTCGTTCGATCTGGTCCTGGAGTCCGCGCGAGCCGGGGACGGTCGAGCCTTCGAGCAGCTGTACGAGTCCATGCATCGTCGCGTGTACGCGTTCGCGGTAGTCCGGGGCGCTTCCGATCCGGAGGCTCTGGTGAACGAGGTCTTCTTGAAGGTCTTCACGAACATTGCCGCCTTTGCCGGGAACGAGGCCCAGTTCGGCGGTTGGGTGTTCAAGATCGCCCGCAACAGGCTGATCGACGAGGCTCGCCGCCGCAAGCGCCGTGTCGAGGAGTCAGAACTCGACGAGGGCCACGAGTCGTCGGCGGCGCTGGGCAACGTCGAGACCGAGGCGCTCGCCCACGTGGGTGACGAGTGGGTCGTCGGGCAGTTGAGTGTGCTGACAGCGGAGCAACGCGACGTCGTGGTGTTGCGTGTGGTGTCGGGTTTGACCGTCGAAGAGATCGCTCGGGCGCTCGACAAGCGGGTCGGGGCGGTCAAAGCCATGCAACGTCGCGCCTTTCGCACGCTTGCTCGGAATCTCGAGCGTCAGGCCGTACCCCAATGAGTGATTTCGACGTTGTCGATGACAGCATGATGAATCGGAGGCTCAGTGACGCCGACATCGAGGCGTTGATCGCCGGGGCGCCCGTTCCGGGTGCCCCGGCGCCGCTCACCGAACTGCTCGTCACCCTCCGTCAGCGGGCGGCCGCAGCACCCAGCGTCGCTGCTTCCGGCGCGCTGAGAGAGTTCATCGGCGATGCCTCGTCGGTGCTGGCACCGATCGACACGGCCAACGTGCGAGCTGCTGTCAGGAAGCGCCGCCCGGTTCCCGTGCTGGCCAAGGCAACTGCAGTTCTGGGGCTGGTACCCACCTACGCCCTGATCGGTGCGGCCGCAGCCGCGGCGGCCGTGGGCAGCGCACAGATGCTGGGAGTCGTCGACGTCTCATTCCTGCCCGATCGCAGTCATCGAGTCGAGACTCCCGCACCCGAGTCCGAACCGCCAGCGCCGGTCGCGACAGAGCCAACAGAGCCAACGGACGCCCCCGCGCCGAGCCCAGCTGAAACGCCCGACCGGTCGACGGTGTCCGAACGTCAGAGCGATCAACGACCTGGACCTGCCGTGCCGGCAACTCCTGGGCCGGCCGACGACAACAACGCCACTACGGTCGAGTGCCCACCCGCCACGACACATCCCCAAGGCCCACCA
>DATKCX010000323.1:0-14423 GCA_035512975.1 Ilumatobacter sp.
CGACGCCGGGTACGGCGCGATCGACTGGAAGCCCGAGTTCGGCGGTAGCGGGCTGACCGCCGCCCATGCCGAGGCCTTCGCCAAGATCGAGGCTGAATACGAAACGCCGGCACCCCACGAGACGTTCGGGGTCACCCGAAAGCTCGTCGCCCCCACAATTCGCGACTTCGGCACACCAGAACAACGCACACGATTCGTGCGCCGCTTCGTGCGCACTGAAGAGATGTGTTGCCAACTGTTCTCCGAGCCCGAGGCTGGCTCCGACCTCGCCGGTCTACGCACTCGCGCACAACGCGACGGCGACGACTGGGTAGTGAACGGCCAGAAGGTGTGGAGCTCTGGGGCCCGCTTTTCCAGCTGGGGCGAGCTGATCTGTCGCACGGATCCCGACGCGCCCAAGCACGCCGGGATGACGGCCTTCATCATCCCGATGGATCTGCCAGGGATCACCGTGCGCCCGATCCGCCAGATGAGCGGCGGATCGTCGTTCAATGAAGTGTTCCTCGACAACGTTCGCATCCCTGACTCGCTTCGCCTCGGCGGCGTGGGTGAGGGCTGGACGGTGACGTTGGCGACGTTGGCATACGAGCGCTCGTCGAGCGGCCATGCCAAGGGGGTCGGCGGCTCGTGGGATCAAGTGCGAGACCTGGCCACGGCACTCGACGCCAACACCGACCCGATCACCCGCCAGCGGCTGGCTCACCTGTACACACTCGACCGGCTGCGAGCACTCAGTGGCCAACGCGCCCACCAGCAACAGCGCGACAAGCAGCCAGGAGCGCTCGGTTCGCTCGGAAAGCTGCAATGGACCAACTGGATGACCGAAGTGTCCAACACGGTCTCGGCCCTGCTCGGCCCGCTGCTCGTTGCCGACACGGGCCGCTGGGGTACCTACGAGTGGACCCAGCACGTGCTCGGCGCACCGGGGTACCGCATCGCGGGTGGGTCAGACGAGATCCAGCGCAACATCATCGGCGAGCGAGTGCTCGGCTTACCGCCCGAGCCAAAGGCTCGCCCGGCGACGCCAGCGCCAGCGTCCACTGGATGAGTCGGCGCATGGGTGCACCCACGGCAGCCCCGCCGGTGAGCACTGTCGTGGACATCATTCGCACACGCGGCACCGACCCGACTCACGCGGGTGACGCAGCAATCGAATTCGAGGGCGCGACCTACAGCTACGGCGACCTCGACGCCCTGTCGAACCGACTCGCCGCCGCATTGGTCACCCACGGCGTCGGTGCCGGTGACCGTGTCGCCTACATCGACAAGAACCGCGCCGACTATTTCGTCGTGCTGTTCGGGGCGGCGAAGGTGGGTGCAGTGTGTGTCGCCGTGAGCTTCCGCCTCGCGGCTCGCGAGGTCGCCCACATCGTTCGCGACTCCACCGCAAAGGTGCTGTTCGTCGGTGGTGGGTTCCACGACGTGATCGAGCAGGTCGAAGATGACATCAGCGCGACCGAGATGGTGACACTGGACGTGCACTCTCGCTGGCCGTCGCTCAACGACTGGTTGTCGCCAGCCGACACCCCAGACCCTGGACACCCGTCTGGCCCGGACGACGTTGCGCTGCAGCTCTACACGTCCGGCACGACGGGCCTGCCGAAGGGCGCAATGCTCGCCAACCGCAACCTGTTCGGAATGGCCGACGTCGCTGGCGCAGCCTGGCACTTCCGGCCGCACATGGTCAGCCTTGGGGTGTCACCGCTGTTTCACATCGCCGGAACAGGTTGGACCCTCATGGTGCTTGCCTACGGCGGCACGGTCGTGCTGCACCGTGACGTCGACCCCGGGGCGATACTTCGCGACATCGACCGCTGCGGTGTCACCCACGGCCTCTTGGTGCCAGCGATTCTTCAGTTGATCCTCGATCGTCGTCAGAACGGCGATCCGGTCGACGCTTCTTCACTCGAGCTGGTCGTGTACGGCGCGTCACCGATCAGCGACGACGTGCTGTTGGGCCTCTTCGACGCGTTCGATTGCGACTTCGTGCAGGGATACGGGCTGACCGAGACCGCCGGTGCGGTAACGATTCTTCCGGCCGAGGACCACGACCGCTCGCGCCCGCAGCTGCTGCGGTCGTGCGGTCGGGCGCTGCCTGGTGTGGGCCTGCGGATCGTCGACCCCGAGACCGGTGCCGAATGCGCAGAAGGGTCGGTTGGCGAGGTGCTGATCCGGGCCGCATCCGTGATGGTCGGCTACTGGAATCAACCGGCGGCGACGGCCGAGGCGATCGATGCCGACGGTTGGTTCCACTCCGGCGATGCCGGCTTCCTACGAGATGGTCGGCTCTATCTGCACGACCGGATCAAGGACATGATCGTGTCGGGTGCCGAGAACGTATACCCGGCCGAGGTGGAAAACGTGTTGATGCGGCATCCGTCGATCGTCGATGTCGCCGTGATCGGGATACCCCACGACCGGTGGGGCGAGACGGTCAAGGCGGTCATCGTCACCGCCGCCGGTGCGACGGTGTCGGCCGACGAGGTGATCGCGTTTGCCCGGGCGGATCTTGCTCACTACAAGTGCCCGAGTTCGATCGATTTCGTCGACGAGCTGCCGCGCAACGCTGCTGGAAAGATCCTCAAGCGGGTGCTGCGCGAGCCCTATTGGGTGGGCCGTGATCGTCGCATCAGCGGTTGACGCGATCGCTAGTCGAGGTGATAGATGCGGGCCGCGTTGTCGTGCAGCACCTTGCGCATGGAATCGAGAGGAACGTCGCTGAAGTTGGAGCGCAGGTACTCGTCGGGATGCTGAGCGGCGCTCGCCGGCCCCGGCGACATGCTGGTGGGGTGCGGGAAATCGGTTTCGTACAGGATGTTGTCTGCGCCGAGAACCTCGATCGCGTGCAAAGCCGTGTCGCGCTCGAACCAGAAGCAGCCGTAGATCTGGCGACGGAAGTACTCGCTCGGCAGCAGGTCGTATTCGGGATGCTCCTGGCGGACGCCGCAGTTCTTCCACTGCCAGTCGAGCGCCTCGAGCGCGAACGGCAGCCACCCGACGCCGCTCTCCACCGACACGAAGTTGAGGTCGGGAAAGCGGTGACAGATGCCACCGGTGACGAGCTGGGCAATCGTGCGCGCGTTGGCCAGGAAGAACGACACTCCCATGGCCGAGTAGTTGGCTTGGACACCGTTGTCGGGATGCCCGATGTTGAACAGATCGAGATCACCCGAGGCAATGTGGAAGTTGACCGGGAGGCCCTTTTCCTGGGCAGATGCCCACATCGGATCCCAGTAGCGATCGGTGAGTTGGGGCAGCCCGAAGTACGACGGGTCCTGGGTGAAGACAATGCCCTTGTGCCCCATGGCGGCGGTGCGCTCGATCTCGGCAAGTGTGAGGTCGAGATCCCAGAACGGAAGCGCAGCCACCGCCACGTAGCGTCCAGGGGCTTCGTTGCCGAAGTCGACCAGGAAGTCGTTGTATGCCTGGATGCAACCGAGCTGCAAGTCGGTGTCGTCCATGGCGAGGATGCTGTTGGCGTCGAACACTGCGACGTTCGGGTACAGCACCTGAGACCTCACGTTGTATCGGTCCATCAGCTGGGAGCGCTTGACGGCATCCCAAGTGACCGGGTCGGTGTCGGAAAAGCGCCGCGGGTGCGCAGGCGGAAACTCGTGCCAGCCAGCCATGGCCGGCCCGCCCACGGCACCAAGACGCATGTCGCCGCTGAACCAACTTTCGTCGCCGCGCTCCTCGTCCCACTTGGTGTGAGGGATCTGATCGCCGTACTTCGACGGTAGACGAGACGTCCACAGGTCGGGTGGTTCGACGACGTGGGTGTCGGTGTCGATGATCGGGATGTCGTTCAGCCCAGTGCTCATGCAGAGGCCCCCTCAGCAGAAATGGCGTCGACCGGAGCGATCGACGGGTTCCATCAACCGTATTCGAGCGGTAGCCTCGCGTCAAGTGTTCATCATGATGAATATGGATATTTTCCGGTCACGCCACACGTGTGACCGGAACCGTGTGCTCGGGCAGCCGCACCGTGGGAGTGACCCCGCACACGGCCCACATCTCTGCTCGTAACCGGTCTGCGTGGGGTGCCTGCAGTCGGTTGGCGGCAACCACCCCTTCGATCATGTCGGCCAGTACGGCCGCCCACGGCCGCCCTCGCAGCCGTACCGACACGATGACACCTTCTCCGCGACGCCGAATGCTGCGATCCACCCCGACCAACCGTGGCGGGCACCGATAGCTCGGACCGATCAGCCCTTTCGCCCGCGCCGCCCGACTGAGCATTCGCGCAGCAGCCGCAAAGTCGACCGACGTCGCCGAAGACACCGACGACGCCAACGACGCCAACGACGATGGCGACGATGGCGAAGCGGATGACGGAGGACCTGGCATGTCTCCGATACTGCCCGATCGGTGTGACACAGTTGGCGGCCCGGCCGCTGCCCGACCCGCAGAAATCTATGCTGTGGCACCCCTCGCGTACCATCGACTCCATGCCCATTCGATCGGTCGCCGTTTCTCCAGCCAGAGCGCTGGAGAGCCTTGGCGAATCGGTTCGGCAGATCAAAGGCGAGTCGCCGCTCACCCCCATCACCGTGGTGGTGCCCACCAACGCCACCGGCGTCACCGCGCGCCGCTATCTCGGAGCACACGGCGGCGTGGCCGCAGTCGACATGCTCACGCTCTACCGCGTCGCGGAAGTACTCGGCGGGCCGGTGCTCGCCGCGGCCAAGCGTCAGCCCGTGTCCACCCCGGTCATCGACCTCGCCGTGCAAGCAGTGCTGCGTGAGCGGCCGGGGGCTTTCGAAGCGGTCGCCGAGCATCCGTCCACCGTGGTGGCACTGCGCGACCTTCATCGAGAAATCCGCCAGGCGGGGCCCGACGCCCCTCGTAAACTCGCCGAGTCGTCCAAGCGCGGCCGAGAAGCGGCCAACATCTCCACCCAGGTCACCGATCGCCTCCGCGACTGGTACGACGAAGGCGATCTCATCGTGGCGGCTGCCAACGTCGCCATCACGCAGCCGCTCCCCGCTCAGTTGCAGCGCATCGTGGTGTTCCTCCCGCACGCTCTGAAGGGCGGCGAGCTGGCGCTCGTACAGGCGTTGTCACAGCAGGCCCAGATCGAGGTCGTGGTCGCATCCACGGGAGACCTTGCCGTCGACACACACATCGCCACCATGTGCGCCGCCCTCGGCGCGCCCGTCACGCATCTGGCTATCACCGTCGGCGGCACCACCCCCCCGGCACAACTCGTGTCGGCAACCGACGCCGACGAAGAGGTTCGACACGCCGTTCGGGTCGTCGTCAACGCGGCGCGTGACGGCGTCGCGTTCCAGCGCATGGCAATCCTCTGGCCGGTCGACCAGCCGTACGCACGCCTCGTCGAGCATCACCTCAACGCGGCAGGTATCGAGTGGAACGGTCGGCCAGGCACCACGATCGCCGAGCGTGTCGCTCCACGATTTCTGCTCGATCTGCTCGATGTCGACCGGCGCGGTCTTCGTCGTCGCGACCTGTTCGAACTGCTGGCCGATCTGCCGCTGCGCGGTTCCGATGGGCGCTCGGCGGTTCACCGATGGGAGCGGGTCAGCCGCGATGCCGGCGTCACCAAAGACGCCGACTGGGCACCCCGCCTCACCCGCTACGCAGCCGGCCAACGACAACGCGACACACAACGCGGGGTTGAAACGTCGCACCGAGCCGACGACGCCGAAGAGCTCCTCGCCTTCCTCACCGACTTGCGGCGCGACCTCGGCCACCGAAGTGCTGTGCGCCGCTGGGATGAATGGTCTGATTGGAGTATCCGCCAGATCAACAAGCGACTGGGGCTCGGCTTCATCCGTTCCCTCGGGCCAACCGAACAGATGGCACTCGATCACACCAGCCGCGTGCTCGATCGGTTGAAGTCGCTCGACACCGTCAGCGGCCCCGCCACCAGAGCCGAGTTTCGTGCGGTGTTCGCCGCCGAGTTCGACGTGGCACCCGGGCGCCAGGGCCGTATCGGCACCGGGGTCACCATCGGGTCGGTGTCTGGCGCGGTCGGTCTCGACGTCGACCTCGCCGTCGTACTCGGCGCAGCGGAAGGGCTCATGCCCGGCTCGCCGTCGTCCGGCCCGCTCATCAGCGACACCGACCGCGAGCGCGCCGGGCTGGAACTCTCCACGGCGATCTCGCTCCGCATGCACCGACAGTTCCGCTCGGTGTTGGCAGCGGCCGGCCGCACGGTCGTCACACGCCCGCGGGGCGATCTGCGCGCCACCAGTAGTCGTGAACCATCGCGATGGTTGGCACCGCTCGGCATCGCCGTCGACGAGCCGTTGCCCAGTCACCACGCGGCGCTGCTCGCCACCGAATTCCCGGTGCACGAGGCCGAGCATCGGTTGCGTCGACGACTCGCCAGCGCATCGGCCGGTGTGCTTCCGGTCGACTCCACCGACGTCACGTCTGATCTCGTCCTCAGCGCATCACTCGCGCTCCGCACGGCTCGGCGCACCCCCGTGTTCACCGCATACGACGGCGATCTCACCAGCCTCGACCTGGTTCACTTCGAGCGGCCCATCGCCCCCACCCACATCGAGGCCTGGGTGAAGTGCCCGCACGCGTACTTCATGAAGCACATGCTCGGCATCTATGCGGTCGAGGAACCGGGCGACATCATGGAAATTTCGTCGGCCGACCGCGGCAACGCCATGCACGAAGCGCTCGACCGATTCCATCGCGAAGTCATCGCCGGCACCCTCCCCCAGCCGGTAGGAAGCTGGTCGAGTCATCACGCGCACCGGCTCCTCGCCATCTTCGACGAGGTTGCCGACGAGTACGAGTCAACCGGTCGCACCGGGCGAGACGCATCGTGGGTGGTCGAGCGCGACGACATGCGAGTCGATCTCTCGAACTGGATCTGCCGCGACAGCGAGTACATCGCCCACTACGGGCTCACCATCGTCAGCTCAGAAGCATCGTTCGGTGATGACGGCTTGGTCACCTTGCCGTTGCCCGACGGGCGAGCCATCGCGGTGAAAGGAAAGATCGACCGCGTCGACCGCACCGCGGGCGGCGAGCTGCTGGTCGTCGACCACAAGACCGGCAAGGTCGACGCGTACACCGGCATCGCCGACGGCGCGCCCACAGCCCTCAGCACGCTGTTCCAACTTCCTGCCTACGCCGCTGGGGCAGCGCATCTCATGGCCGCCACCGACACACCGGTGCGCGCGGAGTACTCGTTCTTCAACAAAGGCAACTACCGGCGCATCGGGTATCTGTTCACCGGCGACGTGTGGCAGCAGGTGTCCACCGAGTTGTCGCACGTGGTCGACGGCATCGAAGCGGGGCTGTTCCCATCGATTCCCGAGCGGCCTGGATTTCAGCTGTACGTCAAGTGCATCTACTGCCAGCCAGACGAGTTGGGCACGGTGGAACGTCACGGTGAGTGGATGCGCAAGCGCGACGACCAACGCGGCGTGCGCTGGTTCGCCACCCCACACGACGGTGACCGAGACGGCAACGACGGCGATGGTGCTGCGTTCGGCGAACTCAGCGGAGCCGACTCATGAGCACACCCAGTCCGGCACCGGCCGACCAAGTCGCGCGCGATCGCATCACCACGGTGCCAGGCGACTCCACAGGGTTGCACGTCAACCTGTTCGTCGAAGCCGGCGCAGGTGCCGGCAAGACCACCAGCCTGGTTCGGCGCATCGTCGCACTGGTCGGCAGCGGCATCGACATCACGTCCATCGCGGCCATCACATTCACCGAAAAGGCAGCGGCCGAACTGCGGCACCGTCTGCGGGTGGAACTCGAACGCAAAGCCATCGAGTGGGAAGGACGAATCGAGGGGCTCACCTACGACACCGCGTTGAACCAGCTCGACCACGCGCCCATCGGCACGCTGCATGCGTTCGCCCGACGCATCCTGAACGAGTTCCCCATCGAGGCGGGCCTGCCTCCAGGTTTCGGCGTGCTCGATGAACTGGAAAGCAACCTGGCGTTCGACGAGCGCTGGGAAGAGCTCCTCGACGGACTCCTCGCCGAAGCCAACCCCGCCGCGGGTGCCCTGGGCGGGGGTGCCACGTTCGTGCAACTGTGCAAGTTCCGCAACTTCGGCCTCAACAAGGCCTTCCGTCGTGTGGCAAACGACTTTCACGACAACTGGGACCTCGTCGAAGAGCGCGTCGAACTCGCCGAGCCCCCACTCTGGGAACTCACCACCGCCGTCGTCGACCAGCTCGTTGCCGAAGTCGCACGCATCGCCACCACACCGTGCCCGCCTACCGACACGCAGAACGAGAAGTTGGCGAAGCTTGCTGCCACGGCCGACAATCTGCGAGCCCAGAACTCGTTGTCGGCGCGCCTCGCCGTCCTCGACGACCTCATCAAAGCCGCTCGCGCTGTCGGACGCAGCGGCAACAAAGGCGTGTGGAAGAAGTTCAGCAGCGAAGCCGACATGGAGAACCTGCGCGATCAGGGCAAACAACTCGACGAATCGGTCACGGAGATCGCCAACGAAGCGTATGAATACCGCAAGGCCCTGGTCGGAGCGATCCTGGGTGGTTGGGTGCTCAAGTCAGCCGAGGGCAGAGCGGCAGACGGCACGCTCGAATTTCACGATCTCCTGGTGCTCGCGCGCCGCCTGCTCACACACGACGCCGACGTACGCGCCCAGCTCCATCAGCGTTACCAACGGGTGCTACTCGACGAGTTCCAAGACACCGATCCGATTCAGCTCGCCATCGCAGTGCGTCTCACCGCCGCGCCCGACGACCCGGCGCATCAACACGATTGGCATGACCTCAAACCGCTGCCGGGTCGCCTGTTCATCGTCGGCGACCCGAAACAGTCGATCTACCGGTTCCGACGGGCCGACATCGCCCAGTATCTGCGTGCCTCCGAGCAGTTGGGGTCCGAGAATGCCAGCCTCACCGCCAACTTTCGTTCGTCACGCGCCGTCATCGACTGGGTCAATCACGTGTTCGGGGAAGCGATCACCTTCGCGCAAGACGCGCAGCCCGGGTATCAACCGCTCGATGTGGCCCGACGCGGCCGGGTCGACCACGGCTCGGTCACCGTCCTCGGCGACAGCGCCCATCCCGACATCAGCGGGCGCGGCGGGGCCGATGTCATCCGCGAGCGGGAAGCAGCCGACGTCGTTGGCGCGGTGCAAACGGCTCTCGCCGACGGCTGGTTGGTTGGTGACACCGACGACGACAACCAACCGAAGCTGCGGCCGTGCCGCCCCGGCGACATCACCATCCTGCTGCCATCGCGGACCCCGCTACCAGCGCTCGAAGCTGCCCTTCGAGAAGTGGAGATGCCGTACCGTGCCGAAAACAGCTCGGTCGTGTACGTCACCAACGACATCCGGCACCTCCTCATGGCGCTGCGGGCGGCCGACGACCCGAGCGACCAGCTCGCGCTGGCGGCAGCGTTGCGCTCGCCGCTGTACGGATGCAGCGACGTCCACCTGTACGAATGGCATCAGGCCAACGGCAAGTGGTCGATCTACGCCCCACCGCCCGAGGGCTTCGAGCAACACCCCGTCGCGCTCGCCACCGCACACCTCAAATCACTGTCGGCGCGTGCCATCACCACCACACCCGCTGATCTGCTCGCCGCGCTCGTCGACGAACGGCGCACGCTCGACGCTGCGCTCGACGATGTCGATGCTCGCGACGTGTGGCGGCGGGTGCGGTTCGTCATCGAACAGGCGCGTGCGTGGAGCGACGCCGGCGGGCATGGCTTGCGCCGATACCTCGCGTGGGCTCATCTGCAAGCGCTCGAAGCTCGGGCCGCCGACACCATTCTTCCCGAACACGATCACGATGCAGTTCGCATCATGACGGTGCACGCGGCGAAAGGGCTGGAGTTTCCCATCACCATCGTCGCCGGCCTCAGCACCCAGCCCAAGGCCGCTGGTGGATACTCCGTCGTGTGGCCCGACGACACCTGGACGTTGGCTTCGCTCCACGACAACGTCTTCGATCAGTTCCAGCCCGTCGACGAACAGATGAGCGACGCCGAGCGGCGACGCCTGCTGTACGTGGCGTGCACACGCGCCGTCGATCACCTCGTGGTGTCGCTGCACCGCAAGCCGCGCAACGTCTCAGATCGCCAGAAGATGACCAGCGCCGAGCTGTTGTACGACGTCGGAGCGGCCGACAAGGCGCTCACCCGCCAGCTCGGCGAAGACAGCCACCGATTCGTCCCCACAAGATCTGGCACACCCCACCTGGAATGGAACGACGTGCCGGTGTGGAGCGACGAACGCGCTCGCGTCTTCACCCATGCCGGCCGGCGTACCACTGTCAGCGCCACCCTGCTCGCCGCCACTGCCCACTCTCCACACCGCGCCGATCACATCGACCTTGTCGACGAGGTCGACCCGGGCCTCGACAAGGAACCCGTCGACCTCGATCTGCCTCCGTGGCAGCGGGGACGCTATGGAACCGCTGTCGGCAGAGCGGTGCATGCCGTGCTGCAGTATGCCGATCTGGCCACGGGTACCGATATCGACGAGCATGCCGCGGCTCAATGCGCTGCCGAAGGCATCTTGGGAATGGACGACACGGTTGCCAACCTCGCCAAGTCGGCGATCACCGCTCCGATTGTCCGGCAGGCGATCGCCGGTGCGCATCACCGCGAACTGTTCGTCGCCGCACCCATCGGTGGCCGTGTGCTCGAGGGCTATATCGACCTGTTCGTCGACACGCCAGAAGGCGGGATCATCGTCGACTACAAGACCGACCAGTGGCCCGACGACGGGGAGCGCACCGCGCGAATCCAGCGGTATCGGCTGCAGCTTGCTGCGTATGCGATCGCCCTCGAACAGATCCTCGGCACCGCTCCCGCGCAGGGCATCCTCGTTCGCTGTCGACCAAACGGCCCGGCCGAACAGATCGACATTCCGCACTGGAACGAAGCGCTCGACGAGGCGCGAGCTGCAGCGTCGGTTTTCGTGTAGCCAGCCCAGCGCTAGCGAGACGCCGTTCTGCGTTGACCGGTTGCGCTGCGGTACGCGCCCTCCACGCTGAGGCGCATCGAGGCGAGCACGAAGATCGCCGCCACCACCAGCCCGAACGGCACGAGGAACGCGGCCGCGATTCGGATCTTCGCATCGAAGAACGGCTTGAGCATCGACCCTTCCACCGGCGTGCCGTCGGGATGGACGGTGGTCATCGGGTCTTCGTAGTCGGGGCAGGCAACATCGGTTTCAGACACGCCGATCACTTCGTCGCCGCCGAAGTCCGGAGTCGGTTCGCTCGTCCGCGACACCAGATAGCCCAGGTCAGGGTCCACGACGGCCCCCACCACGTACTGCGCACCCGACTGCACGTACTGGGCGTCCAGCCCATAGCGAACATCGATCTCCTCATCGCCATCACGATTCACCGCACCGAACGGGAAGGTGGCTCCCGCTCGAATGTCGTCGATACGGAAGCGGACCGTGCGGTTGTCACGGTCGACCACGGTGCCGAGGAACACGACGAGTGGCTGAGCGGGCGCGGTGCAGCCGGTGGGCACCGGCACGAGCGGCAGCGTCACCACAGGTGGTGTCTCGTCGATGCCGCCGGTTGATCCCCCGTCCTCTTCGATGGGGTCGGTGGGCGGTTCGGTGGTGGGCGGCACAGCGGAGACAGTTGCCGATGCTCCGACAGACCCGCCGATCACGATGATCAAACACGCGATCGCCCATCGAGTTTCTCGCACGAGTCAACCGTAATGGCTGCGTCCGCTGCTCAGCCGTTACGGTTCCCGCATGGGTTTCAACCCGCACCGCAAATACCGGGCTCGGCCGGCCGACTATGCATTGGTCGCTACGGCGTTGTTGCTCGCCGCCGCGTTGGTGGTGTGGGCTTTCGTCGCCTAGGCCTGACCTTGCGAGCACACTGGCGCTCGGTCACAACGCCTCAGAATGCTGCCTCGTAGTGACTGAGTTCGTTGCCGGTGATCGCGATCACGTCGAACCGAACATCGACGTCAGCGAGGCCTCGTTCGATCAGAAACAGGTGAGCGACGAGTCGCAGCCGTTCCTGCTTCGCAGCATCCACCGCAATCGCCGCGCCGCCGTAGCCAGCGCTCTTGCGGGCTTTCACCTCGCAGAACACGATCAAATCACTGCGCTGATCTGTGCGTCGGGCAATGATGTCGATCTCGCCGCGCACGTCCGGGCGACGAACGAGCCAGTTGCGTTCGACAATGGTGAAGCCGCAGCGAACCAGATGCGCCGCGGCCCGGTCTTCTCCCCACCGGCCGCGCGCCCGACGCGATTGATCAGGGCGCGACTGTGCCGACGAAGAATGGGCCGACGAAGAATGGTCGGTCAGAACGTGCGCTTTTCCTTGACCTTCGCGGCCTTGCCGATGCGGTCACGGAGGTAGTACAGCTTGGCGCGACGGACGTCACCACGACGGAGGACTTCGATCTTCTGCACCGTTGGTGCGTGCAGCGGGAACGTGCGCTCCACTCCCACGCCGTAGCTCAGCTTGCGGACCGTGTAGGTCTCTTGCAGGCCAGTACCTTGACGCTTGAGGACGTTGCCTTGAAACACCTGAACGCGCTCTTTGCCGCCTTCGACGACCCGAACGTGGACCTTCAGCTCGTCGCCGGGGCCGAACGCGGGGATGTCATCGCGCAGCGAATCGTTGTCGATGAAGTCAGTCGATTTCATAGCGTCACTCTCAGGTATCTCGGAACGAGGTCGTATCAACGCCCCGCACCGGTTGCAGGGGGCTTGTCAAGGATAGGGGACCGCGGGGAACTCTTCCAACAGTGCACGGTCATCATCGCGAAGACCTCCGCGTGCCGCGATGAGGTCGGGCCGGGCTGACATCGTGCGATGCAACGCCTGAGCGCGTCGCCAACGGTTGATCTTGCCGTGGTCGCCGCTGCGCAGCACATCGGGTACGTGGTGCCCTCTGAAGTCGGCGGGCCGCGTGTACTGGGGCTCTTCCAGCAGCCCACGCTCGCCAAAGCTCTCGGTGACGGGGCTGTCCGCGTTGCCCATCGCGCCTGGCAAGAGGCGCGTGACGGCTTCGATCACCAGACAGGCCGCAACCTCTCCCCCGTTGAGCACCACATCGCCAACGCTGAGCTCGCCGTCGACGAGGTGTTCCCGCACGCGGTGGTCGACACCTTCGTAGCGGCCGCAGAGCAGGCTGAAACCAGGGAGCGCCGCGAGTTCGCGGGCGTACTCCTGGTTGAACGCGCGGCCACCGGGGCCCAGCAGCAACAGCGGCCGCGGTGGGTCGGCGGCTTCGACTGCGTCGAACAGGGGCTCGGCACGCATCAACATGCCCGCTCCCCCGCCGAACGGTGCATCGTCGACCGTGCGGTGCACATCTGTGGTGTGCTCACGCGGGTCGTGCACGCGGAGGTCGACCAGGCCGGCGCTGCGGGCCTTGCCCAGCAGGCTCTCCGAGCAGAACTGATCGACGAGGACAGGAAACAGCGTGAACACATCGATTCTCACGGCGAATCGACCTATTCCTCGTAGAGCTCGAACAGACCCTCTGGTGGGTCGACAGTGATCAGCGCGGTGTCGGCGTCGAACGACGTGATGAAGGTGGCCGGAACCAGGGCACCAGTGCTGAGTTCGAGAATGTCGGCGGCCGGGTTGTCGATCACGGCGACACAGGTGCCTCGGTCGGTTCCGCTCGCATCGACCACCCGCGCTCCACGCAGCTTGTGGATCCACATCACGTCGGGGTCGTCGATGGGTTCGGCATACATTGCTTGCCCGGTCAGCGACGCCGCCGAGTCACGCAGGTCGACTCCTTCGAAGTGCACTCGCCAACGCCCGTTCGACGGTGCCGAGGTCTGAATCGTCAACCACTTCTTGCCCACGAAGAGGCGGCTGCCAACAGCGGCACGCTCAGCCCGGTCGGTGGTGAGGTTGATGAACACATCCCCCCGAATCCCGTGAGGCCGCCCCACACGCCCCACATCCAACAACCCATCCTGCCCAACCATCATCCCAACCTACCCGTCATTCCCCAATGCCGGAGAGGCGCTCGAGCAGCGGAAACGATCGAGCGACGCAGACCTCAAGCCCGCAAGCTAGTTCATCAAACAAAGCGGTGATCGGAACGCCCTCAGCGACTGCGGGTATATCTGAAAGACAAAGACCAGTCGGAGTCAGATTGTTCGAGTGCAAGGCGCGGGAGGCGACGTTGCCTTTCGGCAACGAGCCGATCCGCAACGCCGCAATCGGACAATCTGGCCCGACTGGCGTTCAGTCAAGGAATTCGATGTCGAGGTCCACGCCGTCTTTCGACGCCGCGGCCCGCGTGACGGTGCGAATGCTTGCGGCCGTGCGGCCACGACGGCCGATCACACGGCCGAGTTCACCTGGGCCGACGCGGACGTCGAGGCGCAGGCGGCCATCTTCTTCGATCTCTTCGACCTCAACGGTTGACGGGTCGTCGACGATGGACTTGACGATGTGTTCGAGCACCGCAGCAGCGGTGGGTGCCGAG
>DATKCX010000324.1:0-5046 GCA_035512975.1 Ilumatobacter sp.
CCTGATGGTGCCCAGACGCGAAACGACCGCCTGACGGCGGTCGTATGGCGGAAGAGGTGGGATTCGAACCCACGGAGAACCGAAGCCCTCAACGGCTTTCGAGGCCGACCCATTCGTCCGCTCTGGCACCCTTCCGTCAAACGAGGCTAGCGGGATTTCCGGCGGTCGCACCATCGGTAGATTCGCGCTCAGCGTGGTCGATTGTCTGCTCTGCGTGTCACCCTTTCGGGAGGCTGACGAGATCCTGACGGCGCCGTCACAGAAACACGAATTCGGTTGTACCGCTTGAGATACCATGAGTTCGGCATCATTTGGACCGACGGAACCGAGGGGGAGGCAGGCGTGGAACTTCTTGACCACCAGAGCCTTTCTGTCGCGTCTGTTCACGCACAGCGGTGGCCGCAGTGACCACCGACACGTTCGACCTTGCATTTCCCCAGCCGGGCTGGGTCGTGCTCGATGCGATTCGTCATCGCGGGTTCACGGGAAGCGTCTTTCTGGGTGGCAGTCCGGCGGTTCGTGTGTTCGCCGATCAGGGCGACATCTATTGGGCCGAAGAGGTCGCCGCACCGTCGGTCGGTGCCCGGTTGGTCGACGCCGGGGCCATCACTGCGGTGCAGCTCGAACGTGGTGCCGTTCGCCACGCCGATGTCGAACGGTTGGAGCGGTTGTTCGAGCGGGTTCCGGCGATCGAGCGTGACGCCGTTGTCGTGGTGGCGCGGGCGTTGGCCGAGCAGTCGCTCGTGGGCATCGCCCGGCAAACCGTGGTGTCGGCCACGGCCGAGCCGTACGTGCATCACACGTCGGGCATTCACTTGTGGAATGCCGAGCAGCCGGTGGCTGGGCGCAACACCGGGCCCTCGCGCTGGGAGCCACCGAAGCCGGCCACCGTTCAACCAGCCCCGGTTCAACCAGCCCCCGTTCAGCCGGCTCCCGTCCAGCCATCTTCGTCTGACTCTGGTGCAGCCGGGCCCGTCGATACGCCCGGCGCTGCCACAGCCGGTGACGCGTCACCCGGTGCCCCCGACCCCGGCGACTTCACGTTGGTGTGGAACGACGAGGTACCGCCGCTGGCCGAGCGTCGGTCTGCGCCCGCCGCCCCGACCACCCATGTCGTGATGCCGTCGGCCACCCATGGCGATGTTCCACCCGACGGTGTTGCCTCGGCAGCGATCGCGGAACCTGGTGATGAGTTCGAGATCAAGTGGCCCAGCGGTGCCGTCGACTTCACTGGGGCACCAGCCGTCGTGCTCGCCACCGAGCCGGAGGTAGGCGACCCGTTCGACGCGTCCGAACCAGACGCCGAAACTGCTGCAGGTGGGGCTTCACCGGATCCTCTCGCTGCGGTGGTGTCGATCGGTCGGTCCGAGTCGCACTCGGCGCTGGGTGAAGCGTTGAGCGACTTGATCGACTTGGTCGATCGGGATCTGGCCGCTGGCCACGAGTTGACCGATCGCACCGGCGAGACCCGGCTCAGCCCAGATCAGCAGCTCGCCGTTCGGAGCGCGGTCGCGGCGGCCGACACCGGGTTGCTCGACGCCCGTCGTCGCCTGATGGATCACCGCACGAGCGATCGCTCGTCACGTGGGTCGAGCGAGTCGTTGCGCTCGTTGGCGCTGTCTGGCGATGTCGATCCGTTCGGTGGCACCGAGGAACGCGACGAACTCGACGATTTGGCCGACGGCTCGCCGGCCCTGCGTCGAATCATGGGAAATCTCCGCCGGGTCTAGCCGAGTACGGCGAACCAGGCGAGTACGGCTGGCTCGGGCGGGCCCCGGTCAGCGGCGACGTTTCGCGGCGAAGAACTCCACGAGGATGCGGCCGCACTCTTCGGCGAGCACGCCGGTGGTGCGTGGCACCCGGTGGTTCAGCAGAGGCGAGTCGATGAGGTCGAAACGGCTGCCCGCGGCGCCGGCTTTCGGGTCGGTTGCTCCGTACACGAGGCGGCCCAGCCGGGCATTCACCATCGCTCCGGCGCACATGGCGCACGGTTCGAGCGTGACGTACATCGTGCACTCGTCGAGTCGCCAGTTGCCCACGGCCGCGGCGGCGTCGCGCATGGCCAACACTTCTGCATGGGCGGTGGGGTCGCCGGTGAGTTCACGCTCGTTGTGGCGTGCGGCGATCACGGCGTCTTGGTGAACGACGATCGCGCCAACCGGCACGTCGGCATGGGCGAGCGCGGCGCGCGCCTCGCCGAGCGCGAGCCGCATGGCAGCGGTGTCGGCAAGCTCGAGAACACTTGGCGAACCTGGCCCGACCGACGCGGCTCCCACCGGAGCTTGCGGTATCGACATGGCGGAGGAGGTGGGATTTGAACCCACGGAGGGTTGCCCCTCACACGCTTTCCAAGCGTGCCGATTCGGCCGCTCTCGCACTCCTCCTGGTGCAGGTGGGCCTGAAACCCGACTGTCCCGTATGGTGCGCCAGGGTATCCCGCCGGTAACGTACTAACACCGCTCGTTCGGTGTTCCCGGCGGGTGAGGTAGTGGTCGGGCCCTGTGCAACGGGCACCCGTGAACCAGGTCAGGCCAGGACTGGAGCAGCCTTCATCGGCATCGTCTGTGTGCCGCAGTTCGCCTGGCCACTACCTCAGCCGCCGGGAGCCATAACGCAAGGTGTCAGACACCTCGCGTTACGCGTAACGCGAGGTGTCTGACACCTCGCGTTATGGGTCAGCTCTGGTGGGCGAGGGCGTACCGTTCGGCGTATTCCTTGCGCGAGGTGGTCGATGGTCGGTCGGTCTCTCGGAACGCGCGCTGCGGCGGCGTTTCACATCGGTGGTGGGAATGTCGTGGCGCACCTACCTCGCGCAGGCGCGCATCATCCGCAGCATGGCCCTGCTGGCCGACCCGGCCCGCACCGTGCTCGGCGTCGCCCTCGAGGTCGGCTTCGAGAATGTGAGTTCGTTTGCTCGGGCGTTCGGTCGTCACATCGGGGAAGCACCGTCGGTGTACCGGCGTCGGGTGGCGTCGGAACGAATCTGATTCCAGTGAGCACCGCAAGCGAGCGGAGACTGGGGTGGAGGGATGGGCCGGGACGGGGCGCTCCACCTTCACGAAGTACGGTTCGCACCGTGAAGGTGCATTTGGTCGACGGGACGTACGAGCTGTTTCGGCAGCACTTCGGCAGTGCGAATCGGCGCGGTGACTCACCTCGCGACCCTGGTCCGTTCGACGCGACGATTGGTGTTCTCACGTCGACCTTGCAGTTGTTCGAAGACGGGGCCACCCATGTTGGCGTGGCCAGCGATCACGTCATCGAGTCGTTTCGCAACGACTTGTGGGCCGGCTACAAAACGAGCGAGGGGATGCTGCCCGAGCTCCTCACCCAGATCCCGCTGATGGAAGAGGGTCTGGTCGCCATGGGTGTCACCACCTGGGCCATGGTCGAGTGGGAAGCCGACGATGCGCTGGGTGCGGCCGCGGCCGTGGCCGATGCCGACGAGCGGGTGGAACAGGTGCTCATCATCACTCCCGACAAAGACCTCGGCCAGTGCGTGCGTGGCACCCGTGTGGTGCAGTACGACCGGCGCAAGCGCGAGATCATCGACGAGGCTGGGGTGCGGGAGAAGTTCGGTGTGGGCCCGGCTTCGATTGCCGACTATCTGGGTTTGGTGGGCGACACCGCCGACGGCTTTCCCGGTCTCGCCGGTTGGGGGGCCAAGTCGGCTTCGTCGGTGCTGGCGAAGTATGAGCACCTCGAGAACATCCCGCCGCACGCAAGCCTGTGGGAGGTCGACGGTTTGCGCGGCGCGGCCAAGTTGTCGGCCACGCTGCAACAGGATTTCGAACTGGCGCTGCTGTTCCGCAAGATCGCCACGGTCGACTTGGAGGTGCCCGTGGGCAAGGTCGACGACTGGCGCTGGCAGGGCCCCAGGCCCGAGTTCGCCAAGTTCTGCGAACGCCTCGGAGTCCCAGCCCTCGCCAAACGAACCACAGCCGTAGCCTCCCGCCGCTGACTCTCGAACAAGGAGGGCCGACACGTGACCGTCAGCCCCAATGGGTGGATGGGTCGTCGTTTGGGAATTGGTCCGATCGGGTAGGCGGGTTCAGTAAGCAACCCAGAGGAGAATCCCAATGGCTTCCACCGTTCAGGACGTGATGACCACCGAGCTCGTCACCTGCCCAACCACTGCCACCATTTCCGAGGCAGCGCAACTGATGCGTGACCACGACATCGGAGACGTGCTCGTCACCAGCGACGACGGGCAGCTCGCTGGCATCGTGACCGATCGCGACTTGGTCGTGCGTTGTCTCGCCGAAGGATTGTCTGGCGATGCGCTGGTGGCCGATGCGTGTTCGACCGCCCTCACCACCATCGGCGTGAATGCAACCATCGAGGACGCTGTGCGCCTCATGAGCGACCTGTCGTTGCGCCGTTTGCCGGTCGTGGAGATCGATCGCACGGTTGGCATCGTCACGCTCGGCGACTTGGCCGTGGAACGCGATCCCGACTCGGCGCTCGGCGAGATCAGCGCCGCTCAGCCCACCACCTGACCAAACCCACCCACTGCCCACCCCCAACTGA
Organism: Ilumatobacter sp.; assembly: GCA_035512975.1. GTDB lineage: Bacteria > Actinomycetota > Acidimicrobiia > Acidimicrobiales > Ilumatobacteraceae > Ilumatobacter. The sequence goes on from DATKCX010000324.1 coordinate 4,531, forward strand.
ATGGAGAGTCGCCATGATCGACGACCAACACAACATCGCTGGAACCCGAATGACCTGCACCGATGCTGACTGCCCGTGTGAGCTCGAGATCATCTCCCCGTGTCCGCACGGCGGCGGTTACACCTGCGCTTGCGGCCACCAGATGCAACCGACGAGCACGTCATGACGCTTGGGTTAGACGTTGGCTCGTTCTCGCATGAGGGCTAGCTCGACCAGTGCGATGAGGCCGTTCTTCACGTCTCCTCGGTGGCGGGCGTCGCAGTACATCATCGGGACCGCAGGCGGCACTTGCACGGCCTCACGTACGTCTTCGATGGTGTGCAGGCGCTGTCCGTCGAACGGGTTCACGGCGATGATGAACGGCATGCCCCGCGCTTCGAAGTAGTCGATGGCGGCGAAGCAGTCGCTGAGGCGTCGGGTGTCGGCCACGATGACCGCTCCGATCGCGCCGCGTGACAGCTCGTTCCACATGAACTGGAACCGTTCCTGGCCGGGTGTGCCGAACAGGTACAGCAC
>DATKCX010000325.1:0-5434 GCA_035512975.1 Ilumatobacter sp.
TGAGTGCCCGACCAACAACGCGTCGTCGGCCTCGATCTCGGTGAGCACCGACGCCAGATCGCCCGCCATGGTGGCGAGGTCGTACGGAGCGACGACGCTCGACGCACCATGCCCGCGCAGATCGATCGCCGTCACTCGGTACCCGGCGTCGATCAGGGGTGCGAGCAGCGGGTCCCACGACCGACGCGACTCGGTGACGCCGTGCACCAGCACGAGCGGGCGACCTTCGCCTGCCGTGAAGTAGTCGATCGAGATGCCCGGAGCGGGATGTGCGTGACCCATGCGCTCAACGTAGACGACCGGACCGGCACGTTGGTCAAGCACCGAGTTGGCATTCAGCCTGCCGGTTGGGTACACCTTCCACCCATGGCGGTGGTGCTCGCGTTGCTCTCGGCGATCGTGTACGGGGCGGCGGACTATTTCGGTGGACGCAACAGCCGTCGGTTCGCAGCGAGCTCGTTGGCGCTTGGCGGGGAGTTGGTCATGCTCGTCGGCTTCGCCGCACTGGCGTTGCTGTCTGATGACATCACGCCCACCGGGAGCACAGTGCTGTGGTCGTTGCTCGCTGGGGTGGGCGGCAGCCTCGGCGTGCTCGGTCTGTACTTCGCGTTGGCCAAGGGCAACATGACAGTCGTTGCGCCCATCACGGGCGTGGTCGCCGCGCTCTTGCCGGTCGGCGTGGGTCTCGCCACCGGCGAACGCCCGGGCACCCTGGCGATCATCGGGATCGCCCTCGCAGTCGGTGCAGTCGCCGTGGTGGGCGGGTTGTTCGACATGGACCGCGGGCTGGTCGCTCCAGCGACGGTTCTCCTCGCCGTCGTCGTCGGTGCCTTGTTCGGGCTGTTGTTCACGGCGTACGCCCAGATCGACGGCGACGCCGGCTGGTGGCCGATCGCCATCGCGCGGGTCTCTGGCGTGCCGATTCTGAGCGTGGCAGTCGCGTTGGACTGGCGTCGCCGCGGGCGGGTGCCGTTCACCGGTGGTGCCTGGCTGCCGGCGGCGATGATCGGTCTGCTCGGCGGTGCCGCCAACGGGTTCTACCTGGCGGCCAGCAGGCGCGGACTGCTGTCGATCGTGGCGGTGGTGGTGGCGTTGTACCCGGCGACCACGGTCATGCTCGCCGCGTGGCTGGACCACGAGCGCCCCAGCCGATCACAACTCATCGGCATGGTCGGTGCCGCGGTTGCGGTGGCTCTCGTGACCACCGGCTGACTTCAGGCTGAACACCGGCTGCCAGCTGACGGCTCAGCGCTCGGCGAGGTCGTACGTGTTGAGCACGTCGATCACGGCCCGCAGCTCGGCGAAGCCGTGCCGATTGAAATCCATCACGATGCGCGCGAGGTCGACATTGTCGTCCTGTCGGACTTCCACCTGGTACGGGCCGGTTCGCCGGATCTCACCCGACTTCACCAAGTGCGCGAACTGACGGTTGAGCATGGCGAGTTGTTCGTCGTCGGGTGCCTGTCGCATACGAATGATCAAATCGTTCCCGACCGATCGGATGCTGTGATAGTTCCGGAAGAACTGCTCGATCTCCCGTACGGCGGCGTCGCACGAATCGGTGATGCGGTACAGCGCTGTGTCGGCGGCACCCACCAGTCCGCGCCGCACGAGCTGGGTGCGCACGAACTGGTCAACCCCGTCCCAGAACGGGTCATCGGGCGATTCGAGGAACACGATCGGTACCGGCAATCCTTTGCCGGTCTGTGTGAGCGTGAGCAGTTCGAACGTCTCGTCGAGCGTGCCGAATCCGCCCGGCAAGCACACGAACGCCGAACTCTCCTTCACCAACATCAACTTGCGGGTGAAGAAGTACTTCATCGCCACGTGCTTGTCGTCACCCGCGATCACCGAGTTGGCACCCGACTCGAACGGCAGGCGAATCGACACACCGATCGAGTTCTCGACGCCCGCACCCTCCATGCCCGCCTGCATGATGCCCGGACCTGCGCCGGTGACGACCATCCAACCGGCCTTGGCGAGCTTTCGAGCGACCTCACGAGTGAGCTCGTAGAGCGGGTCGTGATCCTTGATGCGGGCCGAGCCGAAGATCGTCACCTTGCGAATGCCGGCGTACGGAGCGAACATCGCGAACGCGTCACGCATCTCCGCCAAGGCCGCCATGGCGATCTTCAGATCCAACTGTTCGGGCTCGTCGCCGATGAGTCCCAGCACTTCGGAAACGAATTCAGCCGATATACGAAAGTCCTTCGAAACTCCCATCTCCTGGAGCAGGTTTTCGATGCGCTGGTCGTCGGGGTTGGGCACACTGGTCAACATGGCACTTCGACTCTACGGTTCACGCTGGCGTGGTGCGGCGATCGGCGTCTTGTCGACCGTCGCCGGGCTCGCGCTCGCACATCTCGTGGCGGGTTTCAGTCGTTCGGCGGCATCGCCGGTGATTGCCGTGGGTGGCGAGTTCATCGACATCGTGCCCATGTGGTTGAAGGATCTGGCGATCGATTGGTTCGGCACCAACGACAAGGTCGCCCTCAAGGCAGGCATCTACAGCGTGCTGCTACTCGTCGGCGCAGTGATCGGCATCATGGCGGTCAGCGACAACCGACCGGGTGCCTACTCGGCGACCGTGGTGATCGGTTTCATCGGTGCCTGGGCCGTCTTGATGCGACCTGACCCATCGTTCGTGAAGCTGTTGCCCACCATCGTGGGAACCGCAGCTTCGCTTGGTGTGCTGTGGTGGTTGACCACACATACGGTGCCGGTGGTGAGTCGGTCGGCGCTCGTCGATTCAACCGTTGTCGGCGACGACATGGGGGCATCGGAAACCCACCCCGAGACAACCATGGCGATGAGTTCACCATCTTCACCGAGTTCGCCGATGAGCGCCTCGTTCGAGCGCCGCCAGTTCCTCTACTCGGCCGGCGCAATCGCCGGCGTGTCCGTGGTGGCTGCGGCCACCGGGGAACGTCTGGCTCGCCGCCACGACGTGAGCGGCGAGATCGCGTCCCTCGACCTGCCCACTCCGGCCGACACCCTGCCGCCCGCGACGACGGTGCCGGGTATCGAAGTCACCGCCGGCAGCAACGGTGCGGTGCCCGGTGCGACCGACTTCGGCATCGAAGGTGTGGAGGCATTCCAAGTACCGACCGACGACTTCTACCGAATCGACACTGCGCTCAGCGTGCCGCAAGTACCACGCGACTCGTGGTCGCTACGCATTCATGGCATGGTCGACAACGAACTCGAGATCACGTTCGATGAACTCATCGCCCGCCCGACGATCGAGCGCTACATCACGTTGTCGTGCGTGTCGAATGAGGTGGGTGGCGGGCTCGTCGGCAATGCACTGTTCCAGGGTGTGCTGATGAGCGACCTGCTCAACGAAGCCGGCATTCAACCCGGTGCGACGCAAGTAGTGAGCCGTTCGATCGATGGCTGGAACTGCGGGTCACCGACGTCGGCGATCATGGACGGCCGCGATGCCATGGTCGCGTTCGGCATGAACGGCGAACCGCTACCTGCCGAACACGGCTACCCGGTTCGCTTGGTGGTTCCCGGCTTGTACGGGTACGTGTCGGCAACCAAGTGGGTGACCGATATCGAACTCACCACCTGGGAAGCGTTCGACGGCTACTGGGTGCCACGCGGCTGGTCGAAGGAAGGGCCGGTCAAGACGATGGCCCGCATCGACCGCCCCTCCCGCAGCGGCGGCCTCACCGCGAACGCGAACGGTGTGGTCGACATCGCCGGCCTTGCGTGGGCGGTGCACCGCGGCATCTCCAAGGTCGAGGTGCAGATCGACGACGGGGAGTGGCTCGAGTGCGAACTGGCCGGAGTGCCGTCCGACGACACCTGGCGGCAGTGGCGCTACCAGTGGGTCGACGCCCCGCTGGGTGACCATCAGGTGAAAGCGCGTGCGTTCGACGGTGCCGGTGAACCACAGCCCGTGGGTCCCAAGTCGGTCGCCCCCGACGGAGCCGAGGGCTACCACACCGTACGTTTCGCCGTGCGCTGAGTCGAGCTGCACGTTCCCATCGAGGACGACAGGTTCGGGTATTGAAAATATTCCGAGTATCATGTTGAACACTATCTCGAACGCATGTACGATATGGAAATGGGAGATCATCTTCCTCCGAATCGTGAAGATCATGAAGATGGTGGCGACCTTGCGGTCGTTGCCGGTCATCTGAACGTCTCGAACGCAATCGTGGTGCGCGCCGTGCGAGCGGCAATCGACGCCAACACCTCACACGGCTGCCGCTCGCTCAGCCATTGGCTCACGATCGAGTTGGGTTGCTCTCCTGCCGTCGCGAGCCGGTACGTCGATATCGCGGAACGAGCCGATGATTTCCCGACCATCATGGGAATGTTCAATCGAGGCGAATTGTCACTCGATCAAACGCATGTGATCGTAATGAATGCGCCAGCATGGGCCGATCATATGTTGGTCAATATGTCCCAAGCGGCCACCGTTTTGCAGTTGCGGAAGGTCATTCGGGCGAAGTACTTCGACGGTCCCGACACTCCCGCCGACAACGAAGAAGTCGACACGCAACCCGCCCAAGGTGGGGGAGGGGACGACACAGATACCGGCGACAGCACTTCGTCCGATGCACCAACGGCCGGAGTGAACGTGACCGATCGTGATCGGCTGAGTTTCGGGTGGACCGGCAACCGGTTCACCGGATCGTTCGATCTGTCCGCCGACACCGGAGCGATTCTCGAGGCCGCGCTGAACGAGGCCCGCGACGCGTTGTTCCGTGATGGGCTCGCCGATGTCACATGGACTGACGCGCTGCGCGAGATCGCGTTGCGTTCGCTTGCCGGGTTGCCGTTGGCTCGCCAACAGATGTTCAAGGTCCTTCTGCACGTCGGCATCGACGACCCGCAGGCATCAACGCGGTTCACCAACGGCGTCGCCGTCCCAGCATCGGTGCGTGACTACATCACGTGCACCGCCGATCAGCGACCGGTGTGGGAACGCGACAACCAACCGGTCGGGGTGGGTCGTAGTCAACGAGTGGTGCCGCAGCGCACTCGCACGTTGATCGAGTTCCGCGATCAGGGTTGCCGTGTCCCAGGATGCACCGCCACTCACGTCGAAATTCATCACATCGTGCACTGGCGAGACGGCGGACCGACCGATCCCGAGAATCTCGTCTCGCTGTGTGCAAGGCATCATCGACTGCACCACCAAGGCGAAGTTCGCATCACCGGAACGGCGAGTGATCTGACCTTCACCGATCGAACCGGCCAGCCACTCAAGACCGGGCCGACTCCGATACTCCCCACCGGGCCTCCGGACGAACCTGAAGTGCCGTATCGCCATCCGAGTGGCGAACGACTCGACACCCGATGGTTCACCGGATGGACTCATCCCGTGGTGCGCGAACGCCACGAAGCGACGCTTGCCAAACACCGAGCCGCCATGGCTCGGCAGTACCAAGCGGCGTAGACCTCGTTCAGGTGAGGG
>DATKCX010000326.1:0-4907 GCA_035512975.1 Ilumatobacter sp.
TGTTCGTCACTCACGATCAGACCGAGGCACTGGCGCTCGCCGACCGAGTGGTGATCATGAAGGCTGGTCGTTTCGAGCAGGTCGGCAGTCCCCAAGACATCTTCGAATCGCCGGCAACCGAGTACGTTGCAGACTTCATCGGCATGTCGAACTGCCTGCCACTCCTCCGGAGCGGCGACGGTTGGACGCTCGACGGTGCCGAAGTCAACGGCACGTTCGATGTTCCTCGCGAGCTCCAAGAAATCCACGTCCGTGTGAGGCCCGAAGACCTGCAACTCAGGCCACGCGGCGCAGCCACCGATCCTGCCGTCGTCACCGGGCCGGCAACCGTGGTGGTCTCGCAGTTCGGCGGTCGTCAAATGGATGTCGTCGTTCAAACAGGCGAACACCGAATGCAAGCGCGAGTGTCGAGCCGGTCGCACGACGGGTGGGGCCAGTCGTTGCAGCCCGACGACGAGGTCGTGTTCGCGTTCGATTCGCACGCTGCATTGCTGTTCACAGTGGACGGTCAGCGGATCGATGCCAGCGGGGTGCGGCCGTGAGGTTCCTGGCTGGTGCCACACCGAGGTCGGCCGGCATGCGATTGGGGCTGTTCGCCTTCTGTGTGGCACTCGGCTATCTCGTGCTGGTGCCGCTCTATCGGCTTCAGGAACTCGCCTTCGAAGACGGAGCGTCGGGGTACGAACGGGCGTGGAGCACGCGAGGCATCGGGAAAACGCTCGCCACCACGGTGATGCTGGCCCTCGGGTCACTCCTGATCGCGCTCGTGTTGGGCGTGTTGCTGGCCTGGGCGGCGACGCGGTTGCCGCCGAAGTTGCGCCTCATGCGTGTGCTGCCGATCTTTCCGATCATCGTGCCTTCGGTTGCTTCGGTGACCGGTTGGGCGTTCCTGTTCTCGCCGCGACCCGGCTATCTCAATGCGTTGATGCGCAACCTGCCGTGGTGGAACCATCTCGACGAGGGCCCCGTCGATGTGTACACCTTGCCGTGGATCATCATCCTCACCGGCTTCGGTCTGACGTCGTTCGTGTACATGTTCGTGAACTCGGGGTTTCAGAACATCGGTGCCGAGCTCATCGAGGCGGGGCACGTCAGTGGGTCGCGCGGACTCGGCGTGTTCTTCAAGGTGATCCTTCCGCTGCTGCGGCCGACGATCGTGTACGGCGGCGGTGTCGCGCTGCTCCTCGGGTTGGGCCAGTTCACCGGCCCGTTGCTGCTGGGGCGCAACACCGGGGTGACCGTGCTCACGACACAGATGTACTTCAAGATCTCCACGTCGCCGGTCGACTACGGAGCGGCAGCCGCGATCGGCTCGCCGCTCCTGCTCTTCGGCGTTGCCGTCGTGATCTTCCAAAAGGTGATACTCGGCGACCAGGCACGCTTCGTCACCCATGCCGGCAAGTCGTCGTTCCGTTCCGACACGCGTCCTTCCAAGCTGGCAGTCGTCGCCATCTCGCTCTACAGCTTCGTCGCGATGGTGCTGCCGATCGGGGCGCTGGTGATCGTCGCGCTGTCACCGTTCTGGAGTGCCGACATCGAGTGGGGCCGGTTGTCGCTGGAGAACTTCCGTGAGGTGCTCGGGTCTCCGAACATGACCGAGGCGATCACCAACAGCGTCCTCGTGTCGCTGCTCGCAGTGGCGATTGCGATCCCGATCGGGTTCGTCGCAGCCAACCTGATCCTGCGCGGGCGCAAGTACAAGGTGATGCGGACGTTCGTGGATTTCCTGGTGTCGATGCCGCTCGGCATCCCGGCAGTGGTGTTCGGCGTGGGCTTCCTGCTCGCCTACACACAAGAGCCGATCTTCCTGTACGCAACTCGGTGGGTGATCCTCCTCGTGTACATCACGGTCGTCCTGCCGTTCACCACCCGGATGCAGCTGGCCGGCATGATCGCACTCGGCGATTCCTACCTCGAGGCGTCGCGCGTGTCGGGGGCTTCGGCGCTCAAGACCAACATCAAGATCGTCTTGCCGCTGATGCGTTCGAGTATCGCCGGCGCGGCAGCCCTGATGTTCGTGTTGCTCACACACGAGTTCGCCGCGTCGCTCCTCGTTCGTTCGCCCAGCACCAACGTGATGGGGACTGTGCTCTTCGACTACTACACCAACGGTTCGTACCCGACGGTGGCGGCGATCGCCCTCATCATGACGGGAGTCACCACGATCGGCGTGACGGCAGCGGTGATGATGGGCGGGACGAAGGCGCTCGAAGGGCTGTGATGGGCGCGCCAATGCAGGCCTCCGCGTTCGACCTGACGGGCAAGTCGGTGGTGGTCACTGGCGCAGCTCGCGGTCTGGGCGCGGCGATCGCCCGCACATGCATCGACAACGGGGCGACCGTGGTGCTCACCGACGTGCTCGCCGACGAGCTCGAGGCCACCGTCGCCGAACTCGGCCCGAACGCCACCGGCCGGGTCCTCGACGTGACCGACGCGGATGGGTGGGAAGCGCTCGCCGCCGAACTGCGCGCTGGCGGAAGCGGACTCGACGGGCTGGTGAACAACGCCGGCATCGTCGCGCTGGCGCCGATCGAACAAACGACCGTGGCGGCGATGCAGCGGGCTCTCGACGTCAACGTCATGGGAACGTTTCTCGGCATCCAGATGTTCGCCCGCCTGCACACCGAGCTGGGCTCGCCCCGTCCGGGGTCGATCGTCAACATCGCATCGGTGCGCGGCATGATCGGTAGCAACAACGGCATCACGTACTGCGCATCGAAGTTCGGCGTTCGGGGGCTCACGAAAGCCGCTGCGGTCGAGCTGGGTCATCGGGGGATTCGGGTCAACACCATCTGCCCAGGGCCCATCGAGAGCGACATGAGCATCAACAACCCGGCGTTCGCTCACATGGACTGGGACACCTACGCGGGCCGGCTGCCGCTCGGTCGGATGGGCCAACCCGCCGACATCGGCGCCGCGGCCGCGTGGCTCGTGTCGGATGCGAGCGGGTTCGTCACCGGCGTCGACCTGCCTGTCGATGGCGGTCTCACTGCTACCAGCCACACCATTGAACCGCGAGAAACCACCAGAAACCAGGAGCACTGAATGTTTGATTTCGAAGTCGACCCCGAGTACCAGGCGGATCTCGATTGGGCTGATCAGTTCGTCCGTGAGGAGGTAGAACCGGTCGACCACCTCATCAATCATGCGTGGGACCTCAGCGACCCATTGCGCCAGGAGCTGATCCCACCGCTCCAGGAAAAGGTCCGCGCTCGCGGTCTCTGGGCAACACACCTCGGCCCTGAACTCGGCGGCCCCGGCTTCGGGCAGGTGCAGCTCGCCTTGCTCAACGAGATCCTCGGGCGCAGCCACAGCGCCCCGATCGTGTTCGGCTGCCAGGCACCCGACTCGGGCAACGCCGAGATCCTCGCCCACTACGGCACGCCCGAACTCAAGGAGCGCTACCTCGAACCGCTGCTGCGCAACGAGATCGTGTCGTGCTTCTCGATGACCGAGCCACAGGGCGGCTCGGATCCGACCCAGTTCATCGTCCGCGCCGAGCTCGACGGTGACGAGTGGGTCATCAACGGCGAGAAGTGGTTCTCGTCGCACGCCAACTTCGCCTCGTTCCTCATCACCCTCGCCGTCACCGACCCCGACGAGCCCGCTCACTCGCGCATGTCGATGTTCGTGATCCCCTCCGAGACTCCAGGGATCAACATCCAGCGCAACGTCCCGGTGTACGGACACACCGACGGCACACACAGCTACATCCGCTACGAGAACGTGCGCGTCCCAGCCGACCACCTGCTCGGCGACCGCGGCCAGGGGTTCCTCGTCGCCCAGACGCGGTTGGGCGGAGGTCGCATTCATCACGCCATGCGCACCGTCGGTTTGGTCAACCGAGCGCTCGACATGATGTGCGAGCGGGCGCTGTCGCGCACCACCAAAGGAGAGCTGCTCGCCCGGAAGCAACTCGTGCAGGCGATGATCGCCGACTCGTGGATCGAGATCGAGCAGTTCCGGCTGTTGGTGCTGCGGACGGCGTGGCGGATCGACAAGTACAACGACTACAACAGGGTGCGTGGCGACATCTCGGCCGTGAAGGTGGCGATGCCCAAAGTGCTCCACGACGTTGCAGCTCGCGCCCTGCAGATCCATGGGTCACTCGGAGTGTCCGACGAGTTGCCATTGGCGGACTGGGTGCTGGAGTCGTTCCGCATGGGACTCGCCGACGGGGCGACAGAGATTCACAAGACGACGCTGGCGCGCCTGCTCCTCAAGGGCTATCGGGGGACCGACGATCTGTTCCCGACCACCCACATTCCCAAGTTGCGGGCCGAGGCCGAAGCGAAACATGCCGACGCCCTGGCCCGGCACGGTGGGCCGTCGAAGCGCCACTGAACTCGACCCCCACGTCTTGCCGTGCAGGCCGCTTGCAGGACGGTGGGGCGCTACGGCACCAGCACGACGCGCCCGAACGTCGGGTTGGCCTCGGCGTGCTGGTGTGCGGCGGCGGCCTCGGCCAACGGGAACGTGCTGTCGATGATCGCGACCAGTTCCCCGGTGCCCGCTCGGGCCAGCAACTCGGCGACCAGGGCTCTCGTTCGCTCTGGTTGTCGGGCCTGCTCCATCCCGAAGAACAACACGTTGAGCTGGCCGTTCTTTTCCATCAGCCGCCACAGGTTTGGAGCGGTGTCGGCAGCGGCGGCATTGCCGACCCAGCTGATGCGACCACGGTACGCGAGGGCTGCGATGCTGCTCTCGAGGATGGTGCCGCCGACCGGGTCGACCACCAAGTCGGCACCGCGACCGCCGGTACATTCCATCACCGCAGCGGCAACATCGGAGCGATCGTCGATGACGAAGTGGGCCCCGATGTCGTGGCCGAGGTCGGCGAGCCGGGCCAGGCGATCATCGCCGCGTGTGGTCGCGATCACCGTCGCCCTGGCTCGCCGCGCCAGTTG
>DATKCX010000327.1:0-7706 GCA_035512975.1 Ilumatobacter sp.
GCGATGCATGGGCACCGAATCCTTTGGATGCTGCCGGCGTGGCCGGTGCCATCGCGGCTCCGTTCCCAGGCGTCGTCGCCGAAGTCCACGTCGTGCCTGGTCAGTCCGTCGATGCCGGCTCGGTGGTCGTCGTCATCGAAGCCATGAAGATGCTCCACTCCCTCACCGCAGCTGGCGGTGGCTTCGTCGACGAAGTCCGTGTCGCCCCCGGAGACCAAGTCGCGTCCCAACAAGTCCTCATCACATTCAACGATTGACAGCGATCACGCCTGGTGCCTGGCACCAGGCGTGATCGCACGCACAGGAGATTCTCATGGCACACCGCAACATCTACATGACCGACGAGCTCGAAGCGATCTACGACCAGACCGTCGACTTCGTCACGAAGGAGGTCATCCCTCACGGGGATGCGTGGGAGGAAGACGGCAAGGTGCCACGCGAGGTACTGCGCAAGATGGGTGACCTCGGCATGCTCGGCCTGCGCGTGCCGGAAGAGCACGGCGGTCTCGGTCTGGGCATGCTCGCTTCGGCCACGTTCTCCGAAGCGCTCGGAGCGTCGACGTTCGGCGGGTTCGACGTGACCGTGTTGGTGCACACCGACATGGCTGGCCCACACCTCGTGAACTCAGGCTCTCCCGAACAGCTGGCCGAGTGGATGCCGTCGGTGCTGTCGGGTGAAACGATCCTGTCGATCGGTGTGACCGAACCAGACGCCGGTTCCGACGTTGCAGGCATCCGCACCACTGCGGTGAAAGACGGCGACGGGTGGCGGATCAACGGCACCAAGACGTTCATCACGAACGCCGTGTACGGCAACATGACCATCCTCGCCGCCAAGACCGACCCGGGCAACAAGTACGGCATCACCATGTTCCTGGTACCCGCCGACACCGAAGGATTCACCGTCGCCAAAAAGCTCCACAAGCACGGTTGGCTGTCGAGCGACACCGCCGAACTGGTGCTCGACAACGTGTGGGTGCCCGACACCAGCGTGCTCGGCACGGTTCACCGCGGCTTCTACGAGACCATGAAGAACTTCCAGAACGAACGCATGGTGCTGGTGGGCATGGGCGTGGGCGCCGCGCAGGCAGCGATCGACCAGACGCTGGAATACACCCAGTCACGCCCGGCCTTCGGCGGTCATCTCTATGACCTCGGCGGGATTCGTCAACGGCTGGCCATGAACCAGGCACGACTCGACGCCGTCCGCGCGGCGATGTATCACGCCGCGTGGTTGGGTGACGATGTGATGGGTGCCGGTGCCGACAACGTGAAAGAGATGTCTGGCGTGAAGGCGTGGGGTTGCGAGACGATCAACCACATCATGTACGACTGCGTGCAGTTCCACGGCGGCATGGGCTACATGCGCGAAACGCCCGTTGAGCGCATGTATCGCGACGCTCGCATCCTCAACATCGGCGGCGGTGCCACCGAGGTGATGCTGGAAGAAGTCGCCAAACGTTCCATGATTGGTGCATGAACACGTTCCACGATCGGGCCACGTCGCCCGCGACGGTCGGTCCGATGCGCTCGCTGTTGTTCGTGCCGGCGGTGCGTCCGGACTTCATCGCCAAGCTGCCCGGTCGCGGCGCCGACGCGGTGGTGATCGATTGCGAGGACGCCACGCCTGCCAACGCCAAGGCCGAAGCACGGGTGAACGCACGCGAACTGACACCCGGGCTCGTCGAGCAAGGCTGTGCGGTCGTGGTGCGGATCAACGCGGTCGACACCGAATGGTTTGCTGATGACGTCGCTCAGGCGTTGCTGCCGTCGCTCACAGCGGTGATCGTTCCCAAGGCCGAGTCGGTCGAGGGTCTCGACCAGGTCGCGTCAGCGCTCGTCGCGGCAGGACTTCCGAATCTCGGCGTGTTGGCAGGCATCGAGACCGCGCTCGGCGTGGCGGACGCGAGGGCCGTGCTGGCCCACCCGGTTGTTGTCGCCGGGTACTTCGGTGCCGAGGACTTCATCGCCGACATGGGCGGCGTGCGCACTCCCGGCAACGCCGAGGTCACGTACGCACGCGGTGCCGTAGCGCTTGCCGCCCGCCTCGCCACCGTTCCGCTGCTCGACCAGGTGGTCACCGACTTCCGCGACAACAAGCGGTTCAACCACGAGGCAGCAGAGGCTCGCGCTCTCGGCTACAGCGGCAAACTGTGCATACACCCGAACCAGGTGGAACTCGCGAACACCGCATGGACGCCCACCGAGGCCGAGATCGATCGGGCCCGGCGACTCGTCGCAGCATACGAAGAAGCGTCAGCCAGCGGCGTCGCCGCCATCGACTTCGAGGGCCAGATGGTCGACGAGCCGTTGGCCAGGCAGGCCCGCAGGATCCTTTCGCTCGCCGCCGGGTGAGTCGTGCGGGTGGGGCCGGGCCGATGTGTGGACATCACCGCCAAAGACACGCGGCGAAAAGTTCCCGGTGACAAGATGCTCGCATGGCAACTGCTCGCACCACCGAGTCGCCCAACGGGCGAACTGGCAAGCTCGCGGAACTCGGAATCCTTCCCGTAGCTGTGATGCTCATCATCATGTGGGTGAGCGAGGTGGCCGACACCATCGCCAACGGCCGGCTCGATCGTTATGGCATCGAACCCCGCAAGCTCTGGGGTCTCGACGGCATCGCGTTCGCACCGTTCCTCCACGGCGGCTTTGCCCACCTCATTGCGAACACCATTCCGTTCGCGCTGATGGGCGCAGCGATCGCGATCGGAGCTGCCAAACGTTTCTTGTCGGTCACGCTCATCGTGGGCCTCGTCGGCGGGGTGGGCACGTGGCTCACCGGGCCTGCGAACACGATTCACATCGGTGCCAGCGGGCTCGTGTTCGGGTACCTCACGTACCTGCTGAGTCGCGGCGTGTTCGCCCGCAACTTCTGGTACTTGCTGGGCGGCGTCGTCACGTTCATGATCTACGGCGGTGTGCTGTGGGGACTCTTGCCGGCACCTGGCATCTCGTGGCAGGGCCACCTGTTCGGTGCGGTCGGCGGCATCGTGGCCGCCTACCTGCTGCACGCCGATCGTGACAAACAGCCCGGCACGAGCACCGCCAAGCCGCGTCGAACGCTGATGGAACGGCTGAGCCCGCCCGAGATCTAGTCGACCAAGAGCCGACTATCCAATCGCAATGAGTTGATCGACCGGGGCGAAGTCGTCGGTGATGATCGGTGCACCGTCGATGAACTCGCCGAGGTCGACGACGGTCTCGCCGCCGTCGCCCGCTTCGACTCGAAGACGTTCGATTTCGGCCGCGTCGATGGGTCCATCGCTGGCGATGACCACAGAATTTCCCGGCAAGCCAGCCGCGGCTTGCGGCCCGCGCACCACGACCACGTGCTCGAACACTCGGTCGAGTGTGGCCGCTTGCGCCGCGAGAAAGTGCTGACCGGGCGCATCGATCACATTGACCGCGTACATACCGGCAGGTCGCAACACCCGCCGAACATCGCGGATGAACTCTTCGGTTGCCAAATGGAACGGAACCGACCGGCTGCCGAACGCGTCACCGATCACCACGTCTGCCGAGTCGGTAGCTACGCCAACGAGACCGAGACGAGCATCGCCGATCTGCACGTCGATCGCGGAACTCGGCTCGAACCCGAACTCTGACTCCACCACCTCGATCAAGCCCTCATCGATTTCGAACACGATCTGCTGCGTTGCGGGGGATGTGGCCCGGACGTATCGGGGAAGCGTCAACGCACCTCCGCCGAGGAACACGACGTCATCGCGCGGCGCGAGACCGATCGCGTCGGCCAGTCGCCGGATGTACCAGAACTCGAGATGTGTCGGGTCGTCGAGGTCGACGTAGCTGTGTCGGAGGTCATCGAGCACGAGCACACGACCGCTGGGCCGCGCGTCGTCCCCCTGCACCGACAAGCAGTAGTAGCTGGTCTGCGTGTCGCACGGAGACCCGATCACAGCCGTTCCGAACAATCCGGCACCGGCGATGCCCACGACGCTGAATGCGTGGCTGGATTCGACCACGAACCCTCGTCGACCGCCAAATGCCCAGAGAGCGAACCCGGAGGCGATCAGTCCCAACCCAACCGACACGATCAACGTCGATACGGCTGCCGCCGCCACGAGTACGAAACCGGTGAAGAACGTGCCGAAGATCGCCCCACCGGTGCTCCATGCCGAAAGCCGCCCGACGGTGCTGCCCGTCGACGCGAGATCGCGTAGCTGCAACTTGATCACCGTCGGTGGCACCGCGCTCAGCACCGTGGCGGATGGGAGGAATCCGAGCGCCGCCAACACCAGAATCGCCAAACCTCCACCTCCGTCGCCCAACGAGCCACCGATGATGCGAACTGTGGGGATCGTTGCGATGGCCAGCGCACCGCCGATCATCAGCAGCGGTGGCAGCAACCGCCGTGGGTCGACACGGTCGGCCAGCACTCCGCCAGCCCACGCGCCGGCAGCGATTCCCGCGAGGATCGTTCCGATGATTCCGGTGTAGGTCTCCAGGCTCACTCCGACATACGGGGCAAGCAGCCGTCCGGCGAGAATCTCCAGCACGAGCACCGCGGCCGAAGAGCCAGCGACCAGCGCAATCGCCAGCCATCCGGGCAACGCCGACGGCGCGGACGAGCTGTCGGCACGCGGCGGCAGATCGGTGGAGTTCGGCATCGAGTTGAGGGTACGGCGCGAGCCGCTCGTTCGCCTGGAAGTCAACCGATACCGCTTCGCCCTGTGTCCAGTCCTACGCAGCCGGCTCGTGGGCGAACACTCCGCCAGAGCGGAACATCAGGTCGTGAAACCGGTCGCCCATCCTGTGGTACCCCTCGGGGCTGGGATGCAAGCCGTCAGGCAGGTCGACTGCGTCGTCGGGCCCGAACAAGGTGAGGCCGTCGACAAGGTGGAGGTTGTGATCGCCTTCAGCGCGCCTGGCCTCGACGATGTGCGCCAACAGCTGCCGAATGTGTCTCAGCGTCAATGCCCCGACGGAAAGCTCGGCCGACCGCTCTGGCACCCGAAACTCCCCGTTTGCGGCCGCGATCGTAGGCCCCGGATGATCCTCTGCAACCGGGCAGATGATCGGCGTGACCAGCGCGAGCGGTGTGCTCGGGTGGCCGTCGCGCACCGTGTCGAGAAACCCATGGACCGCCATGGTGAACGTCCGCTCGCGCATGGTGTCGCCGTTCACGATGTTGATGCCCGCTTTCACGCTGATCAGGTCGGCAGGCAGGTCGCGGATGGTGCGCGCGACCATTTGGTCGAGCATGCATTGCCCGGCGAAGGCCAGGTTGTTCAGGTCGAGGTCGGCATGCCGGGCGACGATGGACGGCCAGGTGCCCGTGGGCGTGAGGGCTTCCATGCAGTGGCTGATCGAACTGCCGTAATGCACCCACCGACGACGAGATCTGGGTCGCTGTTCGAACGTCGCTCCGTCAGCCACACGCAGCCCGCGCAGCTCGACCGCGCTGTCGTGGGGTAGCCAGATCTCGTACGTTCCGCCACCTGCTTCCAGTCCGTCGAACCGGATCACGGTCGATTCGCCGAGCTCGAACTCCACCTCTGCGGTGAGCGGGTCGTACAGGATCAACGTCCCGACGTCGGTGGCCTGGGTGTTGACCAACAGTCCGTCGCTCACGAGGTCGAACGCTGCGGGTTGCGGCGGTCGGCCCATCGGCGTCACTCTGGTCACCAACACGTCGAGCTCCACGTGATCCGAAGTGGTGGTGAACTCCAGCCGCACCCCTGCCGGCATGGTGACCAATACGGGCAGCGTCGGATCACTGATCTGGTGCCTGGTCCACGACGGAAGCCGTCGCGGCACGATTCCGTCGGCGGTGACATCGGCGTCGAGCGCCCCGGTGAGGCGGATGTCGGCGATATTGATGTGCTGCACGAAGAGACGTTGCCACACCCGCCGAGACGCGAAAGTACCCGGCCGCACTCGGCCGGGTACTTTCCAGTTGCCATCGGATCAGGAAGCGTTGGCGGTCTTCCGGTAGTGGACGATTCCGAGGGCGGTCAGAATCGCCATGATGGCGGCGGCGACGAAGGCACCGATGGCTGCGATGCCAGCGATGGTTCCCACAGTCGACCAGGCGTAGGCCGACAAGAGCAGTCCCCGAAGGGTCTCACCCTTGAACAAGGAGTTGCGTTGGCCGGAAACCTCATCGGCCGTGGCCTGCAGTTCGTCGATCTCTGCCTGCGGTGCGCCGGCTTCGGTTGCCTCGGTGACGGCACCGTTGGCGGCCCGTTCGATGACTCCGAGGTCCGCATACGTTGCGCCATCAGCGATGCCTTCGAGGTGGCCGTCGATGTAGCTGGCATACGCCTCAGCTCCTGCGCCGGTGGTGAGCGGCTCGCCGGCGAACTCCAGCAAGTCGGTGCGCCCTTCGGCGGTGAGTGCTTCAGCCGACGGGAACGTGATGTTCTGCGATGTCAACTCGTCGGTGACGTAGTCGTCGGAGAAGCTGTAGCCCCATGCCAGCAGTCCGCCGGCAATGATGAACACGACTGTGGCAACGACGCCAAAGCCGACGAGGACAGCGTCGATCGAGCGGCGCTTGAGCGCCACGACCGGTGCGGGCTCGAGCGGGGCGCTTTGTGAGTTGGTGCCGACCGGCCGGTCGGTGGTTGCGGTACTCATGGTGACTCTCCTGATTGGTCAGATGCTTCTGACCAATCAGGGTATGGAACGACGCCGTGCCAGGGCAGGGGACCCAGTCCCAAACCCGTGTGACTTTGTACCCTGCTGCGTCTCGGCGTTTCAACGTCAAAATCGTCGATCACTGCCGGCAGGGACAATCGGCCCTAGCGTTTTTTCACCGGCGCGCCGATCATGGGGACATGACCGAAGTGATCATCGCCGGATACAACGGATGCGACATCGCGGCGAGAACTCCGGTGTCGACGGCCGACCGCATCGAACGCGTGTCGTCATGACCACGCAACGAATGGCGCTGCAGGCTTGGGAGAGCACCGAGCTCCTCAGGTCACGTTCGGTTGGCCGCATCTGCGTGATCGACCACGGATTCCCGGTGGCGATCCCGATCAACTACGAGGTCGTCGGCAACAACGACGATGCGCGACTCGTCGAGAGGATCGTCATCCGGACTGCCCCCGACACCATCGTCGGCCGATACGAGGGTTTGGGTTCGATCGAGGTCGACGACATCGACTTCGAAAGCAGTACCGCATGGAGCGTGATCGTGCGCGGGACCATCGCGCCGACGGTCGGCGACCATGATCTGCCCGATCCGGAGCCGCTCGTCGACACCAATCGCGAACGTTGGATGACGCTGTCGGTGAGCGCAATCACCGGTCGCCGGTTCGCGGTGCACCGAGCAACCGACGGGCACTCGGTGGTCTGGAGAGCAGAGAACGCTGAACGGTGAGCCCTGCATTGTTACTGAACAACGCTTGCTAGTGAACGACGCTTGCTAGCGAACGACGGTGCGAACCCGTGCAAGATTCTGGATGCGCGCGGTGGGCGCGGTCACGTCACCAGAGCGATGCGACGCCACCCGCACCGTGGCGAAGTACACGCCGGCGGTCGAGAACGCGTGCCGACGCCCGGCGCGTGCTACTTGGGTGGGAACCGGAGTGCGCCGTCGAGGCGGAAGTTCTCGCCGTTCAAGTAGTCGTTGCGGATGATCGATTCGACGAGCAGTGCAAACTCTTCGGGCTTGCCCATCCGCTTCGGGAACACGATGCTGGCTACGAGATTGTCTTTCAACGCCTCCGGAGCGC
>DATKCX010000328.1:0-7510 GCA_035512975.1 Ilumatobacter sp.
GCACATCGCGGCCGACGGCTTGATCGACCGCCCAGTTCGCGGCATGCCGAGAGTTGTCCGATCCGTCGACCCCTACGATCCAGGTTGCTGTCATGTTGCCATCATGGCTTCGCCCCATCGGTGGCGCACGCACGAAACGCAAAACGTGACTATTGGCCCTACGTCGGGAACACTCGTCGCCGCTCGAACGCCTGGTCGCGTCGGCTTTCGGTCAACAACCCGCTTCGAGCGGGTCGACGTCATCTCTCAGGAGGTAGTGCCATGGGGTTGGGGTACACGCTCCGCCCCCATTGCTGGTCAGGTCAGATTGCCGCTGCCCCATACCACCGGGCGCACGAGTATCCGGCCCCGACGCCGAGCTGGACGATCCCGGCGACGCTAGCGCCGACTGCATGGCCACTCGTCGCCGACGTAATAGCCCTCCGACCCTGCTCGTCCAGCAGCCTCGGTGGCGACGTCACGACCCTCGGGTCGGATGATCGGCCCACCACCGGCGGTGCCTGATTTGACAGCTGCTCGTCACTTTCGGCAACACCGCTTCGCTGGTGCTCTGCTGCGCTCCGGCAACGTGATCGTTGGCAATCGTCGATCAACGCGCAACCACAGCTCCAGCCCGGATGAGTTCGTGTACTCGTTCGAGTCGAAGGCCCCATTCGGTCAAAACCTCGACGGTGCCTTGGCCCGCATATTGCGCAGAGCCGGGCATATCGGGTGCGGTGCGACTGAATCGGGGTGCCGGCGCAGGCTGCTTGATGCCGTCGACTTCGACGATCATCTGTCGAGCAATGTTGTGGGGGTGGAGGGCGGCTTCGGCCATTGTCAGGACTGGTGCGAAGCAGACGTCGGTGTGCTCCATTAACGAGCACCATTCCTGGCGTGTCCTGGCCTTGAACACTTCGCCCAGACGCCGCTTCAGATCAGGCCACTGTGACTTGTCCAATTGCCTTGAAAACTGCGCATCGTCGGTGAGACCGGTGATGCGAAGCAACTCGGCGTAGAACTGCGGTTCGATAGATCCGATCGAGATGTATGAGCCGTCGGCGCACTCGTACACGTCGTAGAAGTGCGCGCCGGTGTCGAGGAAGTTCACACCTCTCTCCGAGGCTTCCCACGTACCAGTCTGCGACATGCCCCAGAAGAACGACATGAGGGTCGCAACGCCGTCCACCATCGCTGTGTCGACAACTTGACCTTGACCGCTTTCTCGCGCCTCGAACAACGCAGCGACCACGCCGAATGCGAGGAACATCGCGCCACCACCGAAGTCACCGAGAAGGCTGAGCGGTGGCACAGGTGCCTCGCCCGCCCGGCCGATGTGGGCCAAGGCACCTGACAGCGCGATGTAGTTGATGTCGTGGCCGGCCGCTGAGGCATATGGTCCTGTTTGGCCCCACCCGGTCATACGTCCGTATACCAACTTCGGGTTGCGGTCGAGACACGTCTCGGGTCCGATGCCGAGCCGTTCCATCACGCCGGGTCTGAAGCCTTCGATCAGGACATCGGTGTGTTCAACAAGCTCGAGCAGCGTTGTGATGCCCTCCGGATGTTTGAGATCGATCGCCACCCTCCGCCGATTGCGAAGCGACACGTCCTTCGGCGGTTCGCTGGGCGCTGAGTCGGGCACAGAGTCTGCGCGGTCGATCCGGATCACATCGGCGCCCATGTCGGCGAGCACCATCGCACAAAATGGCACCGGGCCGAGTCCGGCGATTTCCATGACCTTGAGTCCGGCGAGCGGTCCTGGCATGAGGTCCTCCTGTTGAATTGGATGCCGCCTCGAGATGCCGTTCGCTCACCGCGCGGTGCAGTTCCGATCGGCTCATCGAGAACCTTGGGCGTCGTCGACCTTGATGATGGTGCCGGTGACGGCGTCGGAACGGGGCGACGCAAGATAGAGCAAGGTCGAGTCGAGCTGGTCCGGACGTCCGAATCTTCGACGCGGGAACGCCTTCGAGAAGTTGCCCATTCGTTCGACCATCCCATCGAGCATTTCGGTGGAGAACGCGCCGGGTGCGATGGCATTGACGTTGATACCGAATCGCGCCCACTCCACAGCGAGCACCTCGGTCATACGGTTGACGGCCGCCTTGGTCGTCGAGTACAAGGCAGCGCCGTGCCCACCGTAGGAGAAGGCAGACATCGAAGAAATGTTGATAATCCGTCCAGAAGCCTTGGCTTCGATCAGACGTCGCGCGATCTCGCACGAAAGCATCCAGGGAGCCCGCATGTTGAGATCGATCACCTGGCCGACCAGTTCCGGAGTCATGCGGGTGGCGTACTGAGCATCCGGAATTCCTGCGTTGTTGACGAGAATGTCAACAACGCCGAACTTGGATTCGATGGTGTCGAGAGCAGCCGTAACGGCGTCGGTCTCTGTGATATCGACGGGTACTGCGAATGCCTTGCCGCCGTGTGCTTCGATCTCGCCGACGACGGCCTCGAGGCGCTCCCGCCGCCGAGCCACGACGGCAACCGTCGCTCCGGCGCTGGCGAGAGCAAACGAGAACTGACGTCCAAGGCCTGCACCTCCGCCGGTCACGAGCGCGACACGACCTGTGAGCTCGTACGGAGCGTCCACTGTCGTGTCTGTTACTGGGTCCATCGCCTGATCAGACTGGGTCGGCCAAGTGGAGGATTTGCTTGCCGAGATTGCGACCTTCGAACAACCGTCTGAGCCCTTCCGGGGCCCGCTCGAGTCCCGTGAGTTCGTCGTGCTCGACGCGGAGCACGCCTTGTCGCACCCAGCTGAGAAGTTGCGCTCGTGCGGCGTCAGCTCGTTCGAGGAAGTCTGGGAGCAAGAAGCCCTCCATCCGCGCCCGCCGCGTCGTGAGGAGTTGGTAGTAGTGGAGCCCTACCGTCGGCTTTTCGGGGCGGTATCCGGTTGAGATCGATCCACAGAGCGCAATCCGGCCGTGCAGGGCGATGTTGAAGATCGCTGCGTCGAGCAGCGCGCCGCCCACGTTGTCGAACACCACGTCGAAACCCTGGGGTGCGATGTTGCCAAGTTGGCGTCGCACCTTCCGATCGTGATGATCAAGGCATTCGTCGTAGCCGGCGACCTCTCGAACCCAGGCTCGCTTGTCGGGACTTCCTGCGGTTCCTACGACGGTCGTCGCACCGAGAAGGCGAGCGACTTGACCAGCGACGGACCCAGTCGAGCCGGCGGCCGCCGTGACGAGAACCGTGTCGCCGTCGACCGGGCGGCCGATCTCGGTCATGCCGAAGTACGCCGTAAGGCCAGTCGTGCCACAGACACTGAGCATCAGCTTGGGATCGTCGATCTCGGGCGGCACGAGTTCGATGGCATCCTCGTCGGTCGACGGATTGGTCAACGTCCACTCCTGCCAGTTGAGGCGACCGTGGACGAACGAGCCCACCGGGAAGCGGTCGTCCTCGGATGCGACGACCTGTCCGACTCCCGAAGCCCGCATGACGTCGCCGATCGCTACCGGAGGCATGTAGGACTTGATGTCATTGAGCCAGCCGCGCTGGGCGGGGTCGAAGGACAGCCAGAGGTTGCGAACAACCACCTCGCCGTGAGACGGGTTCGGTATGGGTTTCGTTACGAGCTCAAAGCAGTCGTCGGTAATCGCCCGTGCCGGTCGTTCGCGCAGCACGAGTTGTCGATTGGTCTCAGTCATGGATGCCTTTCAGTCGAATCTCGGAGTGAACGTTGACGTGTCACGGCCGGAATCCGCCGTCACCGACTCCCTCAGTCGGCGGTCGTCGTGCTGCCGATCGTCAGCTTGACAGAGTTGTGGCGAGGACGCCTAATTATATAGCGAATTAAGCGAAGAGAGTGATATTGTCTGTACTTGATCCGCATCGACGCAAGTGCACCAACAAGGTGCACGAACAAACTCACAAGGACGACTCATGCCTGCCCGGGGAATGCACTCCGGCGTCGCCACTGACGACGCACTGAACCTGTCGATGTCCGAAGACGCCGTTCCGCTCTACGAAGCCGTCAAGGCGTTCATCCAAAACGAGGTCGAACCGATCACCGAGGAGTTCTACCGGCTCGGTGAGGGCCGGACCGAGCATTGGGGCTACGGCGGAGGTCAGCTTGAGCTGCTCGATTCAGTGAAGGCCAAGGCCAAGGCCAACGGATTGTGGAACTTCTTCCTGCCCAACGCGGAGACCGGTGAGGGCCTGTCCAATCTCGACTACGCGTACATCGCCACTGAGCTCGGCAAGAGCCCGCTCGCGTCGGAATGCCTCAACTGCAGCGCCCCGGATACTGGCAACATGGAGGTGCTCGAGCGGGTCGGAACCTCCGAGCAGAAGGCGAAGTGGCTGGAGCCGCTGCTCGCTGGCGAGATCCGCTCGGCGTTCGCGATGACCGAGCCGGATGTCGCGTCGTCGGATGCGAAGAACATCCGGTGCAAGGCTGAGCTCGACGGCGACGAATGGGTGATCAATGGTGAGAAGTACTACATCTCGGGTGCCGGTGATCCGCGTTGCGCTGTGATGATTTGTATGGTCCAGACCAGCCCTGACGGCCCGCCTCACAAGCGTCAGTCGCAGATCCTCGTCCCGATGGACACACCGGGTTTGGAGATCCTCGGCGCGATGAACGTGTTCGGCGAGGACCATGCTCCGCACGGACACATGCACGTGCGGTTCACCGACGTTCGTGTGCCCAAGGAGAACGTACTCTGGGGCATCGGGCGCGGGTTCGAGATCAGCCAGGTCCGGCTCGGACCCGGTCGCATCCACCACTGCATGCGCTCGATCGGTGCCGCCGAGAACGCACTCGAGCTGATGGTGCGCCGTGGGCTCAACCGGGAGGCGTTCGGCAAGCCGCTGGCCCGGCTCGGCAAGAACACCGAGGTGATTGCCAAGGCTCGGATCGAGATCGAGGCAATGCGGTTGATGGTGTTGCGGGCCGCGAAGGCGATGGATGTGATGGGCAACGCCGAGGCCCGGGTGTGGGTGAGCGCGGTCAAGGCAATGGTGCCGATCCGGGTCTGCGAGATCATCGATGAGGCGATCCAGATCCACGGTGCCACTGGTGTCTCGCAGTGGACACCGCTGGCGCGGATGTACGCAACGCAGCGGATTCTGAGGTTTGCCGACGGTCCCGACGAGGTCCACTGGCACGTCGTCGGCCGGGCCGAACTGACCCGCTACGAGGACAATCGGCCCGGATGACGCGGCGCACAGCGCCGGAGCGCGATCTTGACCGATCGGGAGCGGGATGACCCAATCCACTATTGAATTCAGCGATTTAGACGGAATCGACCAACAACAGCATGGGGGGGCGATGGAAGCTGCGGAGCACGACCGAGCTCTGTCGAGGCGCCCATTGACGGGCGTTCGAGTGCTGGACCTGACGCGGGGGATGGTTGGTGCCCTGACAGCAATGCTGCTTGCCGACTACGGCGCGGAGGTCGTGATGGTCGAGTCGACGTGCGGCGTTCCGCTGCGTGCCACCGCTGGGCACAGCGTGTGGAATCGAGGCAAGCGCAGCATCGCAGTCGATCTGTCCGATCCAGCGGATCTAGCCGCCGTGTTCGAACTGGCGAGCGGTGCCGACATCGTCATCGAAGATCATCGTCCGGGCGCGCTGGCCAAGATCGGCCTCTGCAGCGCCGACATCGCCGCCGTCAATGATGACGTCGTCTACTGCTCGATCTCGGCCTACGGCCAGACCGGCGATCGCCGTGATCGAGTCGGCTTCGACGCCTCCGTCGCAGCCCATCTGGGCATCATGGTGGAGTGGGGTGGCGCGCGGGAAGGCCCAATCTTCCTCGGCCACCCGGCCCTCGACTACTCCACCGCGTTTCTGGCGACCACGGGCATCTTGAGCTGCTTGCGGAGCCGACTCGTCGATGGCTACGGCGACACCATCGATGTGTCGTTGTTGGATGGTGCCTTGGCGCTCTACCCGATGAACTGGTGGACGGAGCAGGGCAGCGGTTCGATCGACGTCAAGAGCCCGACCGGGGACCTTCGCTTCGGCTACAAACGGCTCTTGCTGCGAATGTTCGAGTGCTCCGATGGCCAATTGATCCAGGTCCACACAGGGGCGGCCGGAGCATTCGACCGAGCGATGAACGTGTTCGGCCTCGGCGACGTGGTCAGCAAGATGGAAGGCAACGTCCAGATGTCGAGTCTGCTCACGGACCACGACTTGAAGGTGATCCAGGACCGCCTGCCCGACATCATGCGATCACGGCCGCTGCAGGAGTGGTTGGAACTGCTGTGGGAGAACCAGGTCGCAGCCCTGCCGGTCGGCAACCCCGGTGAGGCGTTGGACGATCCCCAGGTGCGGTACGCCGGCATCGTCGCCGCGTTGGACGATCCGGTCCTCGGGCCAATCGAAGTCGTTGGACCCACCGTCCTGCTCTCCGAATCTCCCGGTGCGATCGCCGGCCCGGCACCGGTGCTGGATGCCGACGGCGAACGTCTCCGGTCCGACGGTTGGGCGAGCGCTGGACTTCCTGTCGCATCCAAGGGCGAGCCGCTCGCGATGCCACTCGACGGTGTCCGGATCGTCGAATTCGCGACATTCTTCGCAGCCCCTTACGCCGATCGTCTTCTTTCGGACCTCGGCGCGGAGGTGATCAAGATCGAAGGTGTCGACGGCGATCCGATGCGGCCTCTGCCGGAAATGTTCGAAGGTGCGAACCGCGGCAAGCGCAGCATCTCGGTCGATCTCAAGCACCCCGCTGCCGCCGAACTGGTCCGAGATCTGGTCCGATCGGCCGATGTCGTCCAACACAACTTGCGGCCGGGCGTCGCCGAGCGGTTGCGGATCGACGATGCGTCGATCCGGGCGGCACGGCCCGACGTTGTCTACCAATACTCGCCGGGATATGGCTCGTCCGGACCCAAGTCGACGCTGCAGAGCTTCGCTCCATTGCTGTCGGGTTTCGTCGGTCAGTTCGCGATCGGAGCTGGCGAGGGCAACCGCCCGCACGCGACGTTCGGTAACGAGGACTATTACAACGGCCTGCTCGGATCCTGCGCATGCCTGCTCGGACTCATCCATCGCGAGCGTACCGGTGTTGGCCAAGTGGTCGAGAGCCCGCAGTTGCACTCGTCGGTGTTCACGACCTCTGAGTACTTCAAGCGGGACGGAACGATCGCGAGCGTCATTCCTCGGCTGAACGGCGATCTCACCGGATGGACAGCCGGATACCGGATCTATCAGTGCCTCGATGCGTGGATCTGTGTCACATGCGTCCTACCTGAGCAGATCGAGGCGCTGGCCCGAACCATCGTGCCCGCCGGCCAGCTGCAAGCGCTCGCCGACGCCGACATTCGTATCGACGCTCCGGTCGCAGGTCCGCTGGCAGCTCTGCTGGAATACCACTTCGTCGAGCGGATGACGGAAGAGTGGATCGAGCTGCTCACCGCTGCCGGCGTTCCGGTCGAAGGCGTACAGGAGGTGTCGTGGCTGGCGAACCATTCGTTCCACGACCCGGAGCTCCTCGCGAGCGGGCGGATGATCGAGGTCGACCACCCCGTTCATGGCCGCGCCCGAATGGTTGGCGACCTGATT
>DATKCX010000329.1:0-2465 GCA_035512975.1 Ilumatobacter sp.
GCGTATGCGGCGATCGGTAGCTTCTTGAGTCGACGCGTCGGCTCTCTCTCGAGGGGTGCTCGTCTTGATGCGCTGATCGGTGGACTCGGCGTCGGCAGCGCCGGCGCGACGTTGGCGTTCGGGGTCGCGCTGGACAACACAACCGGGTCCGCGGCGGCGATCGCGACGAACCTCGCGTATCCCGTTGGCGATCTCGGCCTGTTGGCACTGATCGGCGCAGCCATCACCGTGACGGGTTGGAAGGCGGCAGGTGGTTGGCGTTGGATCGCGGTGGCGTTCGCCATCTTCGCGGTGGCCGACAGCATCTTCCTGGTACAGGTCGCTCAAGGAACATATGAGACCGGCGCGCTCGTCGACCTCGGCTGGCCAACGGCGGCCCTGCTGATCGGCCTCTTGGCTTGGCGGGACGCACCACTCGATCGGGTCGGCGTTCGAACCGAGACGGGGATGGTCATACCAGCCATCTCAGGATTTGGTGCGCTCGTGTTGCTGGTGGTGGATCACTTCGTCAGGACGAACCTGCTCGCGCTCGGATTGGCGACGACATCGATCCTCCTCATCCTCGTGCGCCAGTTCCTGGCGGTGAGGGACAACGGCAGACTGCTGCACCAAAGCCGACAGGAGGCGACGACGGATGCGCTCACCGGTCTCGGCAACCGAAGGCAACTTGCATTCGACCTGGCGCGTCACGTTGGCAAGTTGGATTCCGACCGCCCAATGACGCTCACCCTCTTTGATCTCGATGGCTTCAAGCAGTACAACGACACGTTTGGTCATCCGGCTGGTGATGAACTGCTGGAACGCCTTGGGGGGCGATTGCGTGAGGCGGTGAAAGGTCGCGGCGCGGCGTACCGGATGGGCGGCGACGAGTTCTGCGTGCTGTGGATGACGTCGGCGTCGTTTCAGCCGGACCTGGCCGCGCTCGATGCCGTGGCTGCGTTGTCGGAGCGCGGCGAGGCCTTCTCGATCGCGTGCTCACACGGTTCTGTGCTCCTGCCGACCGAAACAAGCGATCCCACAGAGGCCTTGCGCGTTGCCGACCGGAGGATGTACATCCGCAAGCGCAGCGGGCGCACCTCCGCCGGATGGCAAATGGTCGACGTCCTGCACCAGGTGCTCGCCGAGAGGGAGCGCCATCTCGGCGATCACATCGGCGGTGAGGTGCGGGACCTTGCCTTCGCGACCGCCACGCGGTTCCTGCTGTCCCAGGAAGACCTCGAGCTCACTGTCCAGACGGCGCTCCTGCACGACTTGGGCAGGGTCGCGATTCCCGACCAGATCCTGAACAAGTCGGGCCCGCTCAACGAAGCCGAATGGGCGTTCATGAAACAGCAGACAACGATCGCCGAGCGGATCATCTCGGCGGCACCGTCACTCTCCGTCGTCGCCAAACTGGTCCGGTCGACGCAGGAGCGCCACGACGGCACCGGGTACCCGGACGGACTGCGGGCCGACGAGATTCCACTGGTCTCTCGCATCGTGACGGTCTGCGCTGCCTTTCATGCGATGACGACCCAGCATCCATCCCGGACGAAATGCAGTCGATCCGAGGCCATCGCCGAGCTTCGACGTGGTTCAGGAACACAGTTCGATCCCGACGTCGTCGATGCATTCCTCGTTGCCGTCGAATCACAGCTCGACGGCTTGCTGGTGAGCCCACTCCCCGCGATGTGAGCGGCCGTGCGGCGCCACACGGCATCGTCGTAAAACACCGCCTACATCGATTGGCACACGCTCTTGCGCGTCGGCTACGGCAACGTGGTATACCTCTTCTTCGACCAGGAGGACGATGCCCTGCGCCGGCGTTGCGCGAGCTGGTCGTGGCGGCCGACCGCATCGACCGGCGCACGATAGACGTCGGTGGGTGCAGGGCACGCCTTCGGGAATGGGGCGTAGGTCGTGGTCGACCGGAAGTCCCGAGATCGTCGAGTACGGACTCTTCGAGCGCGGTCGCGAACTCAACGAGATCGTCAGTAGGCGACGCAGGGCCCACGGTTAACCACCTCGCGGGGCCACGCAGACTCAACCGGCGCTCGCCAGGATCCGATAACCACGCGAAGTACCGCGAGGAGAGGTGTCACCTACGGCAGCCTCGCTCGCTGCGCTCGCTCGGCCGCATCCAATGGGCGGCTCGGTGGTGGTCGAGTTGGTGTCGGGTCGGCGGAGCCGGCCCTGTGCCCTTTCATGATGCGCGGGAGACTTGTCGTGTCGTGGTTGATGTGGAGGTGTGGTGGTGGGTGCGTTCGAGGATCTTCATCGGGATCGGATCACGGGCAGTTTGGCGATGTTCGATCGGATGATCTTCAAGGGTCATCTGTCTCGCTTGTACAAACAGGACGGGGCGCGCTGCTTTTTGTGGTCCCAGGGTGTGGCGTTGAAGGATTTCACCGCCTACGCGAAGGCGACGACGGAGCGGATCGCCAACAACGCCCGCAAGCTGGTGACCGACGCGGGACGGCCAGTGA
>DATKCX010000330.1:0-3361 GCA_035512975.1 Ilumatobacter sp.
GGCGTCGCCGCAGTGACCGTGCAATCACTGCGGCGACGCCGTTCGTCCCTAGGGGGGTCCGGGACGACTGACGACGTGAGCTACGCGACCAGCATCCAGCCCCGTCGACGAACGGTGAGCACGCGCTCGCTGCCGACGCTACGACGAATCCCGACGATCAGCGAGTCGCAGCGACGGGCGCTGAGATCGGCGATTCCAGCGCGTCGGGCGAGTTCAGCACGGCTGAGCACGCGTCCGGCGTTGGCTGCCAAGACTTCGTACACGGCCCGCTCTTGCGGCGTCAGATGCTCGAGGGGGTGAGGATCTGCCGCCGCGTCGTCGACCGCGACCGGCACGGTGACCGGCTTGGCGACGTCGTCGACACGGGGCCTGAATGGATTCGCAGGAGCGGGCCGTGTCACGGTCATCATTCGACTCCGCAGGCGTGTCGCGACTGTTCGAAACGTGTAAACAGACTGTGAACGCAGTGTCCGGCGACCGGTGGATGGGACCGACACCCCAGCTGACTTGACCGGCGGGTCAAGTGGTCTGCAAGAATGTCGTGATGGACCTCATGTACCCCACCGAAGCCGAAGATTTCCGGGTCGAGATCCGAGCCTGGCTGGAGGAGAACCTGCCGAACGGATGGTTCGACGAAGGTTTCGAAATGACCGACGCCGAACGCAGCGCATTCAACGCCGACTGGCCCAAGAGATTGTTCGAAGGTGGCTGGATCTGCGCCACGTGGCCAACCGAGTACGGCGGCAAAGGGCTCACCACCATGCAAGGCGTCGCCCTCGCCGAAGAGTTTGCCCGGGCCAAGGCACCCATGCGTGGCGACTTCTTCGGTGACACGCTGGTCGGCCCCACCCTGTTGCAATGGGGCACCGAAGAACAGAAGAAAGAGTTCCTTCCCGGCATCTTGCAGGGCAAGACTCGCTGGTGTCAGGGGTTCTCCGAGCCCGACTCCGGCTCCGACCTCGCCAGCCTCAAGACCACCGCGGTGATCGACGGCGACGAGTGGGTCATCAACGGGCAGAAGGTCTGGACCACGCAGGGCCACCATGCCGACTACTGCTTCTTGCTCACCCGCACCGACCCCGACGCACCCAAGCACGCAGGCATTTCGTACATCCTCGTCCCCATGCGTCAAGAAGGCATCGAGGTACGCGGCATCGTCCAGCCCGACGGCACCGCAGAGTTCTGTGAGGTGTTCTTCACCAACGCGCGCGCACCGAAAGACAACGTGGTCGGCGGCGTCAACAATGGTTGGAAGGTCACGAACACCACGCTCGGGTTCGAGCGTGGACAATCGGCAACCACGGGGCACCGTCGCTTCGAAGCGGAGTACGTGTCGATGTTGGAAGCCGCTCAGGCCAACGGCCGGATCAACGACGACGACATTCGTCAGCGACTCATGACGTACTACACCAAGATCCAGATCTTGAAGTACAACGGCCTGCGCAACCTCACGTCCACCGTGAGTGGCAAGAAAGACATGGGCACGATCGCCCTCGGCGTGACCAACAAGCTGTTCTGGTCCGAGATGCACCAGAACGCAATGAAGCTCGCCCTCGACATCTACGGTGCCGACTCAATGCTGATCGACGCCGGCCCCGAGTCGGGTTCATGGCCGGGTTCGTTGCGTGACAAGCGCCGCGACGGCTACCCGGTGAGCGCGATGATGTCGGCGTTCTTCTTCTCCCGGTCCGAGACGATCTGGGGTGGCACCAGCCAGATCCAGCGCAACATCGTCGGTGAGCGCATGCTCGGCCTGCCCAAGGAACCCAAGGGCGCTCAGTAGCCCCGTCGTCTCGCCGTTACTCGGCGCGACGGAGGCGGATGTCGCCAGACACCGACTTCGCCACGAGCGACACCCAAACCGGCTCTCCCACTGGTGCTTCGCTGCCGGCTGGGCGTGGCTCGGGGTACTCGACGCGACCCGACAGCGTTTTCGCGTCGAAGTCGACGTTTCGTCCCGTGGGTACGCCGATCGTGATGTCGCCAGACATTGCGTTGGCGGTGAACGACGTGCCCTCGAAGCGTTCCACACGCACGTCGCCCGAGGCGGTGGAGAACCTGGCGCGCCCTGCTGCCCGGGCAATACGGGCATCGCCTGACGCGGTGGTGATCACGAGTTCGCCGAAGACGGTTCCCACCGCGACGTCGCCGGAGGCCGTCGACACGGTGAAGTCGTTGGCAACGTCGCCAGCGGTCACATCGCCTGACGCAGTCTTCACGGTGAGCGAGTGTGCACTGTCGACCCGAACATCACCGGAAGCTGTCTTCAGGTCGGTGCGGGCGGTATCCACGCGCAGCACCACGTCGGCCGACGCCGTCGCCACCTTCGCGTTGCAACCGGCGGGTGCGGTGACGCGGATGCGGGCATTGCCGCCGCGGCCCCAACCCGACTTGCTGTATCCGACCTCGATGCAACATCCAGACTGCGTGATCGTCCAGCCGTCTGGATGTTTGGTGTCGATCTCCACCTCGACCACATCATCGGTGGCGGACCGCTCGATGGTGACGGTGCCCGACGAGCAACTGATATCGAGGTCGACCTCGCCCGTGGTGGTGAACCTTTCACGAATCACAGTTGGAAACTCTCGCGCACGTGGCGCCCCGTGGTTTGCTTGCGAGCACCATTGCGGAGCGCATCGACGACCCAGCCATTGATCGACTCGCCGGATGTGTTCGCAGCGTCTTCGATGAGCGACTTGAGCGCGCCAGGAAGCCGAAGCGTGATGCGAGCCTCGAGATCGTCATCCGTGGGCGTTGGGCCGCATTCGACCTTGGTGAGCACGAGATCGGGCTCGCCGTCGACGAGTCGTATGTGGACCTGCTGATCGCACAACTGTGCGGTGATCTCGGCGGCCGCCTGCTCGACCGCCTGGGCGAGACCCACCCGAACCGCAGGCCGGAACGCTTCGAGGAACAGCGCCGCGGCCTCGACGATCGCCGGGTCGGCCAGGCGCAGTTGCGACTGGATGGACGCTTCTACTTCGTTCAGGATCGGGTCGAGTTTCATCGGCGGAGCTTCCAAATCGCTTGCGTGTGGGTGGTTTGAACCTCCCCGGTGCGAGCGAAGTGCTGACGAAGGAACTCATCGGCGCGAACGTCGTACGG
Organism: Ilumatobacter sp.; assembly: GCA_035512975.1. Taxonomy (GTDB): domain Bacteria; phylum Actinomycetota; class Acidimicrobiia; order Acidimicrobiales; family Ilumatobacteraceae; genus Ilumatobacter. The sequence goes on from DATKCX010000330.1 coordinate 3,106, forward strand.
AGAGGCGAGTGGAAAGAACATAGCAGTGATCCTTTCGAGTGACATCACGGTGATGTCGTTGTGATGTCAGAATAGCAAGACATCACTGTGATGTCAAGACGATGTCATGGTGATGCTGCTTGGCTCGAGTGCGAGTGCTCGGTGTGCGAGTGCTCGGTGTGCGAGTTGCCGGGTGTGGGGCACCGTTGTGGGTGCCGGCGTGGGGTGCCGCCGACTGCCGGTCGCGTACTCGCGGCGCGAGACTGTGTGGGTGAAC
>DATKCX010000331.1:0-10253 GCA_035512975.1 Ilumatobacter sp.
AGGTGGCGTTCGCGACGGTGCCGCGATCACCATCGGAGCGACCAGGATCACGGTACGCAGTTGTGGCAACGACAACCGCTGGCGAACGTCGATCCGCGGCGTCGGCGGCGACACCGTATGGAGCACGCTCGCCTCGGTCGAGCGAGCCACCTACTTGGCGCGGGCCGCGAGCCCGTTCGTGGTGGAACTCGGCGTCGGCAGGGTCCGGTTGCCGCTGCCGGTCGACATCGGCAGTCTTCCGCTGGAGCAGCAGCCGCTCGCCGACGCTGCCGAGTGGCACGACGACCTGCCCGTACTGGCACACCTCGGGCGCGGGCCCGTACACGTGCTCGCGGTGCGTGGCGAGCGCGAGCACGTGGACTCGCTCGTGCGCTCGATCGAGGATCAGTTTCAGCGCAGCGACCGGCGGGGACTCATCGTTTCGGACAACGTCGATGCGGCCGCGGTCGCACGCCGGAGCGAGCGGTGTTCGACGGTGATTCTGAAGCTGGCCGTCGGTGAGCCGATGCCCGACGGCTGCGATGGGCTGATCGACTTCGGTGCCCGTTGGCACGCGGCCTACACCGCCGAGTTGGCTGCGCCTCTGCCTGCGGTGCGGTTCCATGCCGCAGGTCGCATGCCAGCACCAGTCGAACCGACCGCGAGCGTTCCGGTCAAGGTTCGAATGGAGCGTCCGGCCGTTCGTCGTCCACGAGGTACCGCGCTCCGGTGCCCAGCGTTGCCGCCACGTCGCCTGGGTTCCACAGTCGGCATGCCGTCAACGAGAGGCAGCCGCAACCGATGCATCCCGACAGGTCGTCGCGCAATCTGGTCAGCAGCTCGATCTGCTCGTCGATCCGCGGCTGCCACGAGGTCGCGAGCCGGCCCCAGTCGCGCGCATTCGGCGTGCGTTGGGCCGGCAAGGTCGCGAGCGCCGTGCGAATCTCGTCGAGCGACAGCCCGACCTTCTGCGCGGTTCGAACGAATGCCACCCGTCGCAGGACATCTGCGTGGTAGCGGCGGTGGCCCGACGAGTTCCGCTCAGACGTGATCAGTCCGGCGTCTTCGTAGAACCGCAGCGCACTCGTGGCCACCCCAGAACGTTCGGCAACTTCTCCGACTGAGAACCTCTTGACTTCAACCATGGTTGAAGTTTTACCGTATCGAGCATGGCAAATGTGGCAGTGCCGATCGGACACATCGACGAGTTGGGTTCGATGGTGATGAAGATGGTCAAGGTCGACGGGCACCGGCTGTGTGTGGTGCGGACGAGTGACGGCGTGTTCGCTCTCGACCAGGCGTGTCCGCACGAGGGGTACGGGCTGACCACCGGGGAACTGGCGGAGCACCCACAACATGGGGCTGTGATCACGTGTGCGTGGCACAACTGGAAGTTCAAGGTGGCCGACGGTTCGTGTGTGCTGGGCGAGGAGGACGTGCGAACGCACTCGGTCGACGTGGCCGTCGACGGCACGATGTCGGTGACACTGTCTCAGCCCGATCCGATGGCGGCGCGTCCGAAGCTGCTGGAGAGTCTGCGCAGCGGCTTGGAGCGCAACTACGTGGGCCAGATGTCGCGAGACGTTGTTCGGCTGCTGCGTGCCGACACCAACCCCGGCGAACTGATGTGGGAGGGCGTCGCGTACGGTGCGCCGCGCTCGGAGTTCGGTTGGGGTCACTCGGTCGCGTCGCTCACCGACTGCCTGTCGATGATCGATCACTACGTCGACGATGACCGCGCGCTCCCGATCGTGCAAGCATTGGCAGGTGTCGCAGAGTCCGAGCGCGGCCGCCTGGTGAACCCGGTTGCCGATCCGGCCACCGACCTGCCATCGGAACCGGGCACGGCGCGCACCATGTTTCGCGCCGCGGTTGAGGCGGAAGACCTCGACCGCGCGCAAGCGATGCTGCGGGCGGCGCTGATGAATGATGCAGCGCGGAGCGACATGGTGCCCTGGCTGACCGACGTGGTGAGCGATCATCACCTGTCGTACGGGCACGGTGCCATCTACGTACAAAAGGCGTTTCAGTTGCTCGATCGGCTTGGCTGGGATCGGGCCGACACGGTGTTGCCGTACCTGCTACCCACGCTGGTGTACGGCACTCGAGAAGACAAGTTGCCATACATGAAGCTGTTCCATCGCGGCGTGGAGCAACTCGATCTCACCGAGCTGGCGTTGGCGGCGAGCGAGCCGCGCGTCTCGTGGGAAGACGACGGGCGGCTCGCGACTGCATTGCTGGGCGACGATCGCACCGAAGCGGCCAAGGCCGTGGGAGCGGCGCTGTCAGCCGGGGCGGGCCTTGACGGCGTTCTCGACTCGGTGTCTCTCGCGGTGAGCGAGAGAATGTTGCGCTACGACCCCGCTGGTGAGTTCGACTTCCACGACGACTTCGGATGGCTCGACATCACTCACGGTCTCACGTACTCGAACGCGGCCAGGTGGCACGTCGACCAAGCGCTTCGGGCCGGCGGTGCCGTTACGCCCGACCTCGTGCGGCTGGTGCTGTGGGTGGCGTTCCAGGCGAACTGGACCGGCCGCCACGAGTGGCACACTGCCGTGGGTCGACGTGCCGAGATCGATGAGGCCACCATCGAACTTTCCGAGTACGGCGCGCAGCTGCAGCACGAGGCGCTGCTCGACGGCACGACGGCATTCATCGTTCACGCGCACGCGGTGAAGATGAGTGTGGCTGCCACCGACGAGGCGATTCGGCTCCGGTCGAGCATCCCGCTCGATGCCACGGCTCGGTTCATGTCTGCTCCGAAACTGGAACGGTTCGTCGCATCCACCGTGACACGGTCGATCGACTTCCTGAGCGGTCGCACGCTGCGCGACTGACGCGTCGTGGTTCTGCGGCGCAGCGCCAGCTTCAGGAAGTGGCTGGTTTGCGGTGGCCGCGAAAGCCGTTCACCATGAAGTCGGTGAACTTGCCGACCATCTCTTCGATGGGTGGCATCGGGGTTGACCGCAGGTCGCACATACGCTCGAACTTGGGCTCCAGCACGATGAGCCCTTGCATGGCCGACCAACACAGTGCGGTCGCGTCATCGATGTCGACGTCGAGGTCTTCAGCTTCGAAGAGCGACGTCAGGCAGTCGTAGAGCATGCCGTAGGCGTGCAGCCCGGCCGTCTGTAGGTCGACGTCGTCGGCGTCGACCAAGTCGGTGCGAAACATCACCTCGGTGTGCGCCTTGTGGTCGCGACCCAGTCGGATGTACGCAACCCCCAGGGCGTTGAGGCGATCGATCGGGTCGTCGATGCCCTCTATCGCTTCTGACAGCGCCTGGTGCAAGTACTCGAAACCCTCGGTGGCGAGCGACGTGAGGAGGCCTTGCATGTCGCCGAAATGGTGTGCCGGCGCGGTGTGCGACACGCCGGCGCGGCGGGCCACCTCGCGCAGGCTGAAGTTGCCGAGTCCACGTTCGTCGATCACCTCGCGGGCCGCGCAACGCAGCGCATTTGGCAGATCCCCGTGGTGGTACTTGCTCCCCATCGCTCGTCACTCTACTCCTTGTGGTGACTTGCCAGTGTCTACTTGCCCATGCCTACTTGACAGTGGCTAGTTTAATCTATACAGTGACAACTTGTCAACGGAAAGTCAATCCGACCTCTGTCCCTGAGATCGGAAGCAACAGTGAATGTGAGGACCCGACCATGAACGCTCTCGACTTGCGAGCCGATCATCCAGAATTGCTGAGCGATTACCAGCCCAACGGAGAGCGTTCGCTGTGGCGTCGTGTTGCGATGGCGGTCCGTCGTGTGACGACACCCAAGGCGCGCCTGAAGCAGACGGCCGCGCGATGAGTGCGGTCACCCTCGCCACCGATCGGCCTGCAGAGCTGGACACTCATGTCGATGAACACGACATGGGTCACCCGCAACGCTGGGCGATCCTCGGTCGGGCCTGAGCGCCGGCACCTTGGTGGCAGCCGGCGTGGCGGCAGCAGGAGCACTGTTCGCCAGCAGGTTCCTCCCCGCCAACGCTGATCTCCCACCTACGTGATGCTGGGGTCGAACGGGCTCGAAACCACGACCAAGTAGCCGTCGAGGTCACGCAACCAGATTTCCGAGTGATGAGCCTGCGGGTTCACGTGAACGTCGAGCAGCACCTCTGCTCGACTTGCGTGAGCCCGTTCGGCGACCTCGGGCAGCGTGTCGCTTTCGAACCACACGGCCACACCGTTTCCGGTGCGCGGCAGTTCGCGACTGAACAGGTGATCGTGATGTTGCGTATCCGCGTGGTGCAACTGCAGCACGAGGTGCCCGTCACTCATCAGCATCTCGTACTCGTCGCCGCCGTGGGCGCTGGTGAGGCCGAGCACGTCTTGATACCAGCGACTCGACGCGGAGACCGACGCGCACACGAGCATGGGCATCGGTTTCATTCGTCGGGCTGCGGGTCGTCGGGCTGAGCGTCGTCGTCGTTGTCGGGGTCGTCGGCTGTGACGATGTCGGTGGGGACGACGAAGTTCTCCATCAGTTCGCGAGGCATGGCCTTGTCGGCGTATTTCGACCAGTTGTCTTGCAGCGCGGCAATGAGCTGGGTGACGAACAGCGGCGACACGTTCACGCGCTGCACGAGTGTTCCCTGGCTGACGTTGCCGGCATCGTCGAAATCGCAACGCAGGAAATCGATGGTGAACTCGTGGGGCGAGTGCCGAACTGCGGCGGCATTCGCCCACACGCCGCCGAGTTGGTCGGGCTGAGTGTGGATCTTCATGCGCTCAGCATGCCGCAAGCGTCGACCGGTGTGAGTAGCAGCAACGTCGCTCGTTCCATTCGTGTTGTATGCATGGTTCACGGTGTATCACGGATGCACGGCCGCGGGGCGGGCGGGTGCGAACGTGAGCGTTGCGGCAATGACGTTGAGCGTGAGGCTCACGAGCATGGCGGCCGCGTCTCCCGTTCCAAAAGTGTCGGCGTGGGTTGCGTGGTACAGCAGGTGCGGCAGCCCGTACACCAGCGCCGCGGCACCAGCCACGCGTGCGAGAAGGGGATGCCTGAACAGCAACCCCGACCCTGCCACCACTGCGAGTGCAAGGTTGAGACCTCCCACGTCACGCACGAGGTGTTCGTTGAACGGTCCGTCGAGCGCCACCCAGGTGCGACCCATGCCGGGAAAGTCGTCGTAGAAGGAACGTGGGAACAGCTGCGCCCACGCGCCCACCACACAACTCGCGGCGGCGATGACGAAGAGGCCGATGCGTTGAGCCGTGTTCATGTGGTGCCTGCTGTCTGGTCGGGGATTGCTCCATCGCCAGGCCAGTTGCCGCGAATCGAGGGGTACTGCGGTGCCCAGCCGGTCGCTTCTGCGAAGCGTTGGTTCGACACGCGCAGCGACTTCATCATCAACTTCGCCGACGATGGCGTCGCCGCTTGCACGAGACGCGGCAAGGCGTGCGGTGGCTTCACGCCGAGCGACAATGCCGCCGCCCGCCCAGCCTGTTGTCGGGTGAGCGGTTCGTCGTCGCAGATGTTGTAGGTGCCACTCGGAACGGCCAGTGCTGCGACCACCGCTGACGCTGCGTCGTCGGCGTGGATCCACGACTGGTAGGCGTTGGGCGGCCCGATGAACGGGTTGAGGCGCTTGCGTAGGCTCGCGTTGTAGAACTGCGTGTGGCTTGCGTCGGGTGCGTAGAACTGGGTGAATCGCAACACCACACCGGTACCGCCGCTGGCCGAGGCCTCGGCGAACCTGGCGGCGTTCGCCTCGGCTGCCGCTGCGCCGCTGAACGGACCCTCGTGCTGAACGGGGTGGCTCTCGGTGATCCATTCATCGCCACCGTCGACGTACGGAAAGCAGATCGACTCTTGGACGTAGGTCGCGGCCCGTGCTGCCAGTGCCGCATCGACGAGATGGGTGGAACCTTGGGTGCGAATCCGGTCGTTGGTCGCCCATGCCGTCGCCTTGGCCGACTTGGTCACCGGTGGGATGTTGGTGGCGAGGTTGACGACGGCACCTTGTGAATCCACCGCGTCGGCTACTGCCGCAACGACTGCGTCGCGGTCGAACAAGTCGACGGCCACCGGCGTGCCGCCGAGTCGTCGGACGAGGTCGGCCTTCTTCTCGGTTCGGGCGACTGCGGTGACCTGATGGCCAGCGGCCACTAGGGCGGGCAGCGCTCGAACACCGATGACGCCGGTGCCTCCTGCCAGAAAGATTCTCATGAGTGCTCCGTTTCGGTCGTCGCTGTGTTCGCTCGTGGCCGGAGCTGGACCTGCTGTATCCACTCCCAGCCTGCCACCAGTTGCTTGCTCGGCACGGTGGTGAGCAGTTCGGCGACGAGATCCGCGACCGTCACGGCCGCGAGCTCGGCGCGCCAAGCGTCTTCGGCGCGCCACATGGCGCTGGCGATGCCGCACGGTTTGCGTGGTGCCGGCGAGCCGGGTTGACCAGCGGGACCGCGTTGGCGGATCTCGCTGCAACGAAACGCAGCCTCGTGGCCATCGATCGCGAGCACGATGTCGAGCAGCCGTATCGCCTCGGTCGGCCGGGCCAACCGGTAGCCGCCGCGCGGTCCCGAACGAGATTCGGCGATGCCGGCGACGCTCAGCGCCTGCAGTGCCTTCGCCAGGTAGGCGGGCGGCACCTCGTGAAACTCGGCGAGTTTGGCGGCTGGCAGCGTCTGGCCGTCGCTGAGTGACGCAAGCAGGGTGCAGCAGTGCACGCCCCACTCCACGGTCTCGCTGATCTTCATATCTAGGACATTAAATATCCGAGATGCTGTTGTCAACTGGCTGCAGGCGACGGAACTCGAGCAGTTTGATTCGCTCGATCACTGGGTATCTCATATCGTGGGTGCGCTGGTGGTCGACGATGACCACGAGGACACGGCAATCTTGGGAGTGCGATGGACGACACAGAACGCGACGGGGCCGATGCCGCGTGCTTGGTGTTCGCCATGTCTCGGGTCGACTTCCTCGAGAGCAATGACCCGATAGCGGTGGACGGGTGAGCGCGAGCCGGAGTTTTGCGGAGTCGCCGCAGTCGGTACGGCTGGCGCGCCGATTCGTCGCCGAGCAACTCAACGGATTGGAGCCCGATGTGGCATCGATGGCCGTCGCGGCCGTGTCGGAACTCGCCACCAACTGCATCCTCCATGCGGCGAGCGACTTCTCGGTCACTGTGGCTGTCGATGTCGGTCTCGTTCGTGTCGAAGTGACCGACTACGGGCCGGGAACGCCCGTCCAACTCTCGCCAGCGGTGTCGGATCGGTCCGGAAGAGGCCTCAACATTCTGGAATCCATCACCGATGAGTGGGGGGTAGCCAACATGTCGGACTCGAAGACGGTCTGGTTCACGATCTCACGCGAGAACGGCGACGCTCCGCCTTCGGCGGCTGCAGCTGCTGAACGCACCAGCGATGCCGGCGAGGTAACGCCCGCCTCAGCCGTTGCCCACGGCCTCGATAGCCCGAGCACCCCGGTGCCAGACTCGCTCGGGCCGAGCGATCCGCCCACGGCCTCCAGCACGGCACCGGGCAGTCGTCCAGCCATGACGTGGCACGAGCCCGAGCATGGCTCACCGCTCAGGTCGTGGTCCTGGTGGCCGTCTCGTCGGGGGCGGCGTGGGGTGGCAACTGGGTTTCGGCGTCGGAGTCTTGGTTGAGGTGCTGTAGGACCTCGGTGTCGAATGCGGAAGATGTTGGGCCGTAGCCGAGCACCAGGGTGCCCTCAGCGCCACAGGCCGGGCAGGTGATGGCAACGATCGCCATCATGTCGTCGGGGTCCGAGGCACCCTCCATTCGTCGGAAGCTCGCCACGGCGAGCGAGGCAGCGGTGCTCAGGGTCTCGCAGGTGTCACACAACACTTGTCCGTCCGCCGCGGTGCCGAAATCGGCTGTGTAGCCGGCGTCGCGGTATCCGTCGATCACGTCGGTGAGGGTGGTTCCGTCCGACGGGGCACCGGGCTTCGCGTCGTCGCCAGATTCGGTCATGCCAGATTCGGTCATGCCAGATTCGGTCATGCCGGTCGCGTACCCGCTGCGACGCACCACTAAACCGTCGCGACGGGTCAGCTCGGCTGTGCATCACGTCGAGCGCTTGCGTTCCAGTAGCTTGCCGCAGTGCCTGTAGCTCCATCGACGACCGAGTCGGCACCTGTCGACCGATCCGAGCGCCGGGCGTTGATCGCCGTGGCGGTGCAGTTCTTCGTGAACGGTGCGGTCGTGTCGTCGTACCTGCCGCGCATGCCCGAAGTTCGTGACCACCTGGGCATCACGCTCGCTGTCCTCGGTCTCGTGTCGACGCTCGCCAGCGCGGCAGCCTTGGTCAGCAGCATGTTGTCGAGTCGGGTGATCGAACGGTTCGGAACCAAGCGCGTGCTCGTCTACGGCGCGACGCTCAACGCGCTGATGCTCCCGCTCGTCGGATTCGCCGGGTCGACGGTCGCGCTGTTGGCCGTCTTCGTGGTGATCGCGTCGACCGACGTCACGGTCGACATCGCGATGAATCTGCAGGGTTCCTGGCTGTCGGCGCGGCGGAAGGTGTCGGTGATGAGCCGGCTGCACGGTTTGTGGAGCGTCGGCACGATCTTCGGTGGTGTCTGTGCGTCTCGCTTCGCTGCCGCCGAGATCGAGCTGAAGTATCAACTGCTCGGTGCCACAGTGGTGTTGCTGGTGATGATCGCGTACGTCCGGCGCGGTCTACTGCCCGACGATCACGCAGTGGTGCTCGCCGCACACGACGCGCCAGACGGGGCCGATGTCGCCGGCACTGCCCGCGACCTTCACAGCGGTGATCACAACGACGAGCGCGCCGGCGATCACAACGGTGTTGCGTCGCAGCGAACGAGTCCGAAGACGGGTACGAAGCTGCTGTTCGCGGTGGGTGCCGCGGCGACGTTCGTCGCGGCGATGGAGGTGACGTCGTTCGACTGGGCGGCATTCCGCCTGGCCGACGACTTCGGCACGTCGGCCGGTCGGGCCGGGTTGGCGTTCGTGGTGTTCGTCACCGGTATGGCCGTCGGCCGATTGGCGGGCGATTCGATCCAAGCGATCGTCGGGGCGCGGCGGCTGACGTGGTGTTCGATCGCGGTCACCGGAGCCGGATTGGCCGCGGCGCTCTTGATCGACAATCAGGCGGCGGTCTTGGCGGGCTACTTGGTCGCCGGCCTCGGCCAGGCGACGTTGATGCCGTACCTGTACGACGCCGCCGCGAAGCTGCCGGGCAGGCGCGGTGCCGGGCTGGGCGCGTTGGCGGCCGGCATCCGGGTGAGCACACTCACCACCCCGGTGCTCACCGGAGCGTTGGCGTCCACCTCGCTCGGGGTCGGCTCAGCGGTAGCCATCGTGGTCCTCCCATCAGTCATCGGCTTCGCCGTGGTAACCGTTCTTCTGGCCACCGCCACCCCACCCCAGTAGTCCCAGCGTCGCGATTCTGCGCGCCCCGCCGCGCAAGAACGCGACGCCGGTGCATGGTTGGGCTACTTCAGGCTGGCGGCTACTGCATTGTTGAGGTTGTTGGTTCTCGGGTCGCCGGTGAGGCCGCCGCCCATTTGGTTCATCACGTAGCCGTAGCCGATGCCGAGTTCCGGGTTGGCGAACCCGAGGGAGCCACCGGCACCGGGATGGCCGAACGAGCCGTCTTGGATCATCGGCGTCGCACTGTCGTGCAACCAGAAGCCCGCACCGAAACGGGTGGGTTTGATGAGTGTGAGGTCGAGCCCGTTGGCCCGTTCGGCGCGAGCGAGCGTGAGCGTGTCGTCGCCGAACAGTCTCACGCCGTCGACATCGCCGATCGTGGCCGCGTACATGCGGGCGAGCGACCTTGCGTTGGTGATGCCGTTGGCCCCGGGCATTTCGGTGGCATGCAGTTCGCGAGTGTTGAAGTGATTCACGGGTGCCATCCGAATGGTGCCGTCAAGCGACAGCGAGCGATAGCCGTTCGACCCGCGGGCCATCACTTGCTGCATCACGGCGATCTCGTCGGGATCGGTCAGCGCAGGTGCGATTTCCAGCATGGACACTCGCGGCTCCTCGCTCTCAGGAAGCCCGATCCAGAAGTCGAGGCCGAGTGGCGTTGACACTTCGTCGGTGAAGTATCGGCCAATCGTCCGGCCATCGATTCGGCGTACTAGTTCGGCAACCAACCATCCATAGGTGAGCGCGTGATATCCGTGACCGGTCCCGAGCGGCCAGAACGGAGCCTGTGCTTCGAGCGCTTCGACGATCGGCTTGACTGCCAGCACTTCGGTGAACGTGAGCCGACGATCCACTGAGATCAGACCGGCCTGGTGGCTGAGCAGTTGGCCGATGGTGAGGCCGGTCCCCT
>DATKCX010000332.1:0-19125 GCA_035512975.1 Ilumatobacter sp.
GTGTAGTCAGCCGGCGGCTGTGGTGGCCGTGGGCGGCGTGGTGGCGACCGGGGTTGCGGTGAGGTCGACGCCATCTGTGGGAGTGCCGAAGACACCCATCACTTCCACGACGGCGATGACGTCTACGTCGCCCGGCAAGCCCAACCCGGCATCGCCCGTTGGGCCGAACGCCATGCTCGGCGGCATGGTGATGACGCGGGTCGTGCCGACGGTTGCGCCTTCGATGCCTTGCACCAAACCAGGGAGCGACGGGCTGTCGGGCACCAGCGGGATCTGCACGGCATCGCCGGCCGACCACGTTTCCAACAGCACGACCCGGTTGTCGCCGCGCACCAGCATCACATGCACGATGGCCACCTGGCCCGCTTGTGCGACGGGGCCGTCGCCGACGACTTCGTCGGTGGTGGTGATCTCCGTGGCACCTGTGGACGTGTCGACCACGAGGTCGAGTGGCGCGTCTGCCTCGGTGGTCTTCTTCACCGCGGCCCGCACCTCGACGAGGAACGTCAGCGGGTCTCCGGGCTGGATGACGTCGCCGCGGGGCGTGTCGCCGTAGGCCAGTTCTGCCGGGATATCGACCCGGATGAGCGAGCCGGTCTGGGCACCCAGGAAGCCCTGGTCCCACCCTGCGATGACCCGGCCGGTACCGAGTACGAAGTCGAACGGGGTGCCGCGTGAGTAGCTGTCGTCGAACACCTGGCCGTCGATCGACCGGATGCCGGTGTAGTCCATGACGAGGGTGTCGCCGTCGGCCGCTTCGTGGCCGGTTCCCGGCCGAATGACCGTGGTGGCCAGTTCGGTCGGCAACTCGCACGGGCGGATGGCGGGCGGAACCTCGCCCTCCGCGTAGTCGGCGAGGTCGATCTCGGCCGCTGCATCGAAGCACGCGTCGGGGTCGACGGGGGCCATGGTCGACGCGACGGTGGTGACCGGTGCGGTGGTGACGGCCGAGTCGCTGCCGTCTGCGGTGGTGGCGCTGGCAGCGGTGGTGGCGGAGGGGTCGGCGGTTTCGTCGTCGCCACAGGCGCTGAGGATCAGCGCGCCGGCGACGAGGATGAGGGGGAGTGAGCGGCGCATACGGCGCGCAACGCTACCGCCGTGCGAGCCGTACCACGTTTCAGGCCCGCGACGCACGCCATGCCGCGTCTGCCTCACCCAGAGGCGTCGACGCGTCGGCATGCAACCATGGCCAGAGTTCTTCCGCGATACGGCGATAGTTGCCCGTCGCCCGCAGCTCACCGAGGAGCGCGTACAAGCCCAAGTTGATCCGTTGGATGAACACGAACGCCTTGGGCACCGTGGCGTACTGGGAGATCGGGCTGGTGCGATCGAACGTGTGCCGCACGATCGAGCTGGCGTATTCGCCCGACCACGTCATCTCGCGGTCGATTCGGACGGGTTCGTAGAAGTGCTCGAAGTAGGTGCCCACCGCTGCGGTGCTCACCGGTGCGTCGGGGCGAAGCATGCCTGCCTGCTCCACGATGGCACGGAACTCGGCGGCATCGTTGTCGTACGCCGCCGCTCTGACCATGGACGCGAACGTGGTCATCTCGAGTTCGGTGAAGTGTTTCACCAGCCCGAAATCGAGGAACGTGACGCGCCCTCCTTGGTGAAACAGGTAGTTGCCGGGGTGCGGGTCGCCGTTGAACGCGTGCATCCGGTACAAGCTGCTGAACACGAATCGAAAGATCGTTTCGCCCGCGAGGTCGCGCTCGGCTTGGGGCCATGTGAGCAGTTCGGCCCACGTGTGCCCGTTCACCAGTTCCGATGTGATCACGCGTGCGGTCGACAGACTCGGCACGATGTCGGGCACGTGGATGAACGGATGGTCGCGGTAGTAGTCGGCGAACAGGCGTTGGTTCTCGGCCTCGCGCCGGTAGTCGAGTTCCTCGACGAGACGTTCCTTGATCTCGGCGATCATGTCGTCGGGGTCGAGGCCGCCGAAACCCTGCTTCAGCAGCACGCCGAGGATGCCCGCATTCTTCAGATCGGCCGTGATCGCCTCGTCGACTCCGGGGTACTGCACTTTGACCGCGACGGGGATCTCGTTTCCTGTCGTCGGGTCGATCGCGAGCGCTCGATGGACCTGGCCGATCGATGCAGCAGCAATGGGCATCGGGTCCCACTCGACGAAGACCTCTTCGGGGTCGCCGCCGAGCTCGCGGCGAATGACGCCGGCTGCCAACTCGCTCGACATGGGCGGCGCACCGGCCTGCAGTTGCGACAACGCCAACCGAAGTGGTTCGGGCAGACCTTCGTCGAGGTAACTGGCCATCTGCCCGATCTTCATCAGGGCACCCTTCATCTGGCCCAGCTCGGCGGCGACGTGCTCGGCGGTGCGCATCTCGCGCCGCTCGTCGAGCTCGATGCGCCGCTCTGCGGAAGCGAACGCCTTGCGGGCCGCGGTGGACGCATACCCGCCACCGACCTTGGCACCGAGTTTGGCGACCTTGGCGGATCTTCCGAGCCAGGTGGTTCTCACAGGACTGATCTCGTGGCGATTCGCTCTGCGACCGAGTCGAGCGCGCGAACCAACTGTGGAACGAATCGATGCGATGCGGCAACGACCGAATCGTGGTCGCCGTCGACGCGGAACGCCTCGGCACCTTCGATCCACTCGAACAGCTTCACCTGGCGGCGCATGGGCACGACTCGATCACGCATGGTGATGATCACCGAGGTGGGAACGTCGACGTCGCTGATCCATTCGGTCGACGAGAACTCACCGATCGCCTTGCCGGCTTCCAAGATCATGCGCCAGTCGTGCCGAGCGGCCTGTTCCACCGCCCATTCGCCCCAAGTGGCCTCGCGACGCTGCAGGTAGAACTGCTCGGTGAGCCAACTGCGCGCCTGCGTGGGCGTGACGCGGGCGAGTGCTGCGAGCCCCGTGAGCCCGATGAACGAGAGGCGCTCGGGTCGACGCCCGGCGAAGTACGGCGCAGTGGCACCGAGCACGAGGCCGTCAACCCGCTCTGGGTGTCGCTGCCACAAGAGTTGTGCAATCGTGCCGCCCATCGAGTACCCGACTGGAATGACGCGCTCGATCTCCAACGCATCGAGGGCCGCGATCACGTCGTCGGCGCAATCCTCCAGGCGGAACGACCGCTTCGAACGAAGACCCCCGGCATGCCCGCGGTGATCGAAGGCGATCACCCGGTACTTCTGTCCGAGCGCGCGGTAGCAGGTGAAGAAGTTCAGGTCGGCCGTCGCGGTCCAGCCGTGCAACAACACGACCACCGGCGCACCCGGAGGCCCCGGAACCTCGCGCAGTTCGACGGTGCCCAGCTCGGGAAGTTCGAGCAGACGCCCTTCGGGCAGGGTGGGGATGCCGGGCGTCAGACCGTTTCCACCTTCAACACTTTGACCGTGAGCGCACCGTTGGGTGCCTGGTATGTGACCGATTCGCCCTCTGCGGTGCCAACGAGTGCGGCACCGAGAGGGCTGGACGGGCTGATCACATCTGCGCCGTCGATGTGTTCTTCGATGTTGCCCACCAGGTAGCGCTCGGCCTGATCATCGGTGTCGCCGTCGTACACGATCGTGTACAAGAACTGGTCGTCAGCGATCTCGGCGTTCTCGAGCATGTACTCGAGCTGACGAATCCGACCTTCCATGTGGCCCTGCTCGTCTTTCGCCGCGTGGTAGCCGGCGTTCTCCTTGAGGTCGCCTTCCTCGCGGGCGCGCTCGATCTTCTCCGAGACGTCGATCCGACCGCGCGTGGTGAGGTCGTCGAACTCGGCCTTCAAGCGATCGAAAGCCGATTGGGACAGCTGAATGGAAGCCATAACCAACTGACGATATCGCCCCTTCTGCCGCTCCCCGTGGAGATCGGTATGACGGATGGGGTCAGACCCCTACCGTCACGCCATCGACCGTGACGGACGGGGTCAGACCCCTACCGTCACGCCATCGATCGAGGATGCGTCAGGCGCAGAGTTCGTCGACGAACTCGCCGAACACCGATGCGTACTTCTGGGCGTCGGCATCGTCGTGCATGACCGAGATGAGCCATTGTTCGTCGAGACCAGGCGGTAGCAGCACCCCGCGGTTGATGCCGTGGATCCACTGAGCGAATGCCATGTCGAAGTCGGTGGCCTTGTAGTCCCGGTAGTTGCGAACCGGGCCTCGCGACCACGTGATGCAACCCTTGGCACCGAACTGCACGGTGTGCGCCGGGATGCCCGTGTCGTCGATGATTTGCTGGCACGCCGCAACCAGCTCAGTGTTGCGAGCGATTGCCGCTGCGATGGTCTCGCGGGTACACGCTTCGGTGAGCGTGGCTTTCACCGCTGCCATCACGAGTGGGTTGCCGTTGTACGTGCCGAGGTGCAGCACTTCGCCAGTGGTGATGAGGTTCATGTATTCGGCCTTGCCGCCGAACGCACCCACCGGGAAGCCGCCGCCGATCGACTTGGCCAACGTCACCAGGTCGGCCTGCACGCCGAGGATGCTGGTGGCACCGCCGTATCCGGCCGTGATACCGGTCTTCACTTCGTCGAAGATCAAGAGGGTGCCGTAGCGCTGTGTGATCTCGCGCACCTGCTGCAAGTAACCATCGACGGGAAGGCAGATGCCGATGTTCTCCATCACCGGTTCGACGATGAAGCACGCGACGTCGTTGTTCGCGAGCGCACGCTCGAGTGCCTCGGGGTTGTTGTATGGAATGACGATGACGTCGGCGATGGTGCCGGGCGTGATGCCCGCTGACTGAGGTACCGAGAACGGTGCGTCGGGCGGACCCGCCTTGTCGAGCGGCGGCTTGTTGGAGATCATCACTTCGTCGTGGTGGCCGTGATACCCGCCTTCGACCTTGACGATCTTGTGGCGCCCGGTGGCAGCGCGCGCGACGCGGATGGCGTCCATCGTCGCTTCGGTGCCCGAGTTGGTCGGCCGCCACATCGGGTAGCCGTAGCGGTCGGCGAGCAACTCGCCGACGTCGGCGTTCAGCTCACACGGCGTGACGTACAACGTGCCCGAATCGAGCTGTTTGCTCACCGCTGCCCGCACGGCAGGGTTCATGTGGCCCGCAAAGAGCGCCCCGAAACCCATGTCGTAGTCGACGTATTCGTTGTCGTCGACGTCGATCATGCGCGACCCGGCAGCGAACTTCACCACCACCGGCCAGGGGTCATACGCTTGGAAGCTGGACGGAACACCAGCCGGCATGACCTTTCTCGCTCGTTCTGTGGCGACCTGGGACTTCTTGGTGCGCTCTGAATAGCGCACCATCTCCCTGGCCGTGATCTCCTTCGCCCGCGCTACAAGGTCGCTGTGGGTGGTGGACACGGTTATCGGTGCTTTCTGTGAAGTTGGTCGGCCCACTGTATCTGGAGCGTCCCACCCCTCACCGTGATTCTGACCGTCATGGCGCGCAAGAACGCGACGTTGGCGCGACGGGCTCAGTCGTAGCTGCGGAGTTCGACCACGTTGCCGTCGGGATCGACGACGTACACCGACCAACCGTCGCCTTGCGCGCCGAATCGGCTTCCCGGGCCATCGACCACGGTGAACCTGGGGTCGGCGGCGACAGCGTCGACGTCGGCGCGGTCGACGACCAAGCAGAAGTGGTTGAGGTTGTCGCCGGAGCGCGGAGCCGAGAACAGGTCGATGATGCAGCGATCGTTGATGCGCGCCGACGGAAACGGTGCGGTGCCCGCTCGCCATTCGTCCACTCGCACCGCTGCGAGGCCGAGCACGTCGCAGTACCAGGCAAGTGATCGTTCGACATCAGCGGTGTTGAGCACGATGTGGTCGATCCCGTGAACCTGCATGCGAGCACACTAGATCCTCCGATGGCGTGGTTCGTGTCCGACACAAACCACGCCACAACCACGGCACCGTCGACGCCGGGCGGGGTGGTGGTTGGGCTGCGGTGGCCGATCTCCCGTAGATTCGGTTCCCTATGTCGCACAAGATTGCAGTCATCGGTGGAGACGGAATCGGCCCGGAGGTCACCGCTCAGGCACTGAGGGTCATCGACGCCGCCGGCGTCACGTACGACGCCACCGAGTTCGATCTCGGCGGTGCCCGGTACCTGCGCGATGGCGAGATCCTGTCGGACGCAACCCTCGACGAGTTGCGCGGGTTCGATGCGATCCTGCTCGGTGCCGTCGGTTCGCCAGGGGTGCCTCCGGGTGTGATCGAGCGTGGCTTGCTCCTCCGGATGCGCTTTCAGCTCGACCTGTACATCAACCAGCGGCCGTTCCAAGGAACCGCCCCCGGCCACACCGCGCCGCACGACTTCGTGGTGATCCGCGAGAACACCGAGGGGCCGTACGTGGGCGAGGGCGGTGTGCTCAGGGAGGGAACACCGTTCGAAGTGGCCACGCAAGGATCGGTCAACACCCGCATGGGGGTCGAGCGATGCATCCGTCACGCATTCGAGCTGGCTTCCACCCGTGATCGCCAGCACGTCACACTCGTGCACAAGACCAACGTGCTCACCTTTGCCGGTGCGTTGTGGGAGCGCACCTTCAACGAGGTGGCCGCCGAATACCCCGCCATCGGCACGGCCTACAACCATGTCGACGCGGCGACGATCTACTTCGTGCAGGACCCACACCGCTACGACGTGATCGTCACCGACAACCTGTTCGGCGACATCCTCACCGATCTCGGTGGTGCCGTGTCGGGCGGCATCGGCCTGGCGTCTTCGGCCAACCTCAACCCGGCCCGCACCGGACCGTCGATGTTCGAACCGGTGCACGGGTCGGCACCAGACATCGCCGGGCAGAACCTCGCGAACCCGACTGCGGCGATTCTGTCCGCGGCGCTCATGCTCGACTTCTTGGGGGAGGGGGCTGCGGCCGACCGTATTCGGGCGGCGTGTGCCGAGCCGGTTATCGGCAGCACCACCTCCGTGGGTGACACCATCGTGGCTCGAGTGCGAGACTGACCGCATGCCAATCACAGCCACACCGAAGATCTGGATGAACGGCGAACTCGTCGACTGGGCCGACGCCCAGATCCATGTGCTCACCCACACGCTGCACTACGGCACGGGTGTGTTCGAGGGCATCCGGGCCTACGAGACCGCAGACGGCCCGGCGATCTTCCGGCTCACCGAGCACATCGCGCGTCTCCACAACTCGGCGAAGATCGTCGGCATGGAGATCCCGTACTCGGTCGAGGAGTTGGTCGCCGCGACCAAGGCCACCGTTGCGTCAACCGGACTGCCCGCGTGCTACGTGCGCCCGCTGGCCTATTACGGCTACGGCGAGATGGGCCTCAACACCATGCCGTGTTCGGTCGACGTGGCGATCGCGTGCTGGCCATGGGGGGCGTACCTCGGCGACGATGCGGTCACCAAGGGCGTGCGCCTGAAGATCTCTTCGTGGACCCGCCACGACCACAACACCATGCCGCCTGCTGCGAAGACCACCGGCAACTACGTGAACTCGTCGCTCGCGAAGGTCGAGGCGCTCAAGGGCGGTTACGACGAGGCGCTCATGCTCGCACCCAACGGGTTGATCGCCGAGTGCTCGGGCGAGAACGTGTTCGTGTCGCGCAACGGCAAGCTGATCACGCCTCCCACGTCGGCTGGAGCGCTCGAAGGCATCACGCAGAACACGGTGATGACGTTGTGTCGCGACCTCGGTATCGAAGTGGTGTGCGACAACCTGGCCAGGTCCGACATCTACATCGCTGATGAAATGTTCCTCGTGGGAACTGCGGCCGAAGTGTCATCGGTGAACTCGGTCGACGATCGATCCATTCCGTGCCCCGGTCCGTTCACCAAGACGATCGCCGACCTGTACGGCCGACTCGTCCGCGGTCAGGTCGACCAGTACAAAGACTGGTGCGAGCTCGCTTCCTGATCCGAACCCGTCAACAAGTGGGTCAAGAAGGGGGACAGACCTCATCTTGCCGCAGGCTGTCGCGCAGCATGTCGATGAATCGTGCGTTGTCGGCGTCCATCACCACGAGCGCGTTCGGCTCGTTGTGGCCGAGTTCCAGCACGTCCATCAGCACCATGCCGCGCGTGAGTTCGCTCTCGGTTTCCACGGCGACGTGAAGACGGCGAGTTTTGGTGGCGATGGAGGGGTCGATGGCGTAGGCCATCGTGATCGGATCTGGCAGGTCGAACCCGGCCAACTTGGTCTCGGTGGCGCAGTATGCGGCGACGGTCGCCTGGATGTCGATGCAGAACTCGGCGACCGGGGTGCCGATGGCACGGAGCTCAGCCGCTTGCTCATTGTCGACCACGGCGTAGAAGCGGGAGATGTCCCACCCGACGAACTCGATCGGCAGCCGAGACTTCACCACGACATCAACGGCGAGCGGATCGGCCCACATGTTGAACTCGGCGACCGGGGTGACGTTGCCGATGTGGTCGGCGGCGGCACCCATGATGACGGTTCGAGGAATCCGATCGACGATGCTCGGATCGCGTTCGATCGCCCGCGCGACGTTCGTGAGTGGACCGAGGGTCACCAGGGTGAGTTCGCCGGCATGCTCGTGTGAGGCGCGGATGAGCTCGTCGACCGCGTCGCCCTCATTCGCGGTTCGTCCGGTGAGATCGAGGCCGATGTCTCCCATGCCGTCCACGCCGTGGACGTACTGCGCTGTTTCCAACGGAATCGCCAGAGGCGATGCCGCTCCGGCGTACACCGGCACGTCGTTGCGACCGCAGAGCTCTCGGGTGTAGAGCGCGTTCTGCACGCCCATGTCGAGCGGCACGTTGCCAGCCACCACCCCGATACCCACCACAGTGATGTCGAGGTGCTTGAGCGCGATCACGAGCGCAACGGCGTCGTCGGAAGCAGTGTCGGTGTCGATGAAGAAGGGCCGCATGCGTCGAGTGACGCTACCGGGTGCTCGACGACGTCACCGGATTGGTCGCCGGCCAGAAATGGCCGGAAAATGAAGTGAGGCCCCGGGCGGTGCTGCCGGCCGAAGCCTGCGCACCCTCCCGGGGCCCCCCAAAGGGTGGAGCGATCCACCACTGATCGATCTTTGGGCGTTAACCTTCGTCTCGATCAATCACATCGCCCGTCGTGCCCGAAGGCATGGCGGGCGATGCCCGTTTGCCGGCCCGATCGGATGCGGTTACCCGCAACCTCCGTTGCCGACGCCGAACCCGATCACCGCGGTTACCCACGGCCCCGTTCTTCGGTAGGTGCTGATTGCCCCAGGCGAACCTGTGGCCTCGTGGCCCCCTTCCGGTGCATTCACGCTGACCCGGTTGCCCAAGTCGTCGGGAGGCACCGCCGACCGTCTGCCTCGGGAGGAGTTGGGGTCCCCCGTCGGTGTCTGACCGGTTGCTTCGCCCGTGGCCGCTGGTCGCCCAGCCGCTCGGTACTCTGCGGTTGCTCCGCCCGTGGCCTCCGGTTGCCCGGCTGCTCGGTGCGAAGCTGTGGTTTCTCGCTCCGTTCCAGATCCGCTTTCGCCTCGTGAGCCTCGAACCGTTTTCCCTGCTCCTCACCCGAAAGTGTGGTTCAAGGACTCGTTTCGTGACCCCGGTTGGCGTGCGCTCTCCGGTACGAGTCATACAATCGCGGACACAAAACCCCAGGTCAAGGGGTACTTCTGAATTCACATGGTTATCCACCGAACTTTCTGTTCATCCCCAGGAAACATCAGGTCGTCCACCGTTCATGCACAGGTCGTGCACAACGTTGTCCCCAGCCGTGGTCATCTGGACCGTTGACGAATCTGCCCCGGCACGGTTGAATGGGTCGTGTGATGCGTACCGACCTCCACCTCGATCTCGCCATCATCATCATTCCGTAGAGCACGTGGCCCTCCCACGTGCTCGTTCAGCCGCCCACCGGGCGGCTTTTTTGTTGCCCGAACCGAAAGACGACCCATGACTGATCTCAACGTCGATCTCCCCGATCGCTCCGCCAGTCCTCACGAGCGCGTCAGCGTCGAGATCTTCGACACCACGTTGCGCGACGGGCTGCAGGTGGAAGGCGTCAGCGCCACCGTTGACGACAAGCTCCGTATCGCACGCCAGCTCGACTACCTCGGGGTGCAGTACATCGAAGGTGGATGGCCCGGTGCCAACCCCAAAGACATCGAATTCTTCGCGCGTGCCGCGACCGAGCTCGAGCTCACCGCGTCGACGTTCGTGGCGTTCGGTTCCACCCGTCGGCCGCGCGGCAAGGTCGACGAAGACGTCACCCTGCAGCACCTGCTCGAGGCCAACACCAGCGCTGTTTGCATCGTCGCCAAGAGTTCCGCGTATCACGTCACCGAAGCTCTCCAGACCAGCCTCGACGAGGGTGCGGCGATGATCGCCGACTCGGTCGAATTCCTGCATGGTCACGGCCGGCGCGTGTTGGTCGACATGGAGCACTTCTTCGACGGCTTCAAGGCCAACCCGGAGTTCTCGTATCGGGCGCTCGAAGCTGCGGTGCTGAAAGGTGCCACGCATGTGGTGCTGTGCGACACCAACGGCGGGTCGTTGCCACACGAAGTGGAAGCAATCGTCGGCGCGGTGCACAGCCACGTCGGCAACGACGTCATCATCGGCATCCATTGTCACGACGACACGGGCTGCGCGGTCGCCAACTCCATGGCTGCGGTGCGCGCCGGCGCGCGGCACGTACAGGGCACACTCAACGGGTTGGGCGAGCGCACGGGCAACGCGAATCTCACGTCGATCATTCCGAACCTACAGCTCAAGCAGCAGTTCGTCTGCCTGCCCGAGGGTCGCATGGAGCGCCTCACTGTGGTGTCACACCGCGTGGCCGAGACGCTCAACCGGGCGGTCAACCCGCAGGCACCCTACGTGGGGGCTTCTGCGTTCGCTCACAAGGCAGGGCTGCACGTCAGCGCCATCGCGAGGGCTCGCGATGCCTACGAGCACGTCGAACCGTCAGCGGTCGGCAACGGCACCCGTTTCGTGGTGTCGGAGATGGCCGGCAAGGCGACGATCCAATGGAAGGCCGACGAGATCGGGGTCGAACTCGACGGCCCCGGCATCATGGGCGTGATCGACGAGCTGAAGCGCTTGGAGCACGAGGGCTACCAGTTCGAAGCGGCCGACGCCTCACTCGAACTGTTGATGCGCCGAGCCACCGGTTGGCAACAGGACTTCTTCCGCGTGGAGTCGATGCGGCTGATCACCGACGAACTCGGCAACTCGCCGTTCAGCACCGAGGCGACCGTGAAGGTGTGGGTGGGTGACGAACGCTACGTGTTCACGGCCGAAGGCAACGGGCCGGTCAACGCGATCGACACGGCGTTGCGTCGTGCCGTGCAGAAGGCCTACCCCAACCTGGCGCAGGTGCACCTCATCGACTTCAAGGTGCGCATCCTCGACGGGGGAGAGGCCACGGGAGCAGTCACCCGTGTGCTCCTCACGGCAACCAACGGCGAGACCGAATGGACCACGATCGGCGTCAGCCCCAACATCATCGAAGCATCGTGGCGGGCACTGGAAGACAGCCTCGTCTACGGCCTGCTGCACCCCGTCACCGCGAAGGGATAGTGCCAGGAGAGTCAGCGGATAGGTCGCTGCGCTCCTTTTTCATTCCGCCGACTTCTCCCCGTATCTATGGGGGTTGCTCAGCCGACAGGCTCGGCTGAGCCTCGCCTATCCGCTGAGCCCCCAGGCACTATCCCTTCGCGGGTGTAGTGGATCTCGGTGAAACGTGATCGCCACTCGGTGACGTCGGCGGCGACCGACTCCGGGTTGTCGGTGAACGCTCGTGCGATCAGGTCGGCCAGCGAACTCATGTCGTCGGGCATCGCGCCCCACCGGGTGATCTCCGTGGTGCCGACGCGCAGACCCGCTCCGTCGTCGAACGGCAGCCCGATCGCCGACGTGAGCACATTGCTGCGCCGGAGGCCCCGCGCCACCGTGTGCCCGCCGCCGTACGAAGCCATGTTCAGCGCGAACGCGTGCGACTCGGTCGCGCCGGTCGCTGACCGCACGACCGGCAGATTGCGATCGGCCAACGCCAACGCAAGTGTCCGCGCATTGGCCACCATCGTCGAGGCATAGTCGCTGCCGTGCGCCAGCCAATCGAGCATGGTGATGGCCAGTGCGGCGCTCTTGGCGACGTCGAAGTTCGCGGTGAGGCCGGGATACGCGATGGCGTCGAGGCGTTCCGCGAGGGCAGCGTCGTTCGTGACGATCACTCCGGAAGGCGGACCGCCCAGACTCTTGTAGGTGCTCATCGTCATCATGTGGGCACCCTCGTGGAGCGGGTTGGGCCAAGCACCGCCCGCGATCAACCCCGAGAGGTGAGCGGCGTCGAACAGCACCGCTGCACCGACTTCGTCGGCGATCTCGCGGATTTCGCGAACTGGGTGGTGGCACAGGTTCAAGCTCGAACCGACCGTGATCATCTTGGGTCGCACCTCGTGGGCCATCGCGCGCAATCGATCGACGTCGATCGTGTACCGCAAGTCGTCGGTGGGTGCCTCGTGGATGACGAGTCCGCGCAAACCGGCAGCACCGGCGGTGTTGTGAGTGACGTGTCCGCCGATGCCGGCCGGCGGCACGATGATGGCATCGCCCGGCTCGGCGGCGGCCAGAAACGCATACAGGTTGGCCATGGCACCCGAAGCGACACGGATCTCGACGTACGGAGCGTCGAACACTTCGGCCACGAGCTCGGCGGCGAGCACCTCGATCTGCTCGATGGCTTCGAGGCCCATCTCGTACTTGTCGCCGGGGTACCCCAGCGACGGTCGGGTGCCGATACCCGAAGACAAGAGTGCCTCGGCCCGCGGATTCATCACGTTCGTCGCCGGGTTGAGGTTCACGCACTCCACATCGTGGATCTGACGACTCTCTTCGGCGAGGTCGTGGATCGCCAAGTCGATTGCAGCGAAGTCGATCGCCGCACATTGCAGCGCGAGGTCGGCGATGAGCGCTTCGGACCCGGACGGCACCCAGCTCCGGCCCGCCAGGCGGGGCGCGCGTCGAGCCTTCGGGGCGGGATCCATTCGTTCGTTCACGGGTCGCAGGTTACGATGTCTCCCACCATGGCAGCTCCCCGGTCCGCTCCCGCTGGCGTCAACGCGTCGCAGTACTACTCGTCTCCCGACGTTGTTCCGGCTTCGTGGACGCCTGACCGTCCAGGATTCTTTCCCGGTCTGCAACCAGACGGTCCGCGCCGCGGCGCACAAGGTCCCGATCAGGGGTTTGCGCTTGCGATCGCTGCTCGTCTCGCGCCCCAGCTGCGCCTGCAACCCGGCGAGAAGCAGGCCGACGCGGTGCGCGGGTGTCTCGGCATCGCGCTCAAGCGGGCCTCGATGTACAGCCGAGCGCCGGTCGTGCATGACGTGCGCCTCGCGTTCACGATTTGGGGGTTCTTCACCGAACAGCCACCCGCTGATCTCGTGTCGCGCCGTCATGAACTGTTCGAAGGCGTCGGCCTGGTGAATCACCATTACGCAGAGGGCAGAATCATTGCCGACCTCGTGCCCGAGTCGACCTTGCGGCTCACCCCCGAGCAGGCGGCGTCGCAGATGCCCGACGGCTGGCGCGAGCTCACTGGGGCATAGCCCGGCTGCCGGGTCCTGCGCTCGGCCTCCAGGCCCGCGGACGGTCGACGGCGTTCTCTCGGTACGGTCACCGTATGGAACGTCTGCTCGCTGGGCGGTATCGACTTGGCGATGATCTGGGTGCCGGAGGCACGGCTCGCGTCGTGCGTGCGATCGACGAGCTGCTTGGCCGCACTGTTGCGGTGAAGCTGCTCGACACGAGGATTGCCGCGTCTGCTGACCCAACCGGTCGCGAGCGATTTCTCCAAGAGTGTCGAACATTGGCAGGGTTCAGCCACCCGGCCGCAGTCACCGTGTTCGACGCGGGCGAGGATGACGGCGACTTGTTCCTCGTGATGGAACTCGTCGAGGGATCCAGTCTGGCCGAGCACCTGGCGTCGTCCGGACCGTTGTCGGTCGCCGAGGCGACGCGGATCGCCGGCGAAATCGCTGGTGTGCTCGCTGCCGCGCACGCGACCGGTGTCGTCCATCGCGACGTCAAGCCGGCCAACATCCTGCTCGGTGAGGCCGGCACGGGCGGGGCTGATACAGGCAGCGGTGGGATCGTGAAGCTTGCCGACTTCGGCATCGCCAAACGGTTCGAGGACCTCGAGGAGTCGGTCACGTCGACGGGTTTCGTCGTCGGAACGCCGCGCTACTTGGCACCCGAACAAGCGACTGGCCAGGCGGTCAGTCCGGCCACCGACGTGTATGCGCTGGGCGCGGTGCTGTTCGAGATGCTCACCGGCCAGCCTCCATTCGTGGGCGACTCGGCTGTGGCGATCGCCGTTGCGCAGCAATCAACACCTGCGCCCGACATCCGAACACTACGTCCCGACGTGCCGGCGGCGATGGCGGCAGCGATCGCGCAGGCCATCGAGGTCGACCCCACCCGCCGCCCGGCATCGGCGGCGCAGTTCGGTGATGCGCTCACGGCAGCTGCAGGTGCCGCCGCGGTCGGCGGTGTCGACGCCGGCGGTGGTTCGCACACACTCCTCATGCCAGACGGTCGGGCTGCAGGTGGGGCGGATGTCGAGACCCGTGTTCTCCCGGCAGAAGTGGCGCAGTCGCTCGCACCTCGGTCGCGCTCTGGAGCACACCAGCGCCAGACCAGACGAGTAGTGCTCGCGGTACTCGCGGTCGCGCTGACGGTTGGCTTGGCGTACGCGTTGTCGGCTCGGTCCGGGGTGGATCTGGCGAGTTCCGGAGCGGAGCTGGGCACGCTTGCTGACGCAGTCAGTTCCGAATCGTCGGGCCCGTCGAGCGTGCCGTCGACCGTCGCGTCGACCGTTGCGCCGATCGCGACCGAACCGGTGTTGCTCGAACCGGTTCCCACCGAACCCGCTGCCCCGGCCGTAGCCGAGATCATCCCCGGCTTCGCGGCCACCGACGACCTAAGTGTGTTTTTGGAACAGGTGGAACGCGATCCAGCGCTCGTTGGTTCGAAGGGTGGCGAACTCGCGGAAACGCTGAGGAAGGTGGTTGACGAACGCGGCCGCAAGCAAGGCGACCTCGCCGCCGAGCTACGTGCTGCGCTCAACGATTGGGCGGAATCGGGCGAGCTCGACCCAGCGGTCGCCGTGGAACTCGACAGGTTGCTCGACCCACTTGCGAGCCGCGCCAACGCCAACGACAACGATGACGATGACTGATGCGGCTCACCGCGGTGTGGAAGAGTCGGCGGCCATCGCCGCCGCCTATTCTCGGGGTATGACAACTCCCGCCGAGGGCAAGAAAGCCCCAGCCTTCACGCTGCCCGATCAGAACGACACGAAGGTTCAGCTGTCGAAGCTGCAAGGTCGCAAGGTGCTCGTGTACTTCTATCCGCGTGCGTCGACTCCCGGGTGCACGACCCAGGCCTGTGGTCTTCGTGACATCGCTGGCGAGATCGGCGACACCGTGGTCATCGGTATCAGTCCTGACAAGCCGAGCGCTCTCAAGAAGTTCGATGACAAGTACGAACTGGGTTTCACGCTGCTCGGCGACCAAGACCACGCAATCGCCGCGAAGTACGGCGTGTGGGTACTGAAGAAGAACTACGGCAAGGAATACATGGGCGTACAGCGCTCGGCGTTCCTCATCGACGAGGAAGGAAAGATCGAGAAGGCCTGGCCCAAGATCAGCCCCAAAGACACTCCCACGAAACTCCTCGCCGCCCTCGCAGAAAGCTAACCCCCGGCGGGCGGTGCCGGAGGTCAGGGGAGGTACGGTTCGGTCATGAGTGTCGACGGCGGTGAACTGTTCCGCGAAGCGATGGAGCTGCCAGACGGTGAGCGGGCGAGCCTGGCCGTGAAGTTGTTGGCGACGGTCGACGAGCCGGTTGTGGCCAATACGGCTGAGGGCTATGAAGAGTGGCTCCGTGAGATCGAGCAGCGGCTCGAAGCGCTGGTGACCGGTGAGGACCCGGGCGAGGACTGGGATGTGATCCACTGCGACCTCGTCGCAGAGTTCGGCGAAGGGTGACCGTTCGGATCAGGTTCGCGAGCGGCGTCCGGGCCGAAATGAAGGTCCAGGCATCTTGCCGTAATCACACTGCCAGGACTCACGTAAGAGTGATATCTGAATTCACGTAGTTGCGATACCCTGTCTGGGATGGCGTACCAAGGCAGGGTGGTAGATCGGGCGATCTCGGAGGCTCTGACCACCTTCGGCGCGGTCATTCTGCAGGGTCCGCGGGCAGTCGGTAAGACGACGACGGGGCTCCACCACGCGGCCAGTTCGGTTCGACTGGATTCGTCGCCTGATGTCGTCGCCCTTGCGGAGACTGCGCCCGACGTCGTGCTCGCTGGGGAGATACCTCGACTGATCGACGAGTGGCAACTCGCTCCGGTGCTCTGGAACGCGGCCCGGCACGCGGTGGACACGAGGGGGCGACCGGGCCAGTTCATCCTCACCGGCTCGGCGACTCCGGCCGACGACGTCACCCGCCACAGCGGTGCTGGGCGTTTCCGGCGCATTGCGCTGCGTCCGATGGTGCTAGCCGAGAGCGGTGAGTCGATTGGTGCGGTTGCGTTCAGCGACTTGCTGTCCGGGGTAGCGGTGGCGGGGCTCGGCGGCCCGACGGTGGAGGACTACGCGCGACTGATCGTCCGCGGCGGTTGGCCGGCACTCGTTGCGGGTCCGGACATATCGCCGACGAGTTATCTCGCGTCGTACCTCGAGGATGTTGCGCGGGCCGACCTGCCGACGGCGGGCGAACGGGTCGATCCAATGCGCATGCTGGCGCTCCTGGGGGCACTCGCTCGCAATGTCGCTACGGAAGCGCCGGCGGCCAAGCTTGCGAGGGAGGCCGAGCTCGCCGACGGCAACGGCATCTCTGCGCAGACCGCACGGAGATATCTCGACGTTCTCGCGCGTGTTGGAGTTCTCGAGGAGCAGCCCGCGTGGCGTCCACACTTGCGGTCTGCCATCCGTCAGCGGGTGAGCCCGAAGTGGCACTTCGTCGACCCGTCGCTGGCTGCCGCCGCACTCGGGGCGTCTGCTGCGGCGCTGTTGGTAGACCTCAAGACGTTCGGGCTGCTCTTCGAGTCGCTGGCAGTCCGGGACCTCCGCGTGCACGCCGACACCCTTGGCGGGGTTGTCACGCACTACCGCGACGAGGGCGGGCTCGAGGTCGACGCGATCGTGGAACTGCCCGACGGCCGGTGGTCGGCGTTCGAGGTGAAAATGGGGGGTCGGGCCAACATCGACACAGCATCGGTGAACCTCAGGAAGTTGCTCGGCAAGGTCAGTCCGGCGCGTGCCACCAAGGTCGCCAGCCTCAACGTGATCACCGCCGGAAACGTGAGCCAGACCCGCGACGACGGTGTGAACGTGGTCGCGCTCGGGCACCTGTCGCCCCACTGACGTGGGGAAACAGGTGTGGCAGAAAGTCTCGGTCTACCCCGGCACCGACATCAGGCCCCTATTGGCCCTCCCCAGATCTCGAGCGATGCCTCGGCGCGGCAGCCCCGTCTCCGTGTGGCCCGTACAGCGCTTGAAGGTAGGACTCGCCTTCCGCCTCGCGCTCGCGATCGATGCGTTCGACTCCGTGAGGTACTCGGGGGGATCGCTTGCCGGGATCGTCGAGCGGTAGACCCGACGACGTGGCGTCGCCGGCAGTGAGCAATCCATAGCGGGATCGCAGGTCGAGGAGATTTCGTACAGGTCGTGCTGGGTACGGCCGTAGTCGTATCCGAGCGCAGTCATGCAGCGTGTGGTGAGAACGTCGACCGCGTTGTCCAGCAGCGGGTAGTCGGTCTCCGAAGGCGCTAGTAGGAGTTGTCACGGCAGCGCCTCAGACAAGAGCGCCGTGGTCTCCGAGTCTTCGGTCGTGAGGAAGAAACGGAGGTTCCGGCCGTGGTGGTTTGACTGGACTGTCCGAGCTGCACGACATCAAAGCGATACACGTGGCCGAGCACGTACGCTCCTGCGAGCGGGTCCGGTAGAACGAAGTGAGCCCGCTCGTTCACGCCTCGCCTACGACTAACGACCATTGACGGCCCTTGGGGTCATTTATCTCGATACCTCCACGTGGTGAACTTACGAATTGTGTACTTCCATAGAACTCCCCGCAGGTCGACTTTTGTTTCATGGAAGCCGGCCTCGCTGTCCACGCACCCTTGCTTGTGTGTGTGTGTGACCTGCCCGATGAAATAGCACGCCGAGGATGAGCGCCTTGGCAGTCGGACATCGTTGATGGGCGTCGCCGGTTGTCCGAGCCGGCTCGATCACGGCGCACTCACGTACTCCACGAGCTGCGAGACGGTTCCACCGAAACTTTCGCCGAGGCCGGGCACGAAGTCTGGCTCTCGTTCGAGAAACGCCTGCTGTTCCTCGATGACAAGCACCCTCTCCAACTCAACCGCGCTCGGACCACAACGTTGCGTTAACTCAGTCTCCTCACTGATCGCTTGTCGATCAACCTCATCAAGTCTCGCAAGTGCTGTCGTCTGGTCGATCGCACCGTCTTCGAATTCCTGTGCGATCTGCATCGCCTTCTCATCGGCACTCGGCAGTGATTGAGAGGATCGCTCGGCTCGACATTGGGTGCTTCGGTTCACGGAATCAATGAATTCGGGTCGGGCCCGTACGCGGTCGGATACAGACGCGATAGCGGGCTCTAGCAGTCCCAACAACTCGGCCACGGCCGGCGGAGTGAGGGGAATGCAGTCATCCAGCGCCTCGACAGGAACTGAAGCCAGGCCCGACCGAGCCGCGGAGCTCCTCGAAATCATCTGGCGCACCGACTCGACGGCTGACAGAGCGACCGATGAGATCGAGTCGACGAGATCGATCCATGCAACTTCGTACCCTCGCTCGTCAAGGCAGCTGCGGGCGTCGTGCGCAGTCTTGCGGTCAGCCGCTGCGATGATAGCGTCGTAGCCGAATCCCAGCTCGTCCTCGATAGCGGCGTAGAGCGGCTGGTTTGAACGAGCGAAGTCGGCCGGAACCCAACTCGACGCGGAGTTGTCGGCTTGTGAACTACCGCACGCGACAACGATCAGGGGGATGACTAGTAGGCATGCTCTCCTAGCCTTCAAGTTGCGACTCCGTCCATATCCGTTCGCCCGCATGAGGCCGAACGATCTGACAAGGACTGGGAATAAGTCGCGCTGCAAAGGAACATTTCGGTTTTAGTGTCCCGAGTTGGTCCCGTGAGTAGCGCACGTGCCACCGGCTTGGCAAAGTCGAAGTTGCATG
>DATKCX010000333.1:0-7281 GCA_035512975.1 Ilumatobacter sp.
ATCCAGGGCAAGGTCAACAGTGCAACCGACGATGCCGCCACTGGCGACACGACCGACGGAAAGAGCGGCAAGAAGCCGAGCGATCCGTCATGACCCGTTCGAAGCTGTGGTGGACTCTCGGTGGGTTCACGTTCCTGGCGGTGGCGTTGCTCGGGGTCAACGTTGGCGTCGGCAACACGCCTGTGCTCGGTCTCGACCTCAAAGGCGGTCTGTCGGTCATCTATCGAACTGCTGAACCGGCGACCGAAGACGAACTGTTGGTGGTCCGCGACCTGATGCGTGCCCAACTCGAAGATTTCGGCATCGCGGAGCCGGACGTTCGTGTGGAGGGCGAGAACATCGTCGTCGACCTTCCGGGCGTCAATGATCAAGAAGCCGCGTTCGATGCTCTGCAGGTATCTGGCATCGTCAGCCTGCGGCCCGTCATTCAGTGTCAAGCTGCAGTGCTCGGCGACGACGGCGCGGTCGCCACCACACCGACCACGCTCGAACCAGGGCCACTCGCACCGGTGGTACCGATTCCGTCGGCCACCACACCAGATGTGTTGTCCCCTACGGCCACCACGACTGCCCCCACCACCGCGGTTGGCGTCGGCAACCCAGAGGACAGCCCGGCCACCACCACGGGTTCCACCGACGGAGCTTCGGGCTTCGCCGGTACGCAACGGGCTGTCGACGTTCCCAGCTACGAACGTCCCGGAGTCGTCGACACGACGGTGCCGACCGACACGGTCACCACCGACAGCGTGCCGGGCACGACCGTTCCTCTCGTCGTGCCACCGGTCGACACCATTCCCGTCCCCGATCCCGTCACGATTCCTTCCGACAACGGGCAGACGGTGTTGTCGTATCCTGGCCAATCCCAGCAGTGCCTCGTCGGCCCGTCGGGTGGTTCAGGCGAGGTGTTCTCGCAGGGTTCGGCCAAGGCCGAAATCTCGCAAGAGAACGGCGCATGGCTCGTCACCGTCGGGCTGCGTTCCGAAGGCCAAGCGGTGTGGAACGGTTTGGCACAGCAGTGCTTCAGCCGTGGTGCTACGTGTCCGTCCCAGCAGCTCGCGATCGTGCTCGACGACGTCATCCAGTCGGCACCGGTGGTGCAGACCACCAACTTCGGCGACTCCGTTCAGATTACCGGCAGTTCGGGCGAAGGCGAAACTCGGGCGCTCGCGCGAACGCTCAACCGTGGTGCCTTCCCGGTGCCGGTGGAGCAGCAGAGAGTGGAAACCGTGTCCGCCACGGTGGGCGAGGACTCCCTGAATGCCGCGGTCATCGCCGGCATCGTCGGCGTCCTGCTGACATTCGGGTTCATGGTGTTCCACTACCGGAAGCTCTCGGTGGTGTTGGTGAGCGGCATGTTCGTGTGGGCCGCCGTGGTGTTCACGCTTGCAGCCTTCGTCTCGCAACAGACCAACTTCGCGCTCACGCTGGCTGGTGCCACCGGCATCATCGTCTCGATCGGCGTCACCGTCGACAGCTACGTCGTGTACTTCGAGCGGTTGCGTGACGAGATGCGGCACGGCCGCACGCTTCGCAACGCGGCCCCGAGTGCTTTCGCCGCCACCTGGCGCACCATCCTCGCTGCGAACATCGTCACGTTGCTGGCCGCGCTCATCCTGTTCTGGCTCTCGGTCGGTTCGGTGAAGGGTTTCGCCTTGTACCTCGGCCTCACCACGATCGCAGACGTGCTGGTGCACGTGTTCTTCACCCGGCCAGCGGTACTGCTCTTGGCCGATTCGCGGTGGTACACCGGCAGAGTCGGCCGCGCTGTCACACCTGCAGGAGTCGCATCATGAACACGCAAGCGCCACCGACCAATCAGATTCAGCCATCGGTGTGGGGCCGCCTGTCGGAGGTGCAGACAGCCGTCGACTTCGTCGGTCGCCGCAAGCCGCTGTTGATCCTCTCGTGTCTGCTGATGTTGTTGTCGGTCGTATCGTTGTCCACCCGCGAGCTCAACCTCGGGATCGACTTCGAAGGCGGCGTGTCGTGGGACGTTCCTGCCGCGCAGTTCGACGAGGATGCCGCCACCGCGGTGCTCGACGAGGCGGGCGTGTCCACCGAGGGTGCTCGTATCCAGCGCCGCGGTTCCGAATCTGGCGACTTCATCAAAGTGCAAGTTGCTCACCTCGATCCTGCTCTCGTGGAATCGCTGAGCTCGGAGTTCGCCGCTGCAGCGGGCGTCGAGAGCGGCGAACTGAACGTCAGCAGTGTCTCGTCGTCGTGGGGCAGCGAAATCACCGGCAAGGCCGTGAGGGCACTGGTGATCTTCTCGCTCCTCGTATCGATCTACATCGCGATCCGGTTCGACTGGCGAATGGCGATCGCCGCGATCGTGGCAATGTTGCACGACGTGTTGATTGCCGTCGGCATCTATTCGGTGCTGCAGTTCATCGTCACGCCGGCCACGGTGATCGCGTTCCTCACGATCCTTGGCTACTCGCTGTACGACACGATCGTGGTGTTCGACCGCGTCCGCGAAAACGAGGCGCGATTCATCGCCCAACAGCCGCCGTACGACGACATCGTCAACGTCTCCACCAATCAGGTGCTGATGCGCTCGGTCCTCACGAGCTTCTCGTCGGTCGTTCCGGTGGTCTCCATGCTGGTGGTCGGTGCCGGCTTGCTGGGTGCTTCCACGCTCAGCGAGTTCGCTGTGGCGCTCCTCGTCGGCATGGTGATCGGCGTGTACTCATCGATCGTGGTCGCGGTGCCGCTCCTCGCGATTCTGAAGAAGACCGACCCGCAGTGGGGCCGTTCGAAGCTTCCTCGAGCCACCGGAGAGACGCTCCGCGAGATGGTCATGGGCGGTGGAATGACGGGCCGCCGGGCGCGTTTGCGTCCAGCCACGAGTGTTGCCGCTGCGAGTACCGCGGATGTCATCGACGGTACCCCAAGCAGCGTCACGACCAACAGGGTCACCGACCCGCTCGCGGCTGCGACGCAAGCGTTGTCGCACCCGCCGCGGCCGAGTCGGGCTCGCAACAAGAAGCGTCGCTGACTCGCCAGGCGTCCATCTCGCTAGCCTCACCTCATGGCTGGCGATGCGACGTGGGTGCGGGAGTACATCAGGGCAATCGACGACTACCCGCAGCCGGGTGTCACCTATCGCGACATCACCCCGCTGCTGGGTAACCCGTCCGCCTTTGGTCGGGCAGTCGACGATCTGGTCAGCGCCTTTCACGACGTGCAAGTCGACATGGTCATCGGCGTCGAATCGCGTGGTTTCATCCTCGCCGCACCTGTTGCGTATCGGCTGCGTGCCGGGTTCGTGCCGGTCCGCAAAGCAGGGAAGCTCCCGTGGGCGGTGGTGCGCGAGGAATACAACCTCGAGTACGGGTCTGACAAGCTCGAGATCCACCGCGACGCCATCCACCACGGCCAGAAGATTCTCGTCGTCGACGATGTGCTTGCAACCGGTGGAACCGCATCGGCAACCGGCCGACTGATCGAAACTCTCGGTGGTGACATCGTGGGTTATGGCTTCCTCATCGAGTTGCCGGCATTGAACGGGCGCGAGCGGTTCGCCGGACAACGCATCGAGAGTCTTGTGAGTTTCTGAGGAACGATGGCCACTGTCGATCGCGTTCTTCCCTGGCGACGGCATCACGAGACGGCCGCGGCCTCTGAGCTGACACCGCTGCTGGCGAGCTACCGGCGCCGCCACCCGAAGGCCAGCATCGAATTGATCAACCGCGCGTACGCCATGGCGGCCGAAGCGCACCGAGCGCAAACTCGTTCCAGTGGCGAGAGCTACATCAACCACCCGCTCGCAGTTGGCAAGATCGTGGCCGACATCGGACTCGACGACATTTCGCTGGCCGCGGCGCTGTTGCACGACGCGGTGGAAGACACCGAGATCACGCTGGCCGACGTGGAAGCCGGCTTCGGTGCCGAGGTTGCCCGCCTGGTCGACGGTGTGACGAAACTCGAGCGCATCCAGTTCGACTCGCGCGAGGCGCAGCAGGCGGCCACCATGCGCAAGATGCTCGTGGCCATGGCGAAAGACCTGCGTGTGCTGGTCATCAAGCTCGCCGACCGATTGCACAACATGCGCACGCTCGCCGGTGTGCCGCTCGAGAAGCAGCAGCGAATCGCCCACGAGACACTCGAGATCTACGCCCCGCTCGCGCACCGGCTCGGTATCCAAGAGATCCGGCAGCAGTTGGAAGACCTGTCGTTCGCGGCCCTTCACCCCAAGCGGTACGCCGAACTCGATCACCTCGTCGCCACTCGTACGCCTGAACGGGAAGTGTTCCTCGCGCAGGCGATCTCCGAGATCCACAGCCGGCTGCGCGACCTCGGAGTGGAAGGCGAGGTCACGGGGCGCGGGAAGCACCTGTGGTCGATCTACGAAAAGATGGTCGTGAAGGGACGCGAGTTCAACGAGATCTTCGACATCGTCGCCGTCCGCGTCATCGTGAACGACATTCAGGATTGTTATGCGGCGCTCGGGAGCATTCACGGCCGATGGAGCCCGGTCACCGGTCGCTTCAAGGATTACATCGCGATCCCGAAGTTCAATCTGTATCAGAGCTTGCACACCACGGTCATCGGCCCCGGCGGCCGACCGATCGAAGTGCAGATCCGCACGAACGACATGCACGAACGCGCCGAGTGGGGCGTGGCCGCGCATTGGGCCTACAAGGCCGATGGCGGAAAGCCGGGTACGAAATCAGCGGGTGCTCCAGGTGCCGGTGAGATCGACTGGTTGAACCGCATGATCGACTGGCAGGCCGAAGTCAGCGACCCCACCCAGTTCATGCAGAACCTGAAGACCGATCTCGAACAGGACGAGGTCTTCGTGTTCACCCCCAAAGGCAGGGTCATCACGTTGCCGGTTGGCTCCACCCCGGTCGACTTCGCGTACGGCGTACACACCGAGGTCGGCCACGCCTGCATCGGCAGCAAGGTCAACGGCCGGTTGGTGTCGCTCGATGCCACGCTGGCCAGTGGCGACACGTGCGAGATCTTCACGTCGAAGATCGAGTCGGCCGGGCCATCGCAAGACTGGTTGTCGTTCGTGGTCTCGCACCGGGCCCAGAACAAGATCCGCCAGTGGTTCAGTCGTGAACGTCGCGTCGACATGATCGAACAAGGACGCGACGACCTTACCGACGAGTTCCGGCGGGAAAGCCTCCCGGTTCAGAAGATCTGGAGTTCGCCGGAACTGGCGGAAGTCATCGCCGATCTCGGATACGTCGATGTCGACACGTTCCTCGCGGCCATCGGCGAGCATCACGTGTCGGCCAAGAGTGTCGCCCAGCGAGTCGCGCGAGCGTTGCGGGTGGGCGTCGAGCACGAGCAGCCTGCTTCGTCGGTGCTGCATCCGCGGCAGCGTTCCACGGGTGACGACAACGTGGTCGGCATCCACGTGGAGGGGCTCGACGACGTGATGGTACGACTCGCCCAATGTTGTACGCCGGTGCCCGGTGACGAGACGATCGGCTTCGTCACCCGCGGACGCGGCGTGAGCGTGCACCGCATCGACTGTGCGAACGCAGCGGCCCTCGCCCAGGAACAGTCGATGCGCCTCATCGACGTGGAGTGGGAGGGCGGCGCGCGCGCCGGTGTCTACGTGGCCGGCGTTGAGGTGGTCGCGCTCGACCGCAGCCGTCTCCTGCGCGACGTCGCCAACTCGTTGGGTGACCAGGGCGTCAACATCGTGTCGTGTGAGACCGTCACCGGCAACGACCGAGTTGCCAAGATGCGGTTCCAGTTCGAAATGTCGAACCCGGCGCATCTCAACTCGGTGCTGAACACCATTCGAAGAATCGACGGCGTCTACGACGTCCACCGAATCGTGCCCGGAGCCAACGGCTCCTCGTAGCCGCTGCCTTCTACAAGTCGGCGCTCGCGAATCCCCACCATAAGGAGCCGAGCGGGTAGGGGAGGCTTTGCCGAGCATGCCCGGTTGGCGACGTCAATAGGTACGGGGGAAATGAGCGGAATGAAAAGGAGCGAAGCGACCTATCCGCTCATCCCCTAATCCGGAGTCATGAGCGACCTGGCCCGCCGGTAGCCTCGTTGGCCGTGCCAACCTTCCAAACCAGCCCAGGAATGCGAGACCTGCTGGCTCCCGATTCGGTCCGCACGCGACGCTTCACATCGGTCTTCGCCGACGTGGTCGAAGCGGCCGGCTACGAGCAGATCGTCACCCCCTTGCTGGAAGATCTGGCCGTGTTCACTCGCATCGGCGACGCCACCGACGTGGTCACCAAGGAGATGTACGACTTCTTCGACAAGGGCGACCGACACGTGGCGCTGCGCCCCGAGTTCACCGCCTCGGTGTGCCGGGCGTTCGTGGAGCACCGGCCCACACTGCCGTGGAAGGTGTGGTACTCGGGCCCGAACTTCCGGTACGAGAAGCCGCAACGAGGTAGGTATCGCCAGTTCGATCAAGTGGGCATCGAGGTGCTCGGTGTCGACGATCCGTATCTCGACGTGGAAGTCATCACCCTCGGTTGGGACTTCTATCGTCGGCTCGGTCTGCGACAGGTCATGCTGCTCGTCAACTCGCTCGGCGAACCGGGCGACCGTGCTCGCTACGTGGAAGCGCTGCGCGCCCACTTCGAGGCGGCCGGCGACGCCCTCAGCGAGCAGAGCCGAGCCACGCTGGCGAAGAACCCCTTGCGGGTGCTCGATTCGAAGCGGAGTGAAGACGCCGAACTCATCGCCGCGGCACCAACGATCGACGCGTTCTGGAGCCCAGCCGCGGCCGAACACTTCACAGTGGTGTGTGCCGGGCTGGAAGCGCTCGGTATCCGGTTCACGGTCGACCTGAAGTTGGTGCGCGGGCTCGACTACTACCGAGGAACCACGTTCGAGTTCGTCGGTGGCACCCTCGACTCGGCGCAGAACGCACTGGGTGGAGGCGGGCGCTACGACGGGCTCGTCGAAAGCTTGGATGGGCCGCCCACCGCCGGCATCGGATTCGCGTTGGGTGTCGACCGAACGCTCATCGCGTGCGCCGACGAAGGTGTCTTCGAGGCTCCGAACATGGCTGTCGGCGCTTTCGTGGTCGACACCACCGGCGGCATGCAAGCACTCGTCGTCACGAATCAGCTGCGTGCTGCCGGCCTGTCTGCCGATCGCGCCTACGACGGCCGCAGCATGAAGGCCCAGATGAAGGCCGCGAACCGCAGTGGTGCGGCGTTTGCGGTGATCATCGGCGACGACGAACTGGCGGCCGGTACGGTCACCGTGCGCCCCATGCACACCGACGACGAGCAGGTCGCCGTGCCGAACACCGAACTCATCTCCCATCTGCAGACTCGCCTCAAG
>DATKCX010000334.1:0-4330 GCA_035512975.1 Ilumatobacter sp.
TTCGCGTTTCTCTTCGTCGCCGCTTATCGCCTCCCCGGCGGGGTCGCAGCGACGCTCGGCGCGATCCAGCCACTGATCACGGCGGCTCTCGCCGTCCGACTCCTGCATGAGCGCCTCCGGATCACCGTCGTGGTCTCGGGAGTGCTCGGCGTCGGCGGCGTCGCACTGGTCGTGCTCCGACCCGGCGCAACCCTGGACACCGTCGGGATCCTCGCCGGACTCGCCGGCGCCGCCTCCATGGCCCTGGGCACAGTGCTCGTGAAGCGATGGGGTCGGCCAGCTTCGGCCGCGACGTTCACCGCCTGGCAACTGATCGCCGGGGGGTCTGCGCTGCTCGTCCTTGTGCCGGTCGTGGAGGGAATGCCCACGCATCTCACAGGACGCAACCTGGCGGGATTCGGCTGGTTCGCGATCTCGACGGCTGCTGCATACCTGTTGTGGTTCCGAGGTGTTGCGGCGCTCGCGGTCGCCCGGGTGTCACTCCTCGGCCTGTTGAGCCCACTCGTTGCCACGATTGCCGGATGGACGCTGCTCGACCAGGGATTCGCAAGCGCCCAACTCGTCGGCGCGACGCTCGTGCTCATTGCGATCACACTCGGCCAACGTCCTGACCCGGGTCCATCTGCCGCCTTCGGTCACGACGCTGCACCTGACCGTCGAAGGTCACGGGGGACATGGCACCGCCGCCGACGTCAACGCTGCCGCTAAACAACTGTTGCGGTAGCCACGGGCCGCTCCTTCTCACAATGCAGAAGCCAATCGACGTGTGCCTTGCCTGCCTTGTCTGCGAAGTCCGAGAGAGCCCGCTTCAGGGGATCCTTCGTGAAGAGCGTGAGCTGATAGATCGGGAGGTGCCCTGGCCGCCGGCGAATCGGGATCCCAAGGGACGGCACACCAATGCGCCTCGCAACGACGTGGGAGAAGCGCTCGGCCACGTCGAGTGCAGCCGCCGTCGCAGCCCCGTCCTTGCCGGGCTCGACCTCAGCAAACCGCTCGCGCCAACCGGCGTCACCCAACGTTGCGTCGAGCTGAGCTGCGAGCGGTGAACCGTCGCCCTGCTCCATCGCTGCCCGACCCATTCGCGCAATCGTCAGCAGGCTGAAGTGATAGAGCACGTCGATCGGCCGGTGAGGCGACGACGCTCGTAGAACGCGTTCGAGAACGTCGAGACTCAGGCCGAGACCGAACGGATCGGCGAAGAGCAGGATGGCACGGTCGGCGTATCGCTCGAGGAGCGAATCGGCTGAGAACTCAAATGGCTTGCCGAGGACGACGTCTGGGACGACGCCCCACTCGACCAGCGCCCGCCGGAGTCTGTCACGTCGTTGCTCATTGGGTTCGACGAACGCGAGCTTTTTGTCCCGTCGGATCATCGCGGCCCGCTCGGCCTGTGAGGCGTGTCTACGCACCGGTCGGTCCCAGTACGCATGCGACACGCTGAGGTGTCCTAGAACGCGCGCCCTGGAGCGCACATGGCAGGTGGTCAGGCGACCGCGCGGCGGGCAACTGCTGAGAATGCCACCCGGTCGCCGCGGAAGCGAGCTTGCTTGATCGCCCGTGGCCGGCCATCGACGTCACGGATCAGGTCTTCCAGCCAGAACATCGCCGAGCCTTCCTCGATCGACAGCCGGTGTGCGGTCTCCGCATCACAGCTGGCTGTGGCCATGCGGGTCTCGCAGTCGCCGAGTTCGACCTGGAGGCTTTCTTCGAGGAAGCTGACCGTGCCGAGGTTCTGGTTGGGGAACCGAATCGCTTCACTGGCCGAGAGCCCGACATACCCAACAGACGTGCCGATCGGTTCCCCCCCGGCGTAGATCAACCCGTCGATCACGGCGACCGACGAGCCTTCCTCGAGTCTCAGGCGGATTCGAATGAGTTCAGGCACGAGGATGATCGACGTGGCAATACCGGTGTGAATGCCATATGCATTGGTCTTCTGTCGATCCGACAAGATGTCGTTCAGCGGCAGGAACGTCGCACCTTGCGACGTGGTGCCGACCTTCGTCTTGCGCGCCACGAGGCCTTCGGCGGCCATCAGCTGCAACGCGGCGCGCACCGCGTTGCGGCTCGACGAGAGCGATCGCACCAGGTCGGCCTCGACGAGCAGGCCGCCAGGTTCGATCGAGTGCAGATGCGATCGAAGCAGATCGTAGGTGCGCTGCAGCGACTTGTTCGAACGGTCGGGCATCGCTCGCCGGCGCTGATAGGCGACCCGATGGTTGAGCGAACGACTCAGTGGATAGGCGATCGAGGGTTCCATTGCGTGCTCCCTTGCGGCGGGGGGTCGGTTCGCAAACCTGGGGCGAACCTGGCCACTTGGATGTTCGGTGATCTGAACGTACGACGCTTTGGTACGCGTGATGTTTTCGCAATGTCAATGCGGGATTGCGCCGAAGTCACACGGTGGCGTCGCGCAGCGATTCGAACCGGACACGGCGCGGCCGACGATAGTTCGTGCATCCGGCGAAATCGATCATTTGCGACACGCAGACGTCGCGTCTGGGCACCAGTTTTGGCCTCGCAACGGTCTATTCGGTCCGCCGAAACAAGGGCGTAATCGAAAGGGAACGACAAGGAGACGACCGCGTAACGCACCGCGACTCTGATGGGACGCAGTCCGCTACGACAGGTCCGACGTCCCAATCGGCCGAATGGTCACCGCACCACGGACCA
The DNA here is from genome assembly GCA_035512975.1 of Ilumatobacter sp. Taxonomy (GTDB): domain Bacteria; phylum Actinomycetota; class Acidimicrobiia; order Acidimicrobiales; family Ilumatobacteraceae; genus Ilumatobacter. The sequence goes on from DATKCX010000334.1 coordinate 2,674, forward strand.
CCCGCAACGCCCAACACGTATCACCCCCGCACCACGAACACCCACCACCACCCCCCAGATCGCAAATACAGGAGCCAACATGTCCATCGAAGTCGACAGGCGAAAATTTCTCAAGTTCGGCGGCGCTGCTTTCGGCTTTCAGGCCCTCGGCCTCGGAACCCTCCTCGCTGCCTGCGGTAGCGACGACGAGGCCGACAGCAACACCCCCACGCCGACAGGCACCGGAACCGGCACCGCCACCTCAGGTGCCACTACTGCCCCGGTGGGCGGGCAGACGCTGACGCTCCCCTTCGGTGCCGACATGCAGATCCCCGACCCCGACATCATGTACGAGGGCGAAGGTTGCTACGTCATGCACTCGGTGTACGAGGGTCTCATCGACTACGACTACGCGTCGGAGGCTGGAGCGTTCAGGCCGCAACTGGCCGAGTCGTGGGAAGTGTCGGAAGATCTCCTCACCTACACGTTCCTCCTTCGGCCGGGCGTGCTGTTCCACGACGGCACACCTGCCGACGCCGAGTCGTGGATCAAGAGCTTCGAGCGTCGACTGGCGGTCAATCAGGGTCCCGCCTACATGGTGGCAGGGGTGATCGAGATGACGGCACCAGACCCGACGACGTTCATCGTCACGCTTTCCGAGCCGAACAACGCGTTCCTCCACTACCTGGCATGCCCATGGCGGCCATTCGCCGTCAGCCCGACAGCGGTCGCCGCGAACGAAGTCAATGGCGACCTCGCCCAGGAGTGGCTCAAGACCCACGATGCAGGCACCGGCCCGTACACGATCACGGAGTTCACCCCTGGCACCGGTTACAAACTCAACTATGTCGAGAGCTGGTGGGGCGAGACACCGGACTTCACGACGATCAACATCACCATCGTCCCCGACTTCAGCACCCAGCGATTGTTGCTCGAGTCCGGCGAGGCCGACCTGACGAAGTCAATCGGCTTCCGGGACGCGTTGTCCTTTCAGGAGAACCCAGACTTCGAAACGTACATCCTGAAGGCGACCAGCTTCATCACATTGTGGCTCAACCCGACGAGCGGAATGCTCGGCAGCAACCGGGACCTGCGGCGTGCGATCATCCAGGCCATCGACGTCAAGTCGATCCTCGATCCGACCTTCGACGGAACGGTCGAAGTGACGACCGATTTCATCTCCCCCGCGGTAATCCCCACTGGCGTCACGCCGTTCCATCAGGATTACGACCCCACCGTACTGGCCGGTATGGTCGACAGCCTCGAGTCGAAGAGCATCGACCTCGCGTATCGCGAGAGCGGTGGCCCGCCGTACCGCCAGATTGCCGAACTGATCCAGACTCAGCTGGCGACGTTCGGGCTCGACGTCACCGTTCGGGGCATGCCCAGCTCGCAGATGTTTGCCATGAACACGGGCCCAGAGGACCAGTTCCCGGATCTGATGATCACCACCTGGGGCGGTGGCGGCGACGCGCTGCACTTCGACACAGGCGCCCGTATCCAGCTGCGCACCGGAGCGAAGCCGCTCAACTGGTTCAACTACTCCAACGCCGAGGTCGATGCCGAGATGGACCTGGCGATCCTCGAGCCCACGGTGGAACTCACCAACGCCCATTACACGAAGATCTCCGAGATCGTGCAGGAGGACGCCATGGTCTTTCCGCTCGGCCGCGACGTT
>DATKCX010000335.1:0-3098 GCA_035512975.1 Ilumatobacter sp.
AATCGGCTTCGGCGCGCCGATGCTTTGATCTGTGCAGGGTTCGATGCGTCAGCGCAGTGCGGGTTCGTGGGAGTTGCGGGTGTTCGTCGGGGTCGATCCCGAGACGAAGCGGCGCCGCTATCGGTCGGTGACGGTGCGCGGCAGTCGTGCTGACGCGCAGCGTGAGCTCGATGTCATGGTGGCGTCGACACGTTCTGTCCGCGAGGTCGGTCTGCGTTCATCGATGAGCGAGCTGTTGGAGGCGTGGTTCTCGATTGCGGCGACGAGCTGGGCTCCCACGACGGTCCGTCAGACCCGTTCGGCGTTGAAGTGCTATCTCCATCCCCGTATCGGCGACGTGGCGGTGGGGGATCTGACGCCAGCGGCGATCGACGCGATGTACGCGGCTCTGCATCGCGGCGGCGGCATGCGAGGCCAGCCGTTGGCGGCGGGGACGTTGGCTCGGGTACATGTGGTGTTGCGCGCGTCGTTGGCGCAAGCGGTGCGTTGGGGGTGGATCTGGGACAATCCGGCAGCGCGTGCGCATCGCATCGTCAGCGTCGCCCCTGAGCTGTCGCCGCCGACGCCTGACGAAGTGCGTGTACTACTGGATCATGTTCACAGTCGCGACTTGGCGTTGCATACGTTCGTGGTCGTGGCCGCGTTCAGCGGTGGTCGTCGCTCGCAGTTGTTGGGCTTGCGGTGGCGGAACGTGGACTTCGATCATGGTCGTCTGTCGTTTTGCGCGGGTTGGGTGGAAGGCCCCGAAGGGCCGGTCCTCACCGCGACGAAGACGAAACGGCGTCACGTCGTGGACCTCGATGCGGGCAGCGTCGCGGTGCTCGTCGAGCACGCGCAGCGCTGCCGTAGTAGCAACGGCGAGGTGTTGAACCCGGATGGTTTCTTGTTCAGCGACGACGCCGACGGTGCCGCGGCGTGGAAACCGAACCGGGCCACCAAAGCATTCGGTCGACTACGGCGCGATGCGGGTCTGCGCCAGTTCCGTCTGCACGATCTCCGTCATTTTATGGCCACCCAGATGCTAGAAGCCGGCGTGGCGCTACCCGTCGTGTCACGACGAGTGGATCATCGGCGCGTCTCGACCACGCTTGACCGCTATGCCCACGCCGTGCCCGGCGGCGACGCCGCAGCCGCGCAAACACTCTGGAGAATTGTGCAACAAGCAAGCTGACTCGCGGAAGCGCGGGGGCAACATCGGCGTCATTGCGAATGCTCGGCCGAATGGAAGATCGTTAGGTATGATAACGTATTGGTGTGGCGGGATCCGAACAGGTCGAGGGCGCCAACCAGGTTGAAGCATTCACCTTGGAGTTCCGCGCCTGGCTCGAGGCGAACCTCCCCGACGACTTACGCAGCGAAGCGGGCGGGACCACGCTCGAGCTCGTCATGGAAGTGGGGATCGAACGTCTGCGCAGTTGGAACCACTGTCTCGCTGATGCCCGATTCGCGGCAATCGCGTGGCCCGCAGAGTTCGGCGGACGCGACGCAGGCCCGCTTCACCAGGTGGCGTACCTCGAGGAGCTGTCTCGCGCCGGTGCGCCCGGGCCGCTCAATTTGGTCGGGATCCCGAACATCGGCCCGGCGATCATGGCGTGGGCGACGGACGAGCAACGAACCCGGTTCCTCCCGGGCATGCTGCGGGGCGACGAGCTGTGGTGCCAAGGCTTCAGCGAGCCCGGCGCCGGCTCGGACCTGGCCTCGCTCGAGACTCGCGCCAGGCTTGACGGGGATCACTACGTTGTCAGCGGTCAGAAGGTGTGGACGTCGCTCGGCCACCTCGCTGACTTCTGCGAGCTGCTGGTCCGAACTGATCCCCATGCCCCGGCCCGATCTGCGATGTCGTGCCTACTCGTCGATCTGCGTCTCCCCGGCATCGAGCGCCGGCCCTTGAGGACGATGAGCGGAGCGACTGAGTTCGCCGAGATGTTCTTCGACGACGTGCGCGTCCCAAGGTCGGCGCTTCTTGGTCCCGAAGGTCGGGGTTGGGAGGTCGCCATGTCCACGCTCACACACGAGCGGGCAGGGTTCGCGATGCTCCACTTGCGAGCCCGGTCGAAGCTCCAGGCGTTGACTGCCGAGTCGGCCCCGACCGCCGACACTGATCTGGGCTTCGCGCGACACGGCCTTCGGCGCCAAGAGCTTGCCGACCTTTACATCCGTCTACGCGTTCTCGAGTTGTTCGGCCGTCGGGTGCTTGCGGAGTCCGCGAGCGGCTTGAGCAGTCCGAAGGCGAACCTTGCGAAGTTGCTGTGGAGCGACCTCGAGAACCGCATTGCCTCAGCGGCGGGACGTCTTCTCGGGCCGGCTGCGATGGCGGGGCAGTGGGCGGAGTATGCGCTTCGGACCCCCGGCTACAGGATCGCCGGCGGTACCAGTGAGGTCGTTCGAAACACGCTCGCCGAGCGCGTGCTCATGTTGCCGCGCTGACAGCGAGCTCGGGCTCACACGTCCGAAGTGGAACGAGGTATCGGTTTCGGGCCAGGCCAACCGGGCAGAAGGCTGTGTTCGTGGCAGAGTTGCTGCGCGTGGATCACCCCTCCGTGGGCGAGCGACGGTCCGCAGGGATCCGTGACCAACCAAGCGACGGCCGCGCCGATGGCGTCCGGTGGGCCGCCATGTTCGACCGGGATTCCGAACGCTCCGGTCTCGAGGAGCACGCGCTCGGAGGCGACGAGCCCCGGATCGACGTTCACAGCGTGGACGCCTAAATCGCCGACTTCGATGTTGATCGATCCTGCGACCCTATAGAGAGCGGCTTTCGAGGCCCCGTAGATGAAGCCCCACCCCCCTTTGCCGGGCGGTGCCGACGGGTCGTCGTACGCAGCTCGTGAGGTGATGTTGACGATCCACCCAGAGCCCCGCTCGATCATCCCTCGCAGAATGAGGCGACAGAGCGCGACCGGAGCGAAGAAATTGGCCTCCATGGTCTTGTCGATGTATTCGGTAGGCGTATCGAGCACCGAGTCCATGTGACCGGGGCCGGTGAAGCGAGCGTTGTTGACGAGCACATCGATGCGGCCCCATTCGTTCAGGACCGTGGTGACCGTCGCTCCGACCGCAACCCGGTCGAGGAGGTTGGCGGGCACGATCATGGTGTT
>DATKCX010000336.1:0-4865 GCA_035512975.1 Ilumatobacter sp.
CAACTGCGTCGGCTGCTGCGTGACAACCCGTTTCGCCGGCAGGTCTGTACGTGTTCGGTCGTTGCCCGAGCAACCTGCCAACAGCCAAAGGCTCATCACACAGATCGACATTCGCGTGATGCGGCGGCGTTTCAAGACTGCGATAGTACATGAGAGTTGTCGGGCCCCCCGCCCGAGTCGCGGCAATGCATGCCAGCAACCTCCCTGCACCGCTTGTCTGGCGGGGAGGGGGATACTACCTTCTTTGAGGCCGATGGGCACGAATTGGACGCAGTTGTATCGAACAACACTCAAAGGGCTCACCGCCTGAGGTTTACGATGAAAATCGTGGTGATTACGGGGATTTTTCCTCCCGACATCGGGGGACCGGCCACCCACGCCTCGAGCCTGTCCACCGAGTTGCGGGCGCGTGGGCACGACGTGGCGGTCGTCGCCGCAACCGACGCCGCGCGGATGATTCGTGAACGCAATCTGATGCGCGTTCCCCGCCGTTGGCCCTGGCCGGTCAGGTTTGTCGCGGTGGTGCTGTGGCTTGTCTGGCATCGGCGCCGCTACGACGTCATCTACGCGACCGGTATGGGAGCGGAGGCGGTGGCCGGTGCCAAGTTGGCGCGGCGCCCGGTAATCGTGAAGGTCGTCGGTGACCCCGCGTGGGAGCGGGGCCGGCGAATGACGCTGACTGATGAGGGTTTCGATCAGTTCCAGCAACGATCTTCCGCGGGGCTTCGGTTGCGAGCCATGCGCTGGCTCCGAAGCTGGACGGTGAAGCGCGCCGACGTCGTCGTCGCGCCGAGCGACTATCTGCGGCGCATCGCAAACGCGTGGGCGCCGGGCGAAGTCGATGTGCGCGTCGTGCCCAACGGCGTGGTCGTCCCCAAGATGTCCGCGAGGCGTTCGGACAGCGCTCCAGGCGATCTTCACGCGGTGTGGGTCGGGCGTCTCGTGTCACACAAACACGTCGACGTACTGGTCGAGGCCGTCCGACAAACAACGGGGGTAACCCTCGACCTTATTGGTGATGGGCCAGAACGATCTGTGCTCGAGGGTCTCGCTGACCACCCGAACGTCGCGGGCCGCGTCCGGCTGCTCGGTGCACAGGAACATGGCGACGTCTTGACGAGGATCGCCCAGGCGGACGTGCTCGTGAGCTCGAGCAGCTACGAAGGGCTTCCCCACGTCGCGATCGAGGCACTTGTCTGCGGCACGCCGGTTGTGACGACGCCAGCAGGCGGCGTCACCGAGGCGGTCACCCACGGTGTAGACGGTCTCGTCGTCGACGCGTCGACTCCCGAGGCCTTCGTTGACGCCTTCACTCGGCTTCGAGAAGATCCCGCGTTGCTGCCGCGGCTGAAGGAGGGAGCAAAGAAGACCGGCGAAGCATGGCGCTTTGACCATTGCGCCGACACCATCGAGGCGCTCCTGTACGAAGTGACTCGCTCGCCGGCACGAGCGGTGTTCGTCGGAAAAACGCAACTCTTCGAACCTCCCGGGCCGGACGTCGAGCGAAAATTCAAACTGCTTTCGAAGCATCTCCGCGGTATCTCGCTGAACACCGGGCCCGTGGGTGTTCGCCGCGTCGGTGGCATCCTCACTGTGTCATTTCCAGTGGTGCGGCCGGGTGCACTCGGAGGGCTCATCTTCTATACGTTCTCGCCGCCGCTGGCGCTCGGTATCGCGGCCTCGCGCGACGGTACGGTCATCGTGTGTCAAAGCCCGTATGAAGCGACTGGCGTCATTCTTCTGAGGAATTTGCTCTTTTTTCGGCGCCCGCGCGTGCTGGTCGAGTTGCACGGCGACTGGGTCACTGCACCACGCCTCTATGGGAGCGGTGCGCGACGCTTCGTTGCGCCGCTCACCGATCGCGTATGCGTATGGACGCTTCGTCGTGCCGACCGGGTCAGGGTCGTCAGCGAGGTTCTTGCCGCAAGGGCACGTGAGGTCGGCTACACGGGTGGGATCGACCGATATGTGACGTTCAGCGACTTTGGCGTTTTCATGGACAGGCCCACAGTTGCACCGCCCCACGAACCCAAGGTGATCTTCGTTGGGGTCCTCGAGCGCTACAAGGCCGTCGACGTTCTCCTCGACGCGTGGAAGGAAGTTACCGACCGCGTGCCAGAGGCCCGCCTGGTCATCGTCGGGGACGGAAGTCTGCGGCACGCGCTTCGTGAGCGAGTCGAGGCCGAAGGGCTGGGCTCGAGCGTCGAGTTCCGCGACCCGATGCCGCGCGAAGAGCTCTGCAGCGCGATCGACGAGGCGGTCTGTCTGGTGTTGCCGTCACGATCTGAAGGTTTGCCGCGAATCGTGCTCGAGGCCATGGCACGGGGCCGTCCCGTCATTGCCGCGGCAGTCGGTGGCATGGCAGAGCTGATCGATCACGGTGTGTCCGGATACCTGGTTGCCCCCGAGGATGTTCTCGGGCTTGCGGATGACATCGTCCGATTGATCGACGACTACGAGCGCGCATCAACCATGGGTGCCGCGGCGCGGTCGCGCGCCGAAGAGCGCAGCCCCGTCGCCGAATACGAAGCGGGTGTCGAGCGGCTCACGAAATGGATTCGCGGCGACTCCGCTATCGACCGTCCGTGACCGACATCATCTTCGTCACCCAACTGGTCGATCCCGACGACCCGGTGTTGGGTTTTACAATTCGTCAGATCCAAGCGCTCGCACAACGAGCGCGACGCGTCGTGGTCATCGCCAATGAAGTGCGACATGTTCCGGATGATCTCGGGGCCGAGGTTGTGTCCCTCGGTAAGGAACGAGGGCACTCGTCGTATCGTCGCGGGCTCCGATACGAGCTCACCCTGATTCGCCTTGCCCGAGAATTGCACAGGCCGGCCCTGTTCGCGCATATGTGTCCGCAGTACCTGACACTCGGCGCCGCAGTTGCCCTGCCAACGAAGATGCCGGCGATCCTCTGGTTCACGCATCCGTCCGACAGTGGTGCGCTCGGCCGTGCGACGCGACTTGCCGATGTGGTCGTGACGGCTTTGCCGGGTTCGTTCCCGAGACAGAGCGTGAAGGTTCGTCCCATTGGGCACGCGGTCGATCTCGATCGATTCCCTTTCACCGACCCGGTCATCGCGCCCGGCTCCTGCCATCTGCTCGCAGTGGGGCGTACGTCGCGGGTCAAGGGCTACCCATTGATGATCGAAGCGATCGCTCGAGCACGCGCTGCGGGTACCGACGCCACGCTGACGATCGTGGGGCCCTCCACGAACGACGCCGAACGTGAGCACCGGACAGAGCTTGTTGACCTGATCGAGCGTCGTGATGTCGCTGACCGAGTGCAGCTGCTCGACGGTGTCGCCCACAGCCAGGTCGCCGCCTTCGTCCACGAAGCGACAGCGCTCGTCAGTGCCACTGTCGCGGGAAGCGCGGACAAATCAGTGTTCGAGGCCATGGCGTGCGGTCGCCCGACGCTCGTATCCAATCCCGCGTTCTTTCCGCTGATGGCGAATAGCCCCATCTCACTGCGCTTCGTCGCGGACGACCCGAGTTCGCTCGCAGAGCGCATTTCCGCCATCGCGAACGCGTCACCGGACTGCATGATCGACGTGGGACGCGCGCTTCGCTCGACCATCGAGCGCGATCATTCGCTCGAACACTGGGCCGAACAAGTTGTCGACATCGCGGAAGAAGTTCGCTCGACCGCCGGTCGACGTCACGCGTCGCCGACGCGATAGGGACACACCGCTAGGCGCCTTTGCGGCGGCGCTCGATATAACGGGCTGCCGCGAATCGCGCCGTCTGGATGCGGCGCTCTAGTCGCGATGGCCGTGCCTGCCACGCGTGGACATCCGGGATGTCTTCGCCACTCAGGAGGGAGGGAACCGAGAGCTCGTCGCACAAGAAGCTGAAGTCTCTTGACGGATTGTCGAGTTTGACGAATGGATTGAGCGAGAGGAGATTGACTCCCCGCTCCCTCAGCGCAGAACGAACTTCGACAAGTCCTTCGTAGTACTGGTCGTATCGGTAGGACGGAGCTGCCCCGACCCACTTTGTGTGTTGCACGTGCGCGTGGTGGTTGTCGAGCAACGAGCTGTTGTCACACCCCACCAGAATGATGTTGCGAGCGCCCATGTTTGCGGCAAGGTTGACGGCAGTTTGCGATATCGACGACCACTGGTAGAGATTGTCGCCCGTTGGTCGACGTACCCAGTCGAGGACTCGTCCTTCGTCGCTCGGCTCATTCGGTGGAGCACGGTTTGGTCGGCCGGCCATATCGAATGTGTAAAAGGATGAGTCCGCGTGCGCAAACTGATCTGGCCGCAACACTTGCTTCGCCTTGGCGCGCTTCGTTATCCAGGTGATCTCAGGGTGGGGCAACTCACCATCCAAGAACTCCGGAATATTTAGATGTGGTCCGATGGTGATGCCGTATTTGAGGGGGGCGACCCTCCACGCCATGTTCAGGCCGATGGTCAGTCGATCAACAAGGAACTCTGTCGGAAACACGCGCATACTCGCGCCAGTACCCACTATGTAGATGTCAGCGCCCTCATGGCGCCCGTATAGCTCGGATACTGGTTTCATCGTCTCTTAAATCGACGGAGCGGCAGCAGCGCGCGGGCTTTGCGTCCCGCTCGGACGACCGCATCGCCGATGCGCCAAGACCACGATGCCTGCAGGTCCGCGATGCGCTTTTCGAGAAGTGATATCCGCTGCTGCGCGGAGCCGAGGTCCAGCGACACATTGGTCAGAACGGCGCGACGCGCCGGCGCGAGCCGCAGCGCAGCTCGTAAGGAGGGCTTCACGAAACCAGCGGCGATAGAGGCTTCGACTTCCTCGGGTGGCACCGCGCCGGCTTCGACCGCTTCGTGGTACCACGACATCCACAGCTCGCCGAGCGGGTTGTCGTC
>DATKCX010000337.1:0-5898 GCA_035512975.1 Ilumatobacter sp.
GTTCCGCCAGCGCGGTCGGGTTCTGGTTGGTGACGCTGCGACCGTCGAAGATGATGTCGCCGGCCGTTGGCGCTTCCAGTCCGCCCGCGAGGTGGAGCAGCGTGGACTTGCCGCAGCCCGACGGGCCCATCACAGCGACGAACTCACCCGGTTCGATCGTGAGACTCACGTCGTTGAGGGCTCGGATTTCGGTGGGGCCGGATTGGTAGGCCTTCACCACGTTTCGGTATTCGAGAATGCTCATGGGTTGCTCCGTTCGTTCGAGATGACGCGTTGTTCGCAGATGTCGAGCCACCGGAGGTCGGCCTCGGCGCGCACGATCAACGCGTCGGTGACGAGTGAGTCGGCGAGAGACGTGGGCGCTGACTCAGCGGGTGAGTGCTTGCGCCGGCTGCGCTGGAGTGCGGTGAACAACGCAGTGCGCTGCAGCGTGATGATCGCGAGCGCGTGCGCTTGTCCGCCCTCGATGGCGAGGAGCACCTTGAGCATCAACTCGTCGCGTGGCGGCGGGTCGTCACTCGGCACCGCCTGCCACCAAGCACCAAGTTCCTCGCGACCTGACGCGGTGATCGAATACGACTTCTGACCCTCGGCGTCGTCGTGGGCGACGAGCCCGTCACGTTCGAGGCGATCGAGCGTGGTGTAGATCTGGCCGACGTTGATGGTCCATGCGCCGCCCGTGACGGTCTCGAACTCGGTCTTGAGTTGATACCCGTAACGAGGGCCATCGTGGAGGAGGGCCAACAGCCCCTCACGTACTGCCATAGATACTCAGTATGCATACTCAGTAACTAGGTTGCAACCAGGCCGAGAAACGTTGCTCGTGAGCAGGCGTTTGGCGGCTGCTGGTCGTCAGCCGGCGCGTTCTGCGCGCATGTCGACGAGCGCCGCCGTGATTGCTGCTCGCGTTTGATCACGGAGCGCCGGGACGTCCGCGTTCGTCATGCCGTCGGTGGAAATGGTGTCGAGCACGCGCACTTCGGCGTTGCTGAACCCGAAGCGCCAGTCTTTCTTGATGAGAGCGGTGCGTGTGCCGAGCAGCGCGAGCGGCATGATCGGCACGCCAGCGTCAATCGCGATCCGGAACGCTCCGTCGCGGAACTCGCCGAGTTCACCCGTTTGTGACCGGGTGCCTTCGGGGAAGATCATCACCGACACATTCTTCTCCAGTCGGTCGCGGCACTCGAGGAGTGCTTGGGCTCCGGCCTTCTTGTCACCGCGATTCAGCCGGATGTCGCCGGCGAGTTGCATCGCCCAGCCGAGCATGGGGATCTTGAAGAACTCGCTCTTGCTCATCCACTTCATCTCCATCGGCACGTGGCAGATGAGGAGGATGTCGACGAAGCTCTCATGGTTGGCCACGACGACGTATGGGTGACGCGGATCGGACGGGACGTCGCCGGTGACGCGAAACTTCCACATCGGGTTGAGCTTCTGATGGACGACGCCGATCTGGCGGAATAACCGCCCGGCGTGGTAACGACCCGGATCGAACGGTGCGGTGACAAGACGGGTGATGGCCACGAGCGGCACGATCACGATGATCGTCACACCGAGAACCATCCACGACCACACACTCAACACAGAGCGAACAGGAGTACATCGAATCAGCGACGACACGAAACCCACTCTACGGAAGTGAGGGTCTTGACCCCGTCACGAACGACGACGCAGAACGCAGAACCGCACCAAGCAGTACTCAGAATTTTCTGTCACTCACTCCGAGTCGGATTCGTCGAGCGCAAGGCGGCACGAGTCCCGAGTTGCCTTTCGGCAACGAGCGGCGAGGGCCAACGCAGCGATCGGCGAATCCGGCCGGAGTTACGAAGCGAAGAGCTTGCTGGCGGGGGAGGAGCCGGCGATGGCGTCGGCGGCGAGGATGACTGCAGCCGCCGTGTACGACGTGTGTTCGTACGGTGGGAACGTGATGTCGTCGGGGTAGACGATCCCGGTGAGGTACGAACCGTCGTCTTGGCGGTGGCTACGGGTCCACGCCAGCAGATCGGCGGCCGTGGCGAAGTCGCCGATCGCCGAGTATGCAAGCGATGCCTCGGCGGTTTCCGAGGCGGTGATCCACGGCTCGTCACTGACGCAACGGATACCCAGGCCTTCCATGGCGAACACCGACCAGCCATCGGCCATCCGCACCTTGGCGGCGTCGGCGCTGAGCGCACCAGTGAGTGCCGGGTAGTACCAGTCCATCGCCCAGCGCGTCTTCGGCTCGAACGCGTTCGGGGCGAACTCGATCATGGAACAGATCTGGTCGGCGGCTTCCACCCAATCGGGGCGGTGCGAACCGGTCTCGAAGCCGGTGGCGGCTGCGCAGCGCAGCGAGTGCTGAATGGAGCACGACCCGGTGAGCAGTGCATACTCCCACGGTTGGCCGTCGGCCTCGACGGCCCACAATGGCAAACCGTCGTTACGTCGGAGGCCGAGCACGAAGTCGAGAGCGCGTTCCACGATGGGCCACAAGTTGTCGACGAAGCTGCGGTCGCCGGTGCAGCGCCAGTGGTGCCACAGCCCGGTTCCGATGTAGCCAATCACGTTCGTGTCGAACTTCGGTTCCTCCACCGTGCCATCGGTGACGCCGTCGGGCAGGTAGTAGTTGTGCCAGCTGCCGTCGGGTCGCTGAATGTTCGCCAGCCATTCGTAGGCCTGTTCGGCCTCGCGATGGAAACCTGCAACGTCGAGCGCCATCGCCGATTCGATGTGGTTCCAAGGGTCGCAATGCCCCTCGGGGAACCAGGGGATCATTCCAGACGCCAGTTGCAACGACGCGAGGTGCTCCGCGCTGGCCACCACTTCATCGGCCGAGATCACGCCGGGCAGGTTCGGAACTGCGTTCATTGCACCACCGATTCGCTGGCACGCGGTTCGTTGGCACGCGGTGGGCTGGCACGCGGTGGGCTGGCACGCGGTGGGCTGGCAACTGGTGTGCTGGCACGTGGTTTGCTCGCATAGTGCACCGAGCTCTTGCCGAGCACCGGTGACAGCACTCGCTCGGCGAACTTGGTGCTGGTGGGCTGGTTGATGATGTCCCACTCGAGGAATTTGCGGTACTTGGCGACGGCAGGGTGATCTTCGTTGCGGGGCCCTACGGCACACTTCAACCACCAATACGGCGAATGCAAGGCATGGGCGCGGTGATAACCGCTCACATCGAGACCGGCAGACTCGAGCTTTGCCTTCAGTTCGGTGCGGGCGTAGATGCGCACGTGTCCGCCGACGGATTTGGGTGCGTGGTACTCGTCGGACAGCTTCCAGTTGACGACTTCGGGTAGCCACGCGGGCACGGTGGCGGCGAATCGGCCGCCGGGCTTGAGGACCCGCACCATTTCGGCGATCGCGGCCACGTCGTCTTGGATGTGCTCCAGCACCTCGCTGGTGATCACCACGTCGAACGTGCCGTCCGGGAACGGCAAACGCGTCGCGTCGCCTTGCAGAACGCCGATCAGCTTGTCGACGGTGATCTCACCGGCTGCGACCATGGCACCGAGCGTGTTCTGTGTTTGCACGACTTCGTCAGCTGCGTAGTCGAGTGCGACCACGTGAGCGCCACGTCGGGCACATTCGTACACGTGGCGGCCGAAACCTGCGCCCACATCGAGTACGCGGTCACCTGGTTTCAGACCGAGTTCGTCGAACCGAATCGTCAGCATCAGACGCGACCGTTCCGACGCAGCTTCTCGACGTTCTGCGGCATGGCGAGCACCTCGCGGTACTGGTCGACGGTCATCTGAGCGCACTTCTTCCAGGTCCAGCGCTCGAGCACACGCTGGCGGCCGGCGAACCCGATGCGCTCACGAGCTGCTGGATCATCGAGTGCGGTGCGGATCGCTCGGGCCAAGTCGTCGACGTCGCCTTTGCGACAACGGAACACCGTGTCGCCGTCATTGCCGGTGACTTCGGGCAACGCGCCGCCATCGGTGGCGACGAGCGGAATACCCGTGCACATCGCTTCGATGGCGGGCAGGCTGAAGCCTTCGTACAGGCTGGGCACGACGGCTAGTTCGGCTTCGGCGTACAGCTCGACGATGCGTTCGTCGGTGACGCCCGACACGAACTCGATGAACGGTGCGAGGCCGTAGTTGTCGATGAGGTCCATCGACTTGCCAGGCTTCGGCTTGCCGATGATGGTGAGCGAAACATCCCGCCCGTCGGCGCGCAACTTGGCCATGGCCTCCAGGAGGAAGCTCAAACCCTTCAGGGCAACGTCGGCGGATGCGGTGGTGATCAGGCGACCCGGGCGTCGGGTGACGTGCGGCATGGGCTTGAACAGGTCGGGGTCCACCCCCACCGGAACGAGCCGCATCGTTTCCAGCGGCACGCCCATGTCGGAGTGGATGTCTTTGATGGAGTTTTCGCTCACCACGACGACGCGCGGCAGTTTCGATGCGACCTTGCCCTGCATCTTCACGAAGCCGTACCAACGACCGATCGACCACCGTTTCCAGGCGTTGGGAGCGGCGGCCATCTCGAGCTTGCGGTCTTGGGTGATGGGGTGATGCAACGTGACGATCAGGGGGATCTTCTGCTCCAGCTTGGTGATGCCATAGCCGAGGCACTGGTTGTCGTGGACGAGGTCGAACTCGCCGAGCCGCTTCGAAAGGTGGGCGTTGGCCCGAGCGCTGAACGCGGTTGGTTCCGAGAAACGACCGGTCATGAACTGGGCGGTCTCGAGCCAGTCGTAACGAGTCTTGAACTCCCAGTACGCCGGGATGCGCCCTGGGTAGTAGTCGTTGAACAGGTCGAGGCTGGGCAGCTTCGTCAGCGGGATGCGTTCGTCGAGGATGGGGTACGGCTGGCCGGCGAACACTTCCACGTGGTGGCCGAGGTCGACCAGCGCCTTGGTGAGGTGGCGTGTGTACACACCCTGGCCGCCTACATGCGGTTTGCCTCGGTAGGTGAGGTACGCGAGCGAGATCGGCTCATCGGCATGGCCGGCAGAGGCGCGGCGGTCGGTATCAGCCATCCGGGCAGGCTAACGGAGCTTTGTTACCGTTGAGTAAACGTGAGGAACGACCGTCTATGCGTGCGCGAAGCCCGTTCTCGCACCGCGAAGGGATAGTGCCAGGAGAGTCAGCGGATAGGTCGCTTCGCTCCTTTTCATTCCGCTGACTTCTCCCCGTATCTATTGGGGTTGCCCAGCAGACACGCTCGGCAGAGCCTCGCGTATCCGCTGAGCCCCCATGCACTATCCCTTCGCGTGTCAGCAGTTGTTCGCGTTGATCGGAATCGAACCGCTCGCCGTGCCGACATTGCCGAAGGCATCGGTTGCCGACACCGTCCATGACCAGGTACCGAATTCCGTAACCGGAGGTCCGGCTGGGTTGGCGGTGGTCAGCGTTGCCGAGCTGTACCACGACGGCGATCTGAAGGTGAACGCCAGTGATCGCGTGTCGCCGGAGGGGCTCGAGATCGAGCCAGATGGCTGCGGCGTCGATGGGTTTTCGTCGGCGGTGCGGACCTCTATGTGGAACGAGTACTGGGTGCCTGCGCCGAAGTTGACTGCTTGACAGAAGGTGTTGATCACGGTGATGGTGGGCGGCCGCATCACCCTTCCACTGAGGCCCGCCGACGCTGACGCCGACCCTCCGGTGACCGACAAGGTGCCGGTGGACGTGGTGTTCTCCGGAACTCCGTTCCGGTCGTAGGTGACGGTGAGCTGCGCCGAACCGCCAGCGGGCAAGGTGCCCGTTGCTGGCGACACTGCGAACGGTGAGCCGGTGCTCGCCGCCCATGAGACCGGTTGCCCGCCGGGATTCGACAATGTGACCGTCAGTGCGTTGGCGGACGTGCCGAAGTCGAGCGAAGTAGCTGACAACGCGAGTTGGCCCGGCGTGGTGGTCGTGGTGGTCTGGCCTGGCACGATGAATGGTTGCGTCGTGGAGGTTGTGG
>DATKCX010000338.1:0-3443 GCA_035512975.1 Ilumatobacter sp.
ACCGTCGCCCCGATGCCGATCATTGCGTAGGCCTCGATCGTGACGCCGCCCCCGAGAGTGGCTCCGGGGGCGACGTGGACGAACGCGCCGATCGTGCAGTCATGGTCCACCGAAGCACTGGTGTTGACGATTGCTCCGGGCCCGACGGTGGATGCTGCGTTGATGACGGCACCAGGCATGACCAGCGAACCGGCACCGATGGTGACGTCAGCGTCGATGATCGCTGATCGGCTGATCGCGGTGGCCAGTGGGCGTCCGCTGTCGCTGATCTGCGCCGCGAAGCGGGCGCGCACGCGATTGTCGCCGATGGCAACGAACCCAGCGTTGACCCCCAGTTCGTCGGCGAACCGGGCGAACTCGGTATCGACACCGACGACGTCGATCCCGAGGCCGGCTACCGCGGCGCGGTCGGAGACGGACCCCACGACCTCGACACCGCTGTCACGCAACGCGCTGATGCACACCCGAGCGTGGCCGCCCGCACCGATGAGGAGGACACGACGCAACACGGTGATCGGGGGCTCGTTGCCAGGTCGGTCGCGACTCATCGACACGACCGTACCGCGCAACGGATATCCGTCGAATGTCATGCCCGCACAGCGTCGAATCGTGGTCTACGGGGGCGGCTCCAAACCTCAAGATTTCGTATTGACTCTTTTCCGGCACCTACAAGCCTGCTATATTTTGACCCCTCAGACGCAATACCTGGGCCGAAGCCACCACAGCGCGTGACCGACAGCAAACGCGGCGGGCGACTGTGTGGCGATTGTCTAGGATGCGGTGACAGTCAAGCTCAATTCGGAGGCACCCATGCAAATTCATCGCTTCGTACGGCGAGTCGGGATCGTGGTGTCACTTTCCGCGGCCGGCATCGCTTTCGGTGGGTCGTCAGCAATGGCGTACCCGCTTCCTCCGCCTCCTCCGACCCTTGTCGAACAGGCTCCACCAGTTCCGGCACCCGAGGTCGAACTCCCCGGTACCGGCTCGTCAAGCCTGCAGACGTCGTTGACGCTGGGCGCTTCGGCCGCCGCTCTGGGTGCTGGTCTGGTGCTCGTGAGTCGGCGTCGTCGCGAGCCGTCTGCTGCAGTTGCAGCCGTCGGCTGACCTGAATCCCACGACCCACGCTCGGTGACGACTTCTTCCTTGTCGTGCCCGAAGACATCGTGAACCCCCTGCTCGAACTGATCGCTTCGCGGCGCGCCCGCGTGGTCGTGGTCGGCCAGGGTTACGTTGGTCTGCCGGTGGCCATGCGTGCGTCGGAGGTCGGGTACGAAGTGATCGGCCTCGATTCCGCTGCCGACCGCGTGGCCGCGTTGCAGGATGGTCGCAGTTACGTTGGTGACGTCTCCGACGACTCACTCCAAGTCGCCCTCGCGGCCGGCTATCGACCCACCACCGAGATTGCCGACGTGGCTGGATTCGACATCGCAGTGGTCAGCGTGCCGACGCCGTTGAGTGACGGCTTGCCTGACCTGTCGTACATCGAGCTCGCAGCGCGCGAACTCGGCCGCTATCTGCGGCCAGGTGCCTGCGTGATTCTCGAGAGCACCACCTACCCGGGTACCACCAGCGAATACTTCGGGCCGATCCTCGAAGAGGTGTCTGGGCTGTCACGCGGTGAGTTCCATCTGGGCTACTCGCCGGAACGCATCGATCCGGGCAACGCCACGTACGGGCTGGTCAATACTCCGAAGGTCGTCAGCGGTGTCGATGCCGCGTCGCTCGAAGTCGTCGATGCGTTCTTCTCCAGCCTCGTCGACCAAACGGTGCCCGTCGGTTCGTGTGACGAAGCCGAGCTGGTCAAGCTGCTCGAGAACACGTTCCGGCACGTCAACATCGCGCTCGTCAACGAACTGGCGATGTTCGCGCGCGACCTCGGGGTCGACATCTGGCGGTCGATCGATGCCGCCTCGACAAAGCCGTTCGGCTACATGCGGTTCACACCGGGGCCGGGGGTCGGTGGGCACTGTCTCCCGATCGACCCGAGTTATCTGGCGTGGCGTGTGAAGCAGCATCTCGGACGCACGTTCCGCTTCGTCGAACTCGCCAACGACGTCAACGAGCACATGCCCGATTACGTGCACTCGCGGGCGGTGTCGCTGCTGAACAGTCAGCGCAAAGCGCTGAACGGCAGCCGGGTGTTGCTGCTCGGGCTCGCGTACAAGCGCTCTACCAGCGATTGGCGCGAGAGCCCGTCGGTTCGGGTGGCCGACCGACTGGCGATCGATGGTGCCGAGGTGCGGATCTGCGACCCCCATGTGGTCACCACCGGCTCGCACGCCACCCCTGTCGATCTGGTGCCGATGAGCCATGAAGAACTCGCGGCCGCCGACCTCGTCATCGTGTTGGTCGATCACCCAGAGTTCGTGCCCGCCGAGATCGCGCAGCACTCGCGTCTCGTGCTCGACACGAAGAACCTCTTGCAGGGTTGCGAGTTCACCGGGGAAACCCTCTGACGCAGCAGTGCTGACGCCACGTCACGACAGCGCGGCTACGGCACCTCGGGGTCGATGAGGTCGATGAAGCTGGCGTGGCGCACGTAGCCATCGTTGGTGAACTCGGTGAACTCGACGAGGGCGCTCAGCTCCGGACGAACCCACACGGCGTTGCGCCGATACGCGGCCGGTGGCGCGGGTTCGAATGGGCAGTCGTTGGTGACGAGCCCGGCGAGCCGCGCCGTGAGCGATTCGAGCGTGGCGTGATCGAACCCGGTGCCCACACCGCCGGCGAACGCGAGGGCGTCGTCGGGCGTGTTGCCCGGTTGGCCCACCAGCAGCGCTCCGAACGTGCCCGACCGGTTGCCGTCGCCACGGGTGAAACCGCCGATGGTGAGTTCGGCTCGCCGACGATGTTTCACTTTGCGCCAGTCGGGCGAACGTTTGCCCGGCTGGTAGATCGAGTCGATTCGTTTGGCCATGATGCCTTCGAGATTCATGGCTTCGGTTGCGTCGAACAGTGCGGCTCCCTCACCCACCCGGTGACCCGGAACGGTCCAGTTGTCGCCGGGTTCGACGATCTGTTCCAGCAACCGTCGTCGGTCGAGGTAGCCGAGGCCGATCGTGTCGTGGCCTTCGATGCGCAGCACGTCGAACACGTACAGAACGGCTTGGCTGGTGTGGCGTTGGACCAGGTCGAACCGAGGTCGCCCGTCGCTGTCGAGCACCACGAGTTCGGTGTCGAGCACCGCGACGGATGCGTGCACGCCCGAACCGAGTTCCGACACTTCTGGATACGTGGCGGTGACGTCGTGCGAACCGCGCGACTGCAATCGAACGCGACCGTCGTCGACGAAGGCGAGCGTACGGTATCCGTCCCACTTGATCTCGTACGCCCACCGGTCGTCTTCGGATGCGTACGGGAGCTGACCCAACGTCGCCGTCATCGGCACCACCGGAAAGGTCAACGGCATCGGTCAGCCTCCCCTATCCGCTCGGCCTCCGGGC
>DATKCX010000339.1:0-3050 GCA_035512975.1 Ilumatobacter sp.
AAGCTCGAATAGAGAGTGTTGTAGTCGGTCATCTTTGGCCCCTGCATTCGCGTTGACAGTAGAGTAGAATCCGTTAGAAGAGTCTACTCAATACGTGAGCCCAAGGGGAGTCCTGGAATGCAATTTGCCCTGAGCGATGAACAATTGCTGTTGCGGGACACGGCGCGTTCCTTCGTCGCCAAGCATTGCCCGCCGGCGTTGGCCAAGGAGTGGGACGAGACGGATCACTTCCCCGTCGACCTCTGGAACAAGATGGCTGAGCTGGGCTGGTTCGCACTCCCGTTCCCCGTCGAGGACGGAGGTGGGGGAGGCACTCCGCTCGAAATCTGTCTGATCGCCGAGGCGCTCGCCCACGCCAGCCTCGATGTTGCGATGGCCTACGTCGGTACGTTCATCCCTGGCCTCGTCATCCACCGCCATGGAACCGACGAGCAGCGCGATCGGTACAAGGCGGGACTGCTCGATGGTGCCTACCGCATCGCCGTGGCCATCTCCGAGCCCGACGCGGGCTCCGACGCGGCGGCGTTGCGCTGCGCGGCGATCGACCGCGGCGATCACTACGAGGTGAGTGGCCAGAAGGCGTGGTGCACCGGTGCCGGGCTGCCAGGCGCGTTGATCGCGGCCTACGTCCGCACCGATCCGAATGCGCCGAAGCACCGTGGAATCAGCCTGTTGCTGATCCCCAATGACGCTCCCGGAGTCGTGATCCGCCGCACGCCCACGCTGGCGAGGCATCTCCTCGGTACCAACGAGGTGTACTTCGACAACGTCCGAGTGCCGAAGGACAACCTGATCGGTCCGTTGAACGGAGGCTTCAAGCTCCTGATGTCGGGCCTCGACATGGAGAAGACGGTTATGGCGGCCGCGTATACCGGGGTCGCGCAAGCGACGATGGACGAGATGCTCACGTACTCGCTGCAGCGTCGTCAGTTCGACCGCGCCATCGGGACGTTCCAGGCGCTCGCCCACCCAATGGCTGATCTGCAGACCGAGATCGACGCGTCACGGCTGCTTGCGTACCGAGCGGCGTGGATGATCAGCGACGGTCAACCGTGCACGCGGGAGGCGGCAATGGCCAAGTTGAAGTGTTCAGAGACCTACGTCGCTGCGGCCCGTCTCGGCATGCAGGTGCTCGCCGGTCACGGCTTCGCCACCGAGAGCGTGATGAGCTTCCGCTGGCGGGAGTCCATCGTCGCCACCATCTCCGGTGGCACGAGCCAGATCCAACGCAACGCCGTGGCCAAGTCCATGGGCCTCGTCACGTACTGACAGGAGAGTCAGCGGATAGGTCGCTTCGCTCCTTTTCATTCCGCTGACTTCTCCCCGTATCTATTGGGGGTTGCCCAGCAGACAGACTCGGCAAAGCCTCGCCTATCCGCTGAGCCCCCAGCCAATCCAGGAACACATCGATCGGGAGATCTCATGAAGACAGACGAATTCGAAGCTGCGGCGCGAGCGTTCCTCGACGCCAACGCGCCGCGCATCGCCACCACGAGCTCCGTGTGGGGTCTAGGCGACGACACGATGTCGTCGTATGCGAAACGAACACCAGAGCAAGAAGAGCGACGGATCAGCGAGGCTCGCCGTTGGAAGCGCTTGGAGTTCGACGCCGGCTTCGGATGGCTCGCCGGACCGCAGACGTTGGGCGGGGCCGGCCTCGACGCCGAGATGCAACGCCGGTACTCGGAAATCCGTGCGGAGTACGACGTGCCCTCGACCAACGTGTTCACGATCAGCTTGGGCATGGTGGCACCGGCGATCGCAGACCACGGTCAACCGGAGGTCATCGACCGATACGTGACGGCCCTACATCGCGGCGACCTGATCGGGTGCCAGTTGTTCAGCGAACCAGGAGCGGGCTCCGACGTCGCCGGCCTGTCGACACGTGCTCTCCGCGACGGCGACGAGTGGATCATCAACGGACAAAAGGTGTGGACGTCGGAAGCGCATCATTCCGACGTCGGGCTGTTGCTCGCACGAAGCAACACTGAAGCACCCAAGCACAAGGGGATCACGGCCTTCGCCATACCGATGTCGCTCCCGGGGATCGAGGTGCGCCCGCTGACGATGATGACGGGTGGCACCGAATTCAACGAGGTGTTCTTCAACGACGTGCGCCTGCCCGACTCGTACCGCCTCGGCGACGTCGACAACGGCTGGGCCGTGGCGATCTCGGTGTTGATGAACGAGCGCGCGCTCGGCACGGGTGATGCGTTCGGGCTGCGGCGGGCGATTGAGCGGCTGCGGATGATGGCATCCATGCCCGGAATGCGCGGCGACGATCCCGTCATCCGCCAGAAGCTGGCGCACATCATCTGTCGCGCCGAATGCATCCGCTACCAGGCGCTCGCGGCCGACGGGCGACGCAAGGCCGGTCTACCCCCTGGGCCGGCCGAATCGGTGTTCAAACTCGCCAACACCGAAGCGTTGCGTCTCGTCTCCGAGGTCGCCGGTGAGATGCTCGGCATGGCCGCCGTTGCCGACACGGGGGAGTGGGGCACGTACGCGTGGGCCGACATGATCCTCACCGTGCCGGGCATGCGCGTTGCCGGTGGTACCGACGAGGTCATGCGGAACATCCTCGGCGAGCGCGTCCTCGGTCTTCCCAAGGAGCCGTGAACCACCCGCCTGATACTGGCGGCCCGCCTGACACCGGCCACCCAGATCCTGGCAACCCTGACTGAACGTCACTCGAGGAGGTCGAGGATGCTCATCGAGCCGGGGAGATCGAGCAGGAACTCGTTGGCCTCGTCGAGGTGCATGCGCCACAGTGACTCGGCACCGGCCTCGTCGCGGCTCTCGAGCAAGGTCACGAGGCGTCGGTGGGCGCGCATGCCCCGGTCGAAGGCGCGATCGGCTTCGGGCCCGTGGGCATCGTGGTCCACACGACGGAAGTTTGCCGTACCGACGATGTGACGAAGCATCGAGCTCAGCAGGGTCATGGTGTGGTTGTCGGCGAGGCGCACGACCAACGCGTGGAACTCGATGTGATGCCGAATCAGAAGATGCCGGTCGTCGTCAAGCGACTCGCCCTCCTCGATGCTGCGCCA
>DATKCX010000340.1:0-9290 GCA_035512975.1 Ilumatobacter sp.
CCTCGACGATCGCCGGGTCGGCCAGGCGCAGTTGCGACTGGATGGACGCTTCTACTTCGTTCAGGATCGGGTCGAGTTTCATCGGCGGAGCTTCCAAATCGCTTGCGGGTGGCTGGACGGAACCTCCCCGGTGCGAGCGAAGTGCTGACGAAGGAACTCATCGGCGCGAATGTCGTACGGAGAGGCGAGTGGAAAGAACATAGCAGTGATCCCTTCAAGTGACATCACGGTGATGTCGTTGTGATGTCAGCGTAGCAAGACATCATCATGATGTCAAGACGATGTCATGATGATGCTGCTTGGTTCGAGTGCTCGGTGTCGAGTGCCGGGTGTGGGGTGCCGGTGTGGGTGCCGGTGTGGGTGCCGGCGTGGTGCCGGCGTGGGTGCCGATGTGGGGTGCCGCCGACTGCCGGTCGCGTACTCGCGGCGCGAGACTGTGTGGGTGAACGCTCGGCCCGTCGCCCGGATCGCAGTGGCGATCGCTCTGGTGTTCGTCGGAACCGCTTGTGGACCTGAACCGGAGCGGTCAGGTTCTTCCCCCGCACCCCCAACGATGTCTCCGACCGTGGCTTCCACAGTTCCGACGATCTCGACGATCTCGACGATCTCGACGATCTCGACGGGTGCCGAGGCTGACGTGCCCGCGGAGCGGAACACGGTCGACGTGGCCTGGATCGCAGGGTCCGACTCGGTGTGGAACGACGTCGACCTGCCAGCGTCTGTCGGCCGCCGATTGCCGACCGCCCCAGGGTGGAAGGTGGAGATCACGAGCCGGATCCAGATCGCGCCGATCGCGCCGAATATCACCGACCAGATCAACGCCGCGGCCGCCGATGGTGCCGACGCGCTGGTGATCCCGCTCAACATCTCGTGGCTCACGTGGAAGGAACCCGCATGTCTCGACATCGATCCGGTGCAGTCGTACGTCCGTTACGAGTGCATTCTGAGCTCGTTGTCGCCCGAGATCGACGCCGTCAACGCGGCGGCCCTCACCGAGATGATGGATGCCGTCGTCGCCAGCGGTCTGCCGAGCCTGCTGTACGCCATCCCGCATTCGACGAACGTTCTCACCGACCCTGTTCTCGGCCCCATCATCGACGCTGCCGAGCAGCGCCTCGCCACCTTCGACCCGAATGACCCCGACGTGACGTTCATCGCTGGGTCGTTCACGCGAGACCTGCCGGCATTCGTGGAAGGCGTGGACTACATCGACATGGTGCACCCCACGCCTGCTGGCGCGGAGCGGCTGGCCGATTGGCTGGCACCCCGCGTCTCCGACGTGGCACGCGCAGCGCAGGACTGATCACCGAGGGCGCGCCGTTCTGCCGTGAGCGATGATGTGCGAGTGACCAGCAACGACGACAACGACGCCACCAGCGACGACCGACACACAGCGCCGGAGATCGCGCCGGATCTCCGTGGCCGTCGGGCGCTCGTCACCGGGGCTGGACAAGGCGTCGGTGCGGCGATTGCCCGCGTGTGGACATTTCCGGCGCGTGAAAACTTCACCGCCGTGACGTGGCCGGGCACGTCCGGAGAACAGCGTTCCTGGTGGCCAGGTAAGGTCCGAGGCACATGGGTATTCACATCGGTATCGAGCATCGCACGACATATCAGTTCGACCGCTTCACCGCGTTGCATCCGCATGTTCTGAGACTGCGCCCGGCACCGCACAGCCGTACGCCGATCCTGGCGTACAGCCTCACCGTTGCGCCCGACAATCACTTCATCAACTGGCAGCAAGATCCGTTTGGGAACTATCTGGCCAGGCTGGTGTTTCCCGAGCCGTCCGATGTGCTCGACATCACTGTCGACCTCGTCGCCGACCTCACCGTGATCAACCCGTTCGACTTCTTCGTGGAGGAGTCCGCCGAGTTCTACGGGTTCAGCTACGAGCCACAACTCGCCAGCGATCTCGAACCATACCTACGTCGGTCGAGCGAGCCCGAACCACTGCTCGACAAATGGTTGACGGGAATCGACCGGGGCATCAAGGAGGGCAAGGGAACGATCGGCATCGCCGACTTCCTGGTGTCGGTGAACCAGCGCTTGTACAACGACATCGAGTACTCGGTGCGCATGGAGGCGGGTGTCCAGTCTCCCGAAGAGACGCTGTCGCGAGCGATCGGCTCGTGCCGCGACACGGGTTGGCTGTTGGTCGAGGCGTTGCGACGCATGGGCTTGGCGGCCAGATTCGTCTCGGGGTACCTCGTGCAGCTCACCGCCGATCAGGCGGCACTCGACGGAGCCGACGGGCCAACCGCTGACTTCACCGACCTGCATGCGTGGGCGGAGGTGTACGTGCCAGGTGCCGGGTGGATCGGGCTCGATCCCACGTCGGGTCTGTTCGCTGGTGAGGGACACATTCCGCTCGCGTGCACTCCGCATCCAGCGAGTGCTGCGCCGGTCACCGGAGCCATCGGCACCGCGAACACCACCTTCAGCTTCTCCAACGTGGTGCAGCGCATCCGCGAAGATCCTCGTGTCACGTTGCCGTACACACCCGACCAATGGGCAGCGATCGATCAGCTCGGCGAAGCCGTCGACGAACGCCTCGTTGCCGGTGATGTTCGTCTCACCATGGGCGGCGAGCCGACCTTCGTGTCGATCGACGACATGGAAGGCGACGAATGGAACATCGCTGCCGACTCGCCCGCCAAACGCAAGCTGGCCCACGAGTTGTCGGAACGGTTGCGCGACCGGTTCGGGAAGGGTGGGCTGCTCCAGCACGGGCAAGGCAAGTGGTACCCCGGCGAGGAGCTGCCGCGGTGGCGCATCGACATCGTGTGGCGCAACGACGGCCAGCCGTTGTGGTCGAAATCCGAACTCCTCGCGATGCCCGCAACCGAGGGGACGTCGGCGCTTGCCGATGCGCAGCGTTTCGCGGTGGGCGTGGCGACCATTTTCGGGCTCGACCCGAGCGCCGTGGTGCCGGCATACGAAGATCCCGTCGAGGCCGCGTGGAGCGAATCGCGTCTCCCTGGTGGCGATCCGCCCGAGGCGGCAGCAAGCGCCTCCGACGCCTCCTCCACCGACTCGCGGGCGGCACTCATCAATCGATTGTCGGGTGCCGACGCTCCCACCGGGTTCTTGCTCCCGCTCCACCGCGGTCACCATGACGGGCAGGCTCGCTGGTGCACCACCAACTGGGAACTGCGGCGCGGGCAACTGTTCCTGATTCCGGGTGACTCACCGATCGGGCTGCGAATGCCGCTCGATTCGCTGATGTGGTCGCCGTTTCCCGACACCTACGAACGTTCGGAGTTCGAACCGCGCGAGGAACTTCCTGCGGCCGGAGCGCTGCCGAAAGCACCGGCTGTCATGGTGGAACGACACGCCGCCCCGCCAACGTCGTTGGGCTTCGAGGTTCGCAATGGGAACGTGGAAGTGTTCCTCCCACCGCTCGATTCGGCCGACGATGCGGTCGAACTGCTGAACGTGCTCGAAGCGGTTGCGGCGGAACTCGACTGCCCCGTGGTGGTTCAGGGCTACTCCTTGCCGCACGATGCTCGGCTCGGTTCGCTCACCGTCACGCCTGACCCCGGCGTCATCGAGGTCAACGTGCAACCCACCGCGCGTTGGGCCGAATTGCGCTCGGTCGTCGAGACCGTCCACGAGGAGGCGCGGCTCGCCCGGCTGGGTACCGAGAAGTTTGCGCTCGATGGTGCACACACCGGAACCGGTGGTGGCAATCACGTCACCCTCGGCGGCCGCACGCCGGTCGACAGTCCGATGCTTCGTCGACCCGACCTGCTGGCCAGCATGGTCACTTTCTGGCAGCATCACCCGTCGTTGTCGTATCTGTTCTCGGGCCAGTTCATCGGACCCACCAGCCAAGCGCCCCGCGTCGACGAAAGTGGTGCCGACGCGCTGTACGAGCTGGAGATCGCGTTTGCCCAGCTGCAACGACAGGCGGAACTCGCGGCTGTCGACGGAGCCGATGCGACCGTGCCGTCGTGGATCGTCGACCGGCTCCTGCGCCATCTGCTCGTCGACCTCACCGGCAACACACACCGATCCGAGTTCTGCATCGACAAGCTGTTCAGCCCCGACACCGAACGTGGGCGGCTGGGAATCGTCGAGCTCCGTGCGTTCGAGATGCCACCGCACCCGCAGATGGCCCTCGTGCAGGCACTCCTCGTGCGCAGCCTGGTCGCCCGCTTCTGGGACAACCCGTACTCCGGCCCGCTCGTGCGATGGGGCACCGAGCTGTACGACCGGTTCTTGCTGCCGTGGTACGTGCGGTCCGACATCTACGATGTCGTCGCCGATCTCAACGAGCACGGGATCGCGTTCGATACCGCATGGCTCGACCCGTTCCTCGAGTTTCGGTTCCCGCTCATCGGCGAAGTCGAAATCGCCGACGTGCGCCTCGAACTCCGACGTGCGATCGAACCGTGGCACGTGCTGGGCGAAGAGGTCGCGGGCTCTGGTACGGCGCGCTACGTCGACTCGTCGGTCGAGCGAATGCAGGTTCGACTCGACGGTGTGAACCCGGCGCGTCATATCGTCACGTGCAACGGTATTCCGGTGCCGCTGCAGCCCACTTCGCAGTCGGGCACCAGCGTCGCTGGCGTCCGGTTCAAGGCATGGGCACCGTGGTCGGCGCTGCACCCCACGATCGAAGCTCACGGCCCGTTGGTGTTCAGCGTCGTCGATCGATGGAGCGGTCGGGCGCTTGGCGGCTGCAGATACGAGGTGTCGCATCCGGGTGGTCGGTCGTACGACGACTTCCCCGTGAACGCCGCGTCGGCTGAGGCGCGGCGCGCCAGCCGCTTCTCCACCACCGGTTACGAGCCTGGGCAGATCGACATAGCGCACCTCGATTCGATGACCGCCTCGGTACCCCGCGAGTACCCGCGAACGCTCGACCTGCGACGCTTCCCCGGCGCATAGCGCAGTGCCCCCGCTGGCCTCAGCGCCGTGTTGGCCTGACGGGGTTAGGTTGGCGGCTTGGAAACGTTTCGCTGCTCGGTCTGCGCGCAGTTGCTCTTCTTCGACAACTCCGTGTGCTTGGGCTGCCGCTCACCCGTCGGTTACGTCGTCGATGCCGGTGCGGTGCTCGCACTCCGCGTGGACGGTGCCGCATTGGTGCGCGCCGATGGCGAACCTGGAGAGTACCGGCACTGCAGGAACCAACTCGCAGCTCGTTGCAACTGGCTGATCGCCAACGACGACGCCAACTCGCTGTGCGCCAGCTGTCGACTCACGTCAGTTCGTCCGAACGACAGCGAGTTGGAGGTGATGGACGCGTTCGCCAACGCCGAGTCGGCCAAACGCCGACTGATCTATCAGCTGCGGGCGCTCGGCTTACCGGTCATCGATCGTGCCACCGACCCACTGCGAGGAGTGACCTTCGAGTTGCTGTCGTCGCGTCGACGTGCCGTCACCACCGGTCACGACGGCGGCGTCATCACGCTCGACTTGTCGGAGTCAGACGACGCTCATCGTGAGTTCGTGCGCCAGCAGCTGGGCGAGCCGTACCGCACCGTGCTGGGACATCTCCGTCATGAGATCGCGCACTACTACTGGCCACTGCTCGTTCTCGATCAGGGTTGGATCAACGAATATCGCCGACTCTTCGGTGACGAGACCGAGCCATACGACGTTGCTCTCGGTCGCCATTACCAACAACTCGCCGGACAGCAAGGCCCTGGGTTCGACTGGAGCCTCTCGTACGTCAGCCAGTACGCCACGATGCACCCGTGGGAGGATTGGGCCGAAACGTTCGCTCACTATCTACACATCGATGCCGGCCTGGCCACGGCCCGTTCGTTCGGCGTCGAAGTGGGGGAGCCGTCACAGTCCGCCGGGGCAACGGCCGTGCGGAGCGATGTCGAACTCTCGATCGCACCGGTGGTGAGGGATTGGCTGGTGCTGACCCTTGCCCTGAACGGGGTATCGCGATCGCTGGGTCAGTCCGACCTCTACCCATTCGTGCTGCCCCCTCGCGTCGTGGAAAAGCTCGACTTCGTCCACCGAGTCGTTGCCACGGCCACCAAGTAGTCGCCCGGCCGGGCTGGGGTCGAGGTCTCCCCAACGCGTGTCCAGTCAACCGGTAGGGTCGCCGTCATGGCACTACGAGAGAAAATCGCTTCGTCGACCCAACCGCTACTGAAGCCGGGCGAGAGTATTCAAAACGTCGCGGCGGCGCAGGCCACCAGCCCGTACTGGTCGCTGTTGAGCTATTGGATCGTCCTCCTCAAAGACTCATACCGGGTGATCGTCGAGACCGATCAACGGATCGTGCTGTGCAAGACCAGCCGTTGGCGTTGGACCAAGGTCACCGCCGTCGTCACTGAACTTCCGAAGGGCACCAATCTCGGCGAGCCGACCGGCCTCAACTGGAAAACCGAGTCCTTCGGCCAGACGCTCTGGATCAACAAGCGATTCCACAAAGACGTCAAGGCAATCAACAGCAGTGCCAGCTGAGCTGCCAAGACGAGACGTATGTATCGGCGGTGTGAACTTCGGGGCCTTCAGATGACGTCGGGACGGGGGATGTCGTAACCTCCCCGAGAGATGGATGAGCTGCTGACCGAAAACGGTGAGCCACGGGCGGTGGCCGGGGCACTGATGCGCCTCATTTCACGCATCGGCGAAAAGGAACTGCGCGAGCGGCAACGCATCGCCGAACTCGACATCTTGTCGATGGGAATCACGTTCACCGTGTACACCGACGGCGAAAATATCGACCGGGCCTGGCCCTTCGACATCGTGCCGCGTGTGATCGCTGGCAAGGAGTGGGATCTGATCTCGCTCGGCTTGCAGCAACGGCTCTGGGCGATCAACCACTTCATCAACGATCTGTACAACGACCAGAAGATCATTGCCGACGGGGTGTTCCCCGCCGAGTTGTTGGAGGCGTCGGTCAACTATCGGCCCTGGTGCCGTGGTATCACGCCGAAGTTCGGAGTGTGGGCGCACATCTCGGGTACCGACTTGGTGCGCGATGACGACGGCCAGATGTACGTGCTGGAAGACAACCTGCGCGTGCCATCAGGCGTGAGCTATGTCATCGAGAACCGTGGTGTTGCCAAGCGCGCGTTCGGCGAGCTGTTCGAGCGCCAACGCATCCGCCCCGTCGATGGCTACACAGGCGAGTTGAACCGACTGCTCACGTCACTCGCACCGGATGGCATCACGGAGCCGCGGGTGGCGGTGCTCACTCCCGGCATCTTCAACTCGGCGTACTTCGAGCATTCGTTCCTCGCCGAACGGATGGGTGCCGACCTGGTGGAGGGTGCCGACCTGTTCGTCGACGACGACGATTGCGTGTACATGAAGACCATTCACGGTGCCGAGCGAGTGCATGTGATCTACCGCCGCATCGACGACATGTTTCTCGACCCTGAGGTCTTCCTTCCCGACTCGATGCTCGGCGTGCCCGGCCTCATGCGAGCGTGGCGCGCTGGCAACGTGGGTATGGCGAACGCTCCCGGCGCAGGTGTGGCTGACGACAAGGTCGTGTACGCCTGGGTGCCAGACATCATTCGCTACTACCTGGGTGAAGAACCGTTGCTGGCCAACGTGCCCACCTATCGCACGATGTACGACGACGAGCGCAAGTTCGTGCTCGACAACATCGGTGACCTCGTGATCAAGCCGGCCAACGAGAGCGGTGGCTACGGCATCGTGATCGGCAGCCATGCCACGAAGGAGCAGCTCGACGAGGCGGCGGCAGCGATCATCGCCGACCCTCGGGGGTTTGTCGCCCAACCCATCTTGTCGTTGTCGACCGTGCCGACGTTGGTCGAGGACGGTCTGGAACCGCGACATGTCGACCTTCGGCCGTTCATCCTCACCGGCAAGTACAGCTACGTCACACCCGGCGGCCTCACACGCGTCGCGTTGCCGAAGGGTTCCCTGGTGGTCAACTCCAGTCAGGGCGGTGGCAGCAAAGACACCTGGATCATCGACGGCGAGTACGTGCCACTCAGCCAATCCCAAAGTCAGTCGCAGAGCCGCTCGCAGAAATCGGGCAACGACGCAGGCAACGACCAGTCCCAGAGCCAATCGCAGAGTCAGTCTGAACAACTCACCCCACCGGCCGGGTCGCAATGACGGTACTGCTCGCTCGCACCGCCGACCGTTTGTACTGGGGGGCGCGGTACCTCGAACGCGCCGAAGACACCGCTCGGGTGGTGCGCGCGTACAACGACCTTGTCGTCGACTACGACAGCCCGGAGATGTTGAGCTGGGAACCACTCGCAGCGCTCGCCGGCTCTGACCGATATGTGGAGATTGCCGAGGGCTCCACGGGTGAACGCGAGGTTCTCGCGTTCATGTTGTCGGATCGCTCCAGCCCGTCGAGCATCCTGTCGGCGGTCACCGCAGCTCGATCCAACTTGCGAACCACGCGCGAGGTGCTGCCGCGCGAGGCGTGGCAGACCATGAACCAGCTCAGCCAATACGTCGACGCCACATGCGCCGGCGCGGTCGAGCGCCAGCTGCGCGAGCGATTCCTCCAACGGGTGATCGAGTTCAGCCGCCGTCTCGACGGCACCACCGAGTCCACCATGACCAGATCGCAGGCGTACCACGTGATGCGTCTCGGCCGACTGATCGAACGCGCCGACATGACCACCCGGGTACTCGGGGTGGCGGCGGCGAGCATCCTGGCCACCGAAGCCGCCCAGCGCCAGGCTGATGTACGCGAACATCTCGTCATCGACGAGGTGCGGTGGATGAGCATCCTTCGGTCGATCTCGGCGTTGCAGATGTACCAGCAGGCAGTCCGGGGGCCGATCGACGGCCTCACGGTGGTGCAGTTCCTGCTGTCGTACTCAGCCTTCCCGCGATCGGTGCAAGGATGTTTCGACGAGATTCGAGGCGTCGTCTACCTGCTGCCGAATGCCGAGCGCATCGAACCGTCGCTCGACGCTGCCGAACGGATGCTTGTGGCATCGAACCCCGACGTCACCGCAGGTGCTGGCCTCGACCAATCGATGGAACATCTGCAGGCCGCGATCGCTGAACTCGCGGATGCGATTCACGACACCTATGTCGGCTCAGTACTCTGAGCAACTGTGGCGAACACCGGTGGCCCAACAGGTGAGTCGTAGCGCGTGAGCAGCATGCCGCTGCAACCACCAGACGACCTGCACCGCCGCCTGGTCGACGTTGACCTGCTGGGATTTCGGCAGGGTCGCGCCGACCGGCTGCTTGCTGCGGAAGGTGCCGGCCATCTGGTGCACGACTTGCCCGTGCGCGCCGACGGCCGGTTGGCCACGGTGGAAAGCCGACCATGGCGAGTCGACCCGATCCCTGTGGTGCTCGACACGGCCGTG
>DATKCX010000341.1:0-15023 GCA_035512975.1 Ilumatobacter sp.
ACCTGGATCGACCGGTCGATCACGCGGCCCAACATGTTGGCCACGAAGTGCTTGGCCATGGACACCTCACTCTTGAAGTCGAGGCCATGATCGATGCGAAACGCAGCGTGCAGCACCATCAGTTTCGCCTGGTACAGCTCCATGGCTGAATCGGCGATCATCCACTGCACGCCCTGCTTTTCGGCCAGCATCGAGCCGTGCGAGTACCGACCGAGCGAACGGTCGACCATCATGTCGAGCGCCGTCTCGGCTTGCGCGATCCACCGCATGCAGTGAGCCAGCCGGGCTGGTCCGAGGCGTGACTGCCCGAGCAGATGTCCCTCTCCCCTGCCGCCGAGTCGGTTCGCGTCCGACACCCGCAGGTCTTCGATGACGATCTCGGAGTGCCCCGAACCGCCGTGCATCGTCTCGACCTCGCGGACGTTGTTCCAGCCTGGCGACGGCAGATCGATGATGAACGCGGTGTTGGCCGCTTGTCGCAGCTCCGGGTCGTCTTCGGTGCGGCAGATCAGAATCGCGAACGTCGCTCGGCGTGCGTTCGAGATGAACCACTTGTGGCCGTTGATCACCCATTCGTCGCCGTCCTGCACCGCATTGGTACGGATGAGGGTTGGGTCGGAACCCGCCACCTCCGGTTCGGTCATGGCGAAGCAACTCATGGCGGTGCCTTCGCACAGCGGCCGCAAGTACTTCTCTTTCTGCTCGTCGGTTCCCCAGTGCAGCAACGTATGGGTGTTGCCCTCGTCGGGCGCTTGGCAGTTCATGATGAAGGGGCCGATGCGGACCTTCGCTGCTTCGGCTTGCACCATCGCCAACTCGACGTGGCTGAGACCCATCCCGCCCCATTCAGCTGGCATGTGCGGCAGCCACAGGCCAGCAGCTTTCGCTTGGTCACGCAGACCGAACAGCTTGCGCAGATAGACGCCGCGCTCTACGCCGGCGTCGATCTCTTCTGCAACCGGCCCGACGACCGCCACCATGAAGTCCCGAACCCGCATGCGGATCGCTTCCAGTTCAGGTGACAGCGTGAAGTCAATGGCCATGTGGGGTGCCTCCGTGTGCTTGGCGGCAGGTGAGCAGCCGTTCGCGAACGGCCACACTCTCCAACGCTGGTGCCGCGGCTGTCAACGTGGAGCCTGTCGGTTCGTGCAGTACGGCGTGATCAGTCTTCGCCGGTGTCGTCGTCTCCTGCGTCGTCGTGCTCGCCTTCGCCAGCGATGACGACCACCGGGCATGGGGCGTGAGCGATCGAGTGGTGTACCGCGGATGGCTTGCCGCGCCCGATCACCAACAGCAATGCCTGCTGCCCCGCTTCGACCAGTCGTGCGCCGGCAGACCCGTCCACGACCGACGTGGTGATGTCGGTGTCGGCGTCGGTGAGCTGCTGGAGCTGCTCAGCGAACCGGTCGGCGTCGTCTTGCGCCCAGTCGTGCAACACACTCGGGTCCAGGACGTGTGCGAGCAGCACGAACAAACCCTCGGGTGTGAACGTCGGCCGAGTGGAGACAGCGTTCACGACAGCGACGCGCGCATGGCGAGCATTCGCCCAGTCGGCCGCCCAACGCATTGCGGCAGTGCTGGCATCGCTCTGCCCCACGCCCAACACGATGGTGTCTCGGTCATCGCCGAGAACGGCTTGCTCGGGCACGATGACCAACGCAACCGGCGAGCGTCGCAGCAGCTTCGTGATGGTGCGTCCGATCAAACGCAGCGGTCGGTTCAGTCCGGCGTGGGCACCAACGACGATTGCGTCGGCGTGTTGAGCACCCGCTACGTGGAGGAGTGCATCGGCCGGGCGGTCGTCGACCACGTGCGCAGTCAGGCCCACGTCCCTGGATCGGGCGACATGGCCCCACTCGCCGTCGAGACGAGCTTGAAGGTCATCGATGGTGGTGGGCGCGCCCGGCTCGATGGCTGACAGCCCGAGCCTGGTCGCCACCGAGACCACGACGTGTATCTGACCGCCGGGTGCTGCGGCCCCCGATGCCCACTCGAGCGTGGCCAGGGAGTTCGGTGATCCATCGACCCCAACCACCAGGCATGCAAATGGGTCGACACCCACGCGCCCGGTCGGCGGACCGGTAGCAGGTTCTGGCGGTGTTGCAGGGGTTGAGTTCGTCACGTTTCCATCCTCGTGTGTTGAGCATCCCCACACTAGGGAAGTTGGTCAGTTCTCGTCGTGGACACATCGTCGTCTGACGGCCACGCCAAGCCGGGAACGAAACGTGGCACCGCGACGATGCCGGCTGTCGCCACCAACACCGCACCCGCCACGATCAGCCAGGCGTCACCGGTGAACAGATCGAGTTCGAAGTAGTCGCGGGTCCATGGAATCGCCATGACCACGACGTACGAGGCTGCCATCGCTGTGGTCAGACCGACCTTCCACACTCGTAGCGGTCGGCTGGTCGTCAACAGAATGACCAGGCCGATCGCCAACAGGGTGATGGTGGCGAGCGTTCGAGCTTCCGACAGCGACAGGTCGGCACTGCGCCGCGACCACTCGTACGCAGCCAACGTGGATGCTCCGGCAATCACGCCTGTCGGCACGGAGAACCGCAGCACGCGATCGAGGAAGCCGGTGCGCACTCGCCGCGTCTCTGGAGCCAGCGCCAGGAAGAACCCTGGGACGCCAATGCTGAACGTGCCCACCAGCGTGAGGTGACGAGGGAGGAATGGAAACGGGCTGCCGATCGCACCGATGGCTGCGGTGAGCAGCACCGCGTACACCGCCTTGGTGACGAACAGGTTCGCGACCCGCTCGACATTGTTGATGACCTTGCGGCCTTCGGTGACGACGATCGGCAACGTTGCGAAGGCGTCGTCGGTGAGTACCAGGTCGGCGATCGAGCGAGTGGCTTCGCTGCCAGATCCCATGGCAATTCCGAGGTCGGCGTCTTTCAGCGCGAGTACGTCGTTGACGCCGTCGCCGGTCATCGCGACCACGTGTCCGTTCGCTTTCAACGCCTTGACCATCGCCTGCTTCTGGCGCGGCCGCACCCGCCCGAACACGTCGTTGTCCTCGAGCATTGCCAATAGCTCAGCGCCCTCGTCGGGCAGCTCGCGCGCGTCGATGGCCTCCCCGCGCGGATGCAGCCCGGCACGACGAGCAACGGCGGCGACGGTGAGATGATTGTCACCTGAGATCACCTTGACCCGTACCTGCTGGTCGGCGAAGTACGCGAGGATCTCGTTCGCGTCCGGTCGGATCTCGTCTTCGAGTTCGATCACCGCCATCGACATCAGATCGTTGGGAAGGTCGTCTCCAGCGGGGCCCTTCGGACTGCTGGCGAGTCCGATCAGACGCTTGCCAGCGCCGCTCAAGTCTGCGATCAACGCCGACGAGGCATCTGCACCCAACACGACATCGAAACCACCGACGTAGTACCAGCCGCGTTCACCGAACTCCACCGCTGACCACTTTCGAGCGCTCGAGAACGGCTCCACGGACGTGGCTGGCCATCCCGGCCCAGCGCCCACACCACGGCCGACCGCCACCATCGTCGCATTCGGCGCGTCGTCAGCTGCCACGATTGCTGCGAGCACCACAGTGACGAGTTCGCCGTCGACGTCGCCGAGCGGATGGGACCCACACCAAGCGATGTGGCCGGTCGTGATGGTCCCCGTCTTGTCGAGGCAGAGCGTGTCGACGCGTGCGAGCAGCTCCACGGTGGTGAGCTGTTTCGCGAGAACGTTGCGGCGAGCCAACTCCAGCATGCCGGCGACGAACGCGAGGCTCGTCAGGAGCACCAGCCCGTCGGGCACCATCGCCACGGCCGCCGCAACGGTGCCTTGCAGTGCGTCCTGCCATCGGTCTTCGGCACCGAGTAGACGAATGAACAACAGAACCGAAGCGATCGGGATGATCACCGTGAGCCAGCGCAAGATCGTATTGATGGACCGGCGCAGGTTCGACTCGGCGGCATCGAAACGTTTCGCCTCGAGCGTCAGATCGCTGGCGTAGCTGTCAGCCCCTACGGCAGTCGCACGGATCAAGCCGCTGCCCGCGACGACATAGCTGCCCGACAACACCTCATCCCCGTGTGCTTTGGGAACGGTGTCCGACTCCCCGGTGAGCATCGACTCGTCGACTTGCAACCCGGTTTCGGCCAACACCGTCCCGTCGACTGGCACCTGGCCGCCTGGTGCCAGATGAACGATCTCGTCGATCACCACCTCGTCGGCGGGGATCACGGCTCGTTCACCATCTCGCACCACCGTGGCGTGCGGCTCGGTCAACACCGTCAGTCTCGCGAGCTGGCGGCGCGCTCGGTACTCCTGAGTGACACCCACCACGCTGTTGGACAACACAACTCCGACAAACAGTCCGTCACGCCAGTTCCCTGAGACCAGCACGAGAGCGAACAACACCAACATGATCGCGTTCACCGGAGTGATCACGTTGTCGCGCACGATCTGCAGCACGCTTCGATCGGGCGAATGCGGCGGTGTGTTCACCCGGCCATCAGCGACGCGCTCGCGCACTTCGTCCGCGGTGAGCCCCTGCATCGCGTCGCCAGGGATCTCAGCAGAGCCGCGCGCTTGAGCGTTCACGGTGGAAGCCGGCTCATTCATGCGGCGCTCGGGTCGTTTGCACAGTTCGCCAGCGTGTCACACCTGCAACGCGCCAGATGAACGCACGGAGGGGAGTTGGGAAACTGTCGGTGGCCCGGCGAGGATGGCCGAGTGACGTTCTGCATCGGAATTCGGGTCGACGAGGGCATCGTTGCGTTGGCCGACACTCAGATCGTGCGTGGTGAACACACCAGCACGAAGTTCAAGCTGTCGGAACTCACCATCGGCGACCGATCGGCGCTGGTGATGACGTCGGGGTTGCGATCGGTGCGCGACAAGATCGTCGCTCGGCTGGAAGATGCGCTCGCCGACGGAACCGTGAGGTGCGACCGGATGCATCAGTTGGCCAGTGAATTCGGTGCGCTGTTGCGAACGGTTCGCGACGAGGACGAAGCGAGTCTCGTTCGCGGTGGGCTGAGATTCAACCTGCACGCCATCCTCGCCGGTCGCCTGCCCGGCGACCAGGAACCCGTGGTGTTGGAGGTCTTTCCCGAGGGCAACTGGGTCGATGTCACCACCGACGCGCCGTACTTCGTGATCGGCCGATCGTTCTACGGCAAGCCGATTCTCGATCGGCTGTTGCGACACAACACGCCGATCGATGAAGCCCTGCAGCTCGCCTACCTGGCGTTCGATGCCACTCGTACGAGCGTGACCGACGTCGACTTCCCGGTCGACGTGGCGGTGATGCGAACCGCCGAAGTCAACTTCCACAAGGGACGCTTCACCGTTGACGACCTTGCTCCAGTGCACGATCACTGGCAAAGCCGACTCGCCGAGGTGGTTCGTGAACTGCCCAACGAGTGGGCGTCTCGTCTCCTCGGGTCAGAGGATCCGCCGCCACCACCCGCTGATTCTGCACCGAACGCGTCGGAGCTGCCTTGACCGACCCCAGTGTGCTCTCAGTTCACTGTGAACTGCAGTACGACGTTGGCAGCACTGCGTCGTTCGCGTTCGCCGTCGTCGCGGCACGTACCGAACGCCAACACATCGTCGAAGAGAACGTGTCGCTCAACCCAGCACTGCCGTTCGAACTCGTCCCCTTCGGCGAAGGCGGTACCCATCAGCTGATCCGCGTCGACGTCGACCCGGGTTGGTTCACGCTCACCTATGACGTTGTCGTCGAAGTCCAGCCCAACCCGATCGATCCGTCCCAGCTGCCGGAAACGGCGTTCAGAGCTGTTCCGGCTGACCTACTCCCCTATCTCAACCCCAGCCGGTACTGCGAATCCGACAAGATGTACGACCTCGTCGACCGCTTGTTCGGCGAACTCGAGCCGGGATTCGCTCGGGTGCAGTCGGTGAGCAACTGGGTGACGTCGGAGCTCACCTATGCGGCAGGTTCCACCGACGCGTCGAGTGGCACGGCCGACGTCTTGCTGCAACGCGCCGGCGTGTGTCGCGATTTTGCTCATGTGGGAATTTCACTGTGCCGTGCGCTTGGCGTACCGGCCCGCTACGTGTCGGGGTACGGCAAAGGCGTTGAGCCGCAAGACTTTCACGGCGTGTTCGAGGCGTACCTCGGTGGTGAATGGTGGCTGTTCGACCCCACCGGCATGGCGCGTCCCGCTGACTTCGTGCGCATCGGGTACGGACGCGACGCCGCCGATGCATCCTTTGCCACGTTCGTTGGCCAGGCCATACTGACCGACAAGACGGTTCGGGTGACCCGCCTGTCTTGACCAGTTCTGCCGTGGGTCGTCGAACTCAAGAACTGACGATTCCTTGTCGATAGGGCGATGTGAACCACATCACGAAGCGGCGGAGTGCCGGCGGTCGCCATGCCTGCGCCGGCCTGGTTGTATGCGCAGCCGCGGTCGGCTACGTCCTTGCCGACGGCGTTCTCGGCGAGGTGCTGTTTCAACTCGTCTGCTGGGGCAGCGTCGTGGGCTTCTTCTGGGGTGTGCGCCGCAACGGAACGGCCACGCTGCCGTGGGTGAGCATCGGCTGCGGACTGATTGCTTTCGCCCTCGGCGATCTGATGTTTTCGTTGAACGAGTACGTCTTCGCGATCGAGCCGTTCCCGTCGGTCGCCGATGTGTTCTATCTCGCTGGGTACCCGCTGATGGCGGGTGGACTTTCCGGGTTGGTGCGGCGCGCGCGCCCCGACGGTGATCGAGTTGCTCTCATCGACGCTGCCATCGTGCTGGTTCCGAGCGCCGTCGTCGGCTGGATCTATCTGATCGATCCATATGCCACCGAGAGCGGCTCGACCACACTCGAACGACTGGTCGCCGGCTCGTACCCGTTGGGCGATCTGTTGTGTCTGGCGGTGCTGATCCGACTGTTGTCGGGTGCTTCAGGGTCGTGGCGACAGGTGCCCGCGGCGCTGGTGTGGCTGGCCGGAGGACTGTTCGCGATGTTCGTCGCCGACGTCGGCTTCGTACTGAGTCAGTTGCACGGCAACTATCAATCAGGCGGCGTGGTCGACGCCATCTATCTGGTGCCCTATGTCGCCGCAGCAGTGTGCGCGCTCGACCCCAGCGTCGGTCGGATCGGGGAGCCACAGCCATCGGTCGACCCATCTCTCGGCCCCTTGCGCCTTGCATTCCTCGCGGTCGCCGCGTTGGTGACGCCGCTGCTCCTCATCGCCGAGCGAGACTCGGCCCAGTCGACGCAAATACCACTCGTGGTGGGCGCAACCGCCATCTCGTTCCTGTTGGTGCTCGCCCGCATGTCGAACCTGGTCGAAGCATTGGAGGCATCGCGGGCGCAACTCGCGTACGACGCGTCGCACGATCACCTGACAGGGCTTGCCAACCGAAGCCTGTTTGCCCGCCATCTCGATGACGGCCTCGGTTTCGACACGCCCGGAGCGTTGCTGTTCATCGATCTCGACAAGTTCAAAGCCGTCAACGATCAACTCGGCCACCGCGCCGGCGACGAACTGCTGGTCAATGTAGGGGAGGCGATACGCGGATCCGTGCGCACCAACGACGTGGTGGCGCGGCTCTCCGGCGACGAGTTCGCTGTACTGATGCCCGGGGCGACCGAGGCAACGGCGCACCTCATCGCACAGCGGTTGATCTCGGCGCTACGGATCGCCTGCAATCCAGACGGAAGTTTGTCCATCACTGCCTCGATCGGCGTGGTCACCTGGGGTGACGACACTGCGCCGCTCACGGCGGAGGCACTGCTGGCAGCCGCTGATCACGCGATGTACGCCGCCAAGGCGGCGGACGGCAACAGCTTCGTCACGGCCAGCGGCTGACATGTCGGCCCGGTCTCGCGACCTCAGTGGGCCTTGGACCCTTCGCAGCCGGCGACGGGTCCACCGACGTCATCAGGTTGCAGATCTTTCTGACGATCGCGCTCGTCGCCGCGTTCGTCGTCGCCGCAATGGCCAGTGAATTGGCCGGTCGTGACGAAGTCCATCAGCTGCTCGAGCACCAGGCGAAACACGACGCCCTGACCGGTCTGCCCAACCGACTCGTACTCGCAGACAGATTGAGCGACGCGCTGTCTGGACGCGAGGAATCGTCACGATCGGTCGCAATCATCCTGATCGACCTCGACGACTTCAAGAAGATCAATGATCGGCACGGGCATCCTGCGGGCGACAGCGCGCTGGTCGCGGTCGCCGGATTGATGACTTCCAGCGTGCGTCCACACGACCTGTTGTGCCGACTCGGAGGCGACGAGTTCGTCGTGTTGTGTGAAGACCTCAGCAGCTCCGAACAGGCGATCAAGATTGCTCACGACGTGAAGCGTGGTCTCGATCGCCCCGTCGATGTCGCTGGAGTGGAGTATCGGCTCGCGGGCAGCATGGGGATCGCGTTCGTCAACGCTGAACCCGGGATCACCTCGATCGACCTGCTCCGCCGTGCAGACATCGCCCTCTACCACAGCAAGCGAACTGGCGGCACCGACGGCACCGGGATCTCATTGTTCGACAACGCGCTCGAGGCGTCGACGCAGCACCGCTCCGAGATGGACGAGGAACTCCGTGGAGCCATTCAGCGCGACGAGTTGTCGGTGGCGTATCAACCCATCGTGAATCTGATGACCGGTGAGGTCACGAAGTTCGAGGCGCTCGCCCGTTGGCACAATCGCCGATTCGGTGTTGTCGGTCCTGCCGAGTTCATCCCGCTCGCCGAAGAGATCGGGCTCATCAACGACATCGGCGACTGGGTGTTGGAGCAGGCCTGCCGACAAACGGCAACATGGCGCGCACGACCTGGTGCCGGTGGTTGCCGTGCTGCGGTCGCCGTCAACGTGTCGGCGCGACAGCTGTGCGACGCAGCGTTCCCCGACGGGTGCGGCACATCCTGACCGACACCAGTCTGCCACCGGCGGCGTTGACGCTCGAGATCACCGAGACGGCGGTCATGACAGATCTCGACGCCTCGGCCCGCGTGATCGCTGAACTTCGCCTCATCGGCGCCGAGTTGTCGATGGACGACTTCGGTACCGGCTACTCGTCGATGACGTATCTGCGTCGCATTCCTGTCGAGACGCTGAAGATCGACCGAAGTTTCGTTTCCGGGCTCGGCGATGTGCGCGAGGACACTGCGATCGTCGAATCGATCATCACCCTCGCTCACAGTTGCGGACTCGAGGTGGTCGCCGAGGGAATCGAGACGTGTCGGCAGCTCGAACAGCTGATGGAACTCGGCTGCGATCACGGTCAGGGTTACCTCTGGAGCACACCGGTGTGCGCCGCCGATGCCGAGCGCATGCAGCGCAGCACCTTCGCCATGCCGCTCGCCGCCCCTGCGCGTTGAAGGGACAGTGCCAGGCGAAGGGATAATGCCAGGCACTATCCCTTCGGTCGAGCATCGTTCGAATTGCGGACAGAATCTGACCGGGTCGGGGCGTAGGTTCGTCGATGTCCACCGACGGCACCAGGGCCGTCAACACGACGATGAGGAGACAGCGATGACTGATCGAGACCGTTACATCCCGGGCGTGCCGTGCTGGGCGGACGCCGTTCACCCCGACCCGGCGGCGGCCGCCACGTTCTACAGCGGATTGTTCGGCTGGACGTGTGACGACCGAATGCCCGAGGGTGCCCCGGGGCACTACTTCATGGCATCGATCGACGGCCGCGATACGGCTGCGCTCGGCTCGATCCCCGAGGGTGCGCCGTCGGTTGCGATCTGGAATACCTACGTGTGGGTCGAAAGCGCCGACGAGACAATCACCAAGGCAAAGGCGGCAGGTGCCACCATCATCAACGAGCCGTTCGACGTGTTCGACGCCGGTCGGACGGCGACGTTCGCCGACCCCGAAGGCGCGGTGATCTCCGTGTGGCAGCCGGAACGGCACCGGGGCGCTCTGGCGGTGAACGAACACGGCGGAGTGAACTTCAACGACTTGTACACCCGCGACCTCGAACGCGCCAAGGAGTTCTACGGTGCCGTGTTCGGTTGGGAGACACTCGAACTCGGTCCTGGCGCGTCGATGTGGGCGATTCCCGCCTACGGCGACTTCCTCGAGGAACTGAACCCGGGCATGCGGGACCGGATGGCCGAAATGGGAGCTCCCTCCGGGTTCGAGAACGTGGTCGCGAGCATTGCGCAGATCGAGTCGGACGACACGACCACGGCTGCGCACTGGGGGATCACGTTTGCGGTGAACGACGCCGACGAAGCGGCAGCGAAGGCGAAGGAGTTGGGTGGCAAGGTACTCAGCGAGCCGACCAACCTGCCGTGGGTCCGCACCACCACCATCGAAGATCCCCAGGGCGCGGCATTCGTGGCGAGCCAGTTCGTCCCCGAGAACCAGTAAAAGGGTTTCGACCGATCGACTCAGGCAACCGGTATGACGGAGTTTCCGGGCCGCCAGTGCCGAGCGGTCGTGGACGCTCCAACAGGGCCGAGCAACGTGTTCCAGTTCTCCAATGCTGATCCGTCGAGTGAGGATTACCCAGCGGCCGCATGGGGTACACCAGCATCGTGATGCCGGAACCGAATGCTGTCTTTGGCGACCGCTACGTGCTGATCCGGCGCATTGCCGTCGGCGGCATGGGCGAGGTCTGGGAGGCACACGACGAGCTGCTCGACCGAGGCGTCGCGGTGAAGATCCTGAAGGAAGAGCTCCGAACCGCATCGACGTTCCTCGATCGTTTTCGCGCCGAGGCCCGTCACGCCAGCCAATTGAGCCACCACGGCATCGCCACCGTGTACGACTATGGCGAAACGCCTGAGCTGGCATTCCTGGTGATGGAGCTGGTGCGTGGGCAACCACTGTCGGAACTCATGACCCAGCAGCCCGGCCTGCAAACCGTGACCAAGCTGTCGATCCTTTGTCAGGCCGCTGAGGGGCTGCACGCGGCGCACGTAGCCGGAGTCGTCCATCGGGACGTGAAGCCGGGCAATCTCATGGTGCGAGATGACGGCACCGTGAAGGTGACCGACTTCGGCATCGCCCGCGCCTTGACGTCGGCACCGCTCACGGAACACGGCCAGATGATCGGCACGCCTGCGTACGTTTCGCCTGAGCAAGCGACCGGCGGCCTGGTGACGGCGGCGAGCGACATCTACTCGTTGGCGGTGGTCGCCTACGAGTTGTTCGCAGACCGTCCGCCGTTCGAGCGAGACACGCCCCTCGCTCTCGCCCTCGCTCATGTCAACGACCCACCGCCGCCGTTGCCCGAGACGGTTCCGAGGGGCGTCGCCGAGCTCATCGAGTCGGCGTTGGCGAAGGACCCCGCGCTCCGACCACCGTCTGCAGCCGACTTCGCCGGGCAGATACGCAGGGAGATGGCCACACTGAAGGGGATTCCGCCAGGAACGGTCGCTTCCAACCATGACCGGGCACCCACGCCAAACACTGTTTCGTCGCCATCGAGCGGTCGTGAGACGAGTCGCGGGTCGACGCTTCTGGTGCCGGCGGCACCTGTGGCCGTCCGTCGTGAATCCCAGCGACCCTCCAACCTCATGGTGGTGGCGCTCGCTGGGCTGCTGGTGCTCATGGGTGCGGCGATCTGGGCCGCCACGCGGCCCATGAGGGCAGGGGATGCCCGATCCGAGGTCTCCGTCGCGTCGGCGATCAGCGAGTCCATGGTCGCGACAGAGACGTCGCTTGCGAGCGAACCGCTTCCAAGCCAACCTGTTCCAACCGAGCCGGTTCCAACCGAGCCGGTTCCAACCGAGCCGGTTGCAACCGAATCGGTCCCAACCCAACCGCCTCCGACCCAACCGGTCGCAACCGAACCGCTTCCAGCCCAGCCTGTTCAGACTGAACCGCTTCCGAAGCCCACGACAACGGCGGCGAGCGACGAAGCAGCAGCAGCAGGTCCGGCCGACGAGAGCGAGGCGGTGGCGTTTGTCACCGACTACTACGACAGGATTGACGCCGGTGACTATGCGACCACGTGGGAGTCGTTGAGCCCCGAGTTTCGCGACGACCGCAACCTCACGTTCGAGAGCTACGTCTCCTACTGGGAAAACACCACCCTCGAACTCAGCGACGTGCGGTTCCTGGCCGGTCCCGGCGTCGACGAGAGCAGAATCGTCTTCGAGGCTCGCTATGACCTCGGCTCCAGGGTGGTCGACGAGACCGACGAGATCACCCTCCGCCGACAACCGGACGGAAGCCTGGTCATCACGAAGCAAAGAACCGTCTAGCGGCACGCAGGCCGATCCCTGAACTGGAAGCGTTCAGCTGCGATCGGACGGGCGACCGATGTCGCCGCGCTCGGAGCCGGTGATGCGATCCACGGCAGCCCCCACCGTCGGGGCGAAGCGGTCGGGGCCGAAACGGGCACCGAGACCGCGACGTTCGAGATCGTCCTTCACCGGGCCCTTCATCTCCGCGATCACCAACTCGATCCCTGCTCGGGCGAGGGCGTCGTCGAGCTGCACGAGTTCGTCGACTGCCGTCGAGTCGACACTCGTGATCGGTTCCGCCGCGAGGATCACGTACTTCACCGCCTCCCGGTCAGCGATGCACGAGCGAACATACTCGGCGAACAGCCCGGCGTTGGCGAAGAACAATGGCGCGTCGAACCGCACGATGACAACACCCTCGATCACCTCTCCGTACGGGTGACGGGAAAGGTCGTGGTAACCACGGACACCGTGACGTCGTCCGAGTTCCGTCCGGTACGGCCGCCACGCCTGGTTGACGAAGGCGATCAGCGACAACGCCACCGCGATCACAATGCCCTCCAATACGCCGACGAGGACCACGCCGAGAAAAGCAACGGCCGCGAGCGCCGCGTCGAGCCGGTCGACGCGCAGCAACGTTGCGAACGTGTGGACATCGACCAGTGACGATGCAGCAACGATCACGATCGCGGCCAACACCGACGATGGCAGGTAGCTCGTCAGAT
Source organism: Ilumatobacter sp. (assembly GCA_035512975.1). Lineage (GTDB taxonomy): Bacteria > Actinomycetota > Acidimicrobiia > Acidimicrobiales > Ilumatobacteraceae > Ilumatobacter. Next base: position 12,854 of record DATKCX010000341.1, read on the forward strand.
CTGGTGCGAACAGGATGAAACCCACGAGCGCCATGGCCCCGACGACACCGACGAGCTGGGTGCGACCGCCGGCCTGCTCGGCAACCGGAGTGCGCGACGAGGACGCCGACACCGGGAAGCCGCCGAATGCGCCGGAAGCGATGTTCGCCGCGCCGATCGCCCGCATCTCGTCATCCCCCGAGACCCGGTAGTCGTGACGGACGGCGAACACCCTCGACAACACACTCGTGTCGGCGAACGCGATGAGCGCGATGCCGAATGCCGGGCCCACGAGTGACCATGCGTCGCCCCATGTGAGCCCATCCAATGCGGGCGCGGGCAATCCGGATGGCAGCACGCCGACGACCGACACGTCGTCGCGCCATCCTGCGACAGCGGTCGCCACCATCGAGACGACCACGGCCGCGACCACCCCGGCGGCGCGACTCCACATGATCCCGATGCCGATGATCCCGACCAGCGCCGAGGTCCCGAGCGTGGACGCGAGCGCCGAGCCGTCACCCTCGAACAGACCCGCCACGAAACCTCGCACCTCATCGACCGCCGAGCCATCGTCCAACGAGAAGCCGAACAACTTGGGCAACTGGCCGATGATGACGACGAGGGCGATGGCGTTGAGGTACCCGAGCCGGATCGGCTTCGAGAGCAGATCGGTCACGAACCCCAATCGGAAGAGACCGCCGAGTAGCAGCAGGACTCCCATCATCAGTGCCAGCAGCCCGGCGAGCGCCACCGCCCGATCGGGGTCGCCCGCGGCCAGTGGGGCGACGGAGACCGCGATGATTGGGGCGAGCGCGGAATCGGGGCCGAGCACCAGCAGACGTGACGGGCCGAACAGCGCGTAGGCCAGCAGCGGCACGATCGTCGCGTACAACCCCGTCACCGCAGGCAGCCCGGAGACTTCGGCGTAGCCGATGCCCGCCGGAATCAGCACCGCGGTCAGGACCAAGCCCGCGACGACATCGTGGCGCAGCCAGGATCGGTCGTATTCCCGAGCCACGGCGAGTCCCGGCACCCACTTCGACACGCTTGTCACTGTGAACGTTCTACTCGGTGGCCCGTGCACGTGCCGTCGACGGCCCGCCATCTGTGTGCTTGAACTCGCGTCGCCCAGCCAGGCCGTCACGCAGGATCCCCTTGACATTCGACTCCTGGGAGCGCATTATCCTAAACTTGATCGGTGCGGCCAGACGAGGCGTCCACGCGTTCGTCGACTTCTGCGTGACCGACCCGGTCCGCTATCAGCTGCTGTTCCAGCGCACCATCCCCGAGTTCACGCCCTCGACGCAGAGCTACGCGGTGGCGGTGCAAGCGTACGAGCAGATGACGGAGCGACTGGCAACCATCGGCGTACGTGACCAGGAAACGCTCGACTTGTGGACCGCGATGATGACCGGCCTCACCGACCAGCAAATCTCCAACGACCCCGGCGGAGACCGCTGGACACGCCTCATCGATCGCGCCGTCGACATGTTGCTCGCCGACGCCCGACTGCACGACAACACCGAAAGCGAGAAGGTATGACCGCTCTGTCGATCACCGACGTCACCAGCATCCCGTCGATCGAGCACCGGGAAGCGATGGCCCTCCAGACGACCGAACTCGAACGTGATCTGGCACTCCTGCGGACGCTCACCGCGGATCAATGGTCCACCCAGACGAACTGCCCGGACTGGGACGTCCGTCGTATGTGGCTCCATGTGCTCGGCGCCTGTGAGGCAGGCGCGTCGATGCGTGAGAACATGCATCAGATGCGCGCCGGCCGCAAACGCCGAAAGGATCTGGGCGGTTCGCTCGAATCGGGGCTGTCCGGAATCCAGGTCGCCGAACGCGAAGCCCTCTCCCCCGATGAACTCATCGAACGGCTCGAACGCGTCGCGCCGAAGACCGTCAAGGGCCGCACTCGAACACCGCGCCCGATGCGGGCGATGAAGATCGGCATCGACGCCCCGGTGGTCGAGAAGTGGACGCTCGGCTACCTCATCGACATCATCTACCTCCGCGACGTATGGATGCACCGCATCGACACCGCCCGAGCCACCGGCACCGAACTCGTGCTCACTGCCGAGCACGACGGCCGCATCATTACCGACGTCGTCGCCGAATGGGCTCGCCGCCACGGCCAACCGTTCACGCTCGAGCTGACCGGGATCGCCGGTGGTGTCTTCAC